>JBEKLG010000001.1:0-38606 GCA_050010315.1 Acidimicrobiales bacterium
CCATCTTCTGAATCCGCTCGGCTGGCAGCTGGGCCGCCTCCTGCCAAATCTCGGCGGAATCGGCGTCTGACTCATGGATCGTGACCCAGAGCCGGTCGGGCTCGAAACCGAGGACCTCGGTCACGAGCTCCCAGGCGTAGGGGATCGCCAGCTCCTTGAAATAGTCGCCAAAACTGAAGTTCCCGAGCATCTCGAACAGCGTCTCGTGGCGTGTCGTCGTGCCGATGATGTCGATGTCCGACATGCGGAAGCAGGGCTGGATCGTCGTCGCCCGCTCGACCGGTGCTCGCTCCTCGCCGGTGAAGTACGGCTTGAACTGCACCATGCCAGCGATCGTGAACATCACCGACGGGTCGAGCGGCACGAGGCTCGCCGGGGCGAGGGCGGCGTGCCCGCGCTCGACGAAGAAGCGGGTGAACGCCGCCCGCAGCTGGTCGCTCGAGATCGTCATCGCCTCACCGTGTCCGGTTCTCCTTCGCCTTGGCATCCCCGGACGCGGCATCGTGCCGAAGGCTTCGCAGGGCGGCGAGCCGCTCGGCGATCCCGGCCTCGGCACCGTGCTCGGACGGCTCGTAGTAGCGCCGTCCGACGAGCTCGGCCGGGAGGTACTCGGCTGCGACCCAGCCACGCGGGTCATCGTGAGGATACTCGTAGCCGACCCCGTGCCCGAGCGAGGCCGCCCCGGGGTAGTTCGACCCTCGCAGCTCGGCGGGCACCGCGCCGAGCGAGCCGGCCTCGACGTCCGCCTCGGCCGCCCAGAGGGCCTTCGCCGCCCGGTTCGACTTCGGCGCCACAGCGAGGTAGACGACCGCCTCGGCGAGGTTGAGCGCCGCCTCCGGCAGCCCCACCCGGTCGAGGGCCGCCGCCGCCGCTTCGGCAACGACGAGGGCGAGCGGGTCCGCCAACCCGACGTCCTCGCTCGACAGGATCACCAGCCGGCGGGCGACGAAACGGGGGTCCTCGCCGGCAGCGAGCAGGCGGCAGAGCCAGTAGACCCCGGCGTCGGGGTCCGAACCGCGCACGGACTTGATGAGGGCGCTGGCGAGGTCGTAGTGGGCGTCGCGCCCGTGGCGGATGGCGCGGGTCGTCCTCGCCGCCTCGACGTCGGCGCGGCCGATCACAACCTCGCCTACCCCGCGGGTCCGGGCGACGGCGATGGCGATCTCGAGCGTCGTCAGCATCGTGCGCGCGTCGCCGTCGGCGAGGTCGCAGCACGCCTCGAGCGCCTCGGCGTCGATCCTGGCGTGCTCGGCTTCGACGGCGCGGCCACCGAGCTCGGCGAGGTCGGCGCGACCGAGGGCGTCGAAGCGCCAGAGCGTCGAGCGCGACAGCAACGGCGAGGTGAGCGAGAAGAAGGGATTCTCCGTCGTCGCACCGATGAGCACGATCAGGCCCTCCTCGACCCCCGGCAGGAGCGCGTCCTGCTGGGACCGCGAGAAACGGTGGATCTCGTCTAGGAAAAGGATCGTGCCCCGCCCGGTCGTGCCGAGTTCGCGGCGCGCCGCCTCGAGGGTCTCACGGATCTCGCGCACGCCAGCCGAGGTCGCCGAGAGCTGGACGAAGACCTTCGCCGTCCGAGCCGCGACGATGCGGGCGAGCGTCGTCTTGCCCGAGCCCGCTGGGCCGAAGAAGACCGCCGAGGAGAGCCGGTCCGCCTCGATCAGCGCCCGCAGGGTCGCGCCGGGACCGACGAGGTGCGCCTGGCCGACGAAGTCCTCGAGCTTTCCTGGCCGCATTCGCGTCGCGAGCGGCGCCGTCCTCGACAGCTCCGCGGCGGCCGCGGCCTCGAACAGGTCGGCGTGCGGTCCCTGTGCCATCCCCGACCTGCCCGCGCCCCTAGTTCGCCCCCGTCGCCGGCGGCGCGCCGCCGGCGAGACGCAGCCCGAGCTCGCCGAGTCGCTCCGGCGGGAGCGCGAGCGGGCCGCCCGTGAGCGGGTCGGCACCGGACTGGGTCTTCGGGAAGGCGATCACCTCGCGGATGTTCTCCTCGCCGGCGAGGATCGCGACGAAGCGGTCGAGCCCTACGGCGAACCCGCCGTGCGGCGGGCCACCGTAGCGGTAGGCGTCGAGGAGGAACCCGAAGCGCGACTCCGCCTCGGCGTCCGAGATGCCGAGCGCGGCGAATACGCGCCGCTGGAGCTCGGGCTGGTGGATCCGGAGCGAACCGGAGCCGAGCTCCCAGCCGTTTAGGACCAAGTCGTAGGAGTGCGCCCGCACGCTGAACGGCTCGGACTCGAGCTTCCCGAGGTCCTCGAGGTACGGCATCGTGAACGGGTGGTGCGCGGCCTGCGGGTTGCCGTCGGCGTCGACCCCGTCGAACAGCGGGAAGTCGACGACCCAGCAGAACCGCAACGGGCCGGAGGCGCTCGCCGGCCGGCCGAGCTCCAGCCGGAGCTGGCCGAGCACCTCGCAGGCGCGGCGGTACTCGTCAGCGACGACGAGCACGAGGTCGCCTGCCATCAGGCGCGTCGCGGCGATGATCGCCGCGGCTTCGTCCGGCGCGAGGTGCCTCGCCGCGGGACCGTCGAGCGCCACGGGGTCACCGACCCCGCGCAACCAGACGAGGCCCTTGGCGCCGAGCGACCGGGCGCGGCCGACGAGCTCGTCGAGGCGGGCCCGGCCAAAGCTGGCCCCGCCTGCTAGGACGATCGCCTTCACCGCCGGGGCGCGGAGGGCCGCGAACCCGCCCGCGGCGAGGGCGGTGGTGAGATCGACAAGCTCCATCCCGAACCGGACGTCGGGCTTGTCGGTGCCGTAGCGGTCGAGCGCGGCAGCCCAGGTGAGGCGGGCGAACTCCCCCGGACGCTCGCCGGTCGCCGCCTCGGTCGCCTCGACCATCGCCTCAGTAACGAACCCGAGGATCTCGTCTTGGCCGACGAAGCTCGCCTCCACGTCGAGCTGGGTGAACTCGAACTGCCGGTCGGCCCGGAGGTCCTCGTCCCGCAGGCAACGTGCGATCTGGTAGTAGCGGTCGAAGCCGCCGATCATCATCAGCTGCTTGGCGATCTGGGGGCTCTGGGGGAGGGCGTAGAAGAGGCCGTGCTGGAGCCGCGACGGCACGACGAATTCGCGCGCCCCCTCCGGCGTCGGCGTCCAGAGCAGGGGCGTCTCGATCTCGACGAAGCCCTGACGCTCCATCGCCCGGCGGATCGCCGAGTTCACGACGGCGCGCAGCCGCAGGTTCGCCTGCATCCGCTCCGTCCGCAGGTCGATGTAGCGGTAGCGCAGCCTGACCGGCTCGTCGGTCTCGGCCCGCTCGTCGAGCGAGAACGGCAGCGGCTCGCACTTCGCCAGCGTCTCGACGACGCAGTCGCCGAGCTCCACCTCGCCGGTCGCGAGCGCCGGGTTCGCCGTCCCCTCGGGGCGGAGACGCACCGTGCCGGTCACGCGCACGACGTATTCGGGCCGGACGCCGCGGGCTGCCTCGACGACACACTGGACGACGCCGGTGTGGTCGCGCAGATCGAGGAAGGCGAGGTGCTCGCCGTGCTCGCGTCGGCGCGCCACCCAGCCGCAGACCGAGACCTCGCGGCCGACGTCTGTCGCCCGCAGCGTGCCGCAGTAGTGCGTGCGCAAGCCGGGCCCTGCCGGGCTCTCCCCGCTCCCGGTCACGAAAGCCACCTCCGGATCGAGTCCTCCAAGTCGGCGAGCCCGACCGACTCCTGGTGTCCCGCGGCCTCGCCGCGCAGCACGCGCAGCGTCGCCTGCCCCGCCCCCGCCGCGGCGGCGCCGACGATGACGGCGAGGCGGGCCCGGCTGCGGTCGGCGAGGGTGAGCTGGGCCTTGAGCGAGCGGCCCTCGAAGGCGCGGTCGGCGCCAATACCCGATCGGCGCAGCCTCGCCGTGAGGTCGCGGGCCGCCGCCCCGCCGAGCAGGTCGACGACGAAGACGTCGACGGCGCGACCGGGGTCGAAAAAGGCGCCTTCGGCGTCACAGGCGAGGAGGATGCGCTCGATGCCGCTGCCGAAGCCGATCCCCGGCGTCGGCTTGCCGCCCAGCTCGGCGACGAGCCCGTCGTAGCGACCGCCGCCGAGGACGACGTCCTGCGCGGCGTCGAGCGCGGGCGAGGAGAACTCGAAGGTCGTTCGGGTGTAGTAGTCGAAGCCCCGCACGAGGAACTCGTCGGCCGCCCAGCCGATGCCGAGGGCGGTGAGGCCGTCGGTCACCCGCGCGAAGTGCTCCCGGCACGCCGCACAGAGCGAGTCCCCGAGCCGCGGCGCCGCGGCGCGCACGGCGACGCAGGCCGGGTCCTTGCAGTCGAGGACGCGCAGCGGGTTCGCCTTGAAGCGGCCGGCGTGTTCACCGCAGAGCTCGGTGGCGTGGCCCTGCAGGTACGACACGAGCGCGGCACGGTACGGCGGCAGACAGGCTTCGTCGCCCATCGAGTTCACCTTGAGGGCGACCCCGCGCAGCCCGAGCGAGGCGATAAAGGCGCTCCCCAGCGCGACCACCTCGACGTCGAGGTCGGGGTCGGCGCTGCCGATCGCCTCCACGCCGAGCTGGTGGTGCTGGCGGTATCTCCCGGCCTGGGGCCGCTCGTAGCGGAACGCCGACGTCGCGTACCAGACCTTCCAGGGAACCGGCGGGTGGTGCTGGACGAAGGCGCGCACGACCGACGCTGTCCCCTCCGGCCGCAGCGCGAGCAGCCGCCCGCCTTTGTCTTCGAACTCGTACATCTCTTTTCGCACCAGCTCTGTCGTCGCCCCGGCGCTGCGGCGGAAAAGCTGCGCGTCCTCGAACATCGGCGAGATGACGAGCCCGTAGCCGGCGCAGCGCGCGAGCTCGGCGAAGCAGGTGACGACACCGGCGAAGCGCGCGCTCTCCGGCGGCAGGACGTCGCGCGTCCCCTTGGGCGCCTGGAAGGCGCTCACGAGTTGGCGGCGCGGAAAGACCTGCCCTTGCCGGGCAACAGGCGGAAGGCGTCGTAGACGCCCTCGAGCCCGCGCAGCGCGGCAAGGACCGAGTCGAGGTGCGCGCTGTCGGCGAGCTCGCACTCAAATCGCATGCTCGCCACCCTATCCGGCGCGGTCTCGGCAGAGATTCCGACGATGCCGACGTGGTGCTCGGCGAGGACGCGCGCCACGTCGGCGAGCAGCTCCGAGCGGTCGAGCGCCTTGATCCCGATGCCGGCGATGTGCAGACCCACCTGGGCCGCGTCCCACTCCACCTCGACGAGCCGCTCCCGGAGCTCGCCGGCGAGCGAGAGGGCGTTCACGCAGTCGGCACGGTGGACCGACACGCCGCGCCCCCGCGTCACGAAGCCGACGATCGGGTCGCCCGGCACCGGGGTGCAGCAGGCGGAGAGGCGCACGAGCATGTCGTCGAGCCCCTCGACGAAGACGCCGGCGCTGCCCGGCTCGCCCACCGTCGACCGCCGCGGCTGGAGAACGGTCGTCGGCAGCTGCTCGTCGCCCTCGCCGAGGATGTCGCGTCGCAACCGCTGCACGACGGCCCGCCCGGAGAGGTGGCCCTCGCCGATCGCGGCGTAGAGCCCTTCGGGGTCGGCGTAGCCGAGCACGCTCGCCAGCCGCTCGAGGGCGCTCGAATCGAACATTCGGCGTACCGGCAGGCCCTCCCGGCGCAGCTCCCTGGCAAATTCGTCGCGGCCGTTATCGATGGCGTCCTCGCGGCGCTCCCGGGAGAACCACTGACGGATCTTGTTGCGCGCCCTCGGCGAGACGACGATCTTCAGCCAGTCCTTCGACGGGCCCGCCGTCGGGAACTTCGAGGTGATGATCTCGACGGTGTCGCCCGACTGGAGCTTCGTCTCCAAAGGCACAAGCCGCTCGTTCACCCGCGCCCCGACGCAACGGTGGCCGACGTCGGTGTGGATCATGTAGGCGAAGTCGATCGGCGTCGCCCCCGTCGGCAGCGTCATGATCTCGCCTTTCGGCGTGAAGACGTAGACCTCGTCCTGCTCGAGGTCGAGTTTCAACGTCTCAAGGAACTCGATCGGGTCCGGGGTCTCGCGCTCCCAGTCGACGATGCGCTGCAGCCACTGGATCTCGTCGGCCGCCGAGGCTTCCCCGGGGTGGGCGGCGTCCTCTTTGTAGCCCCAGTGGGCGGCGATGCCGTGCTCGGCGCGCAAATGCATCGCCATCGTGCGGATCTGCACCTCGAGGGGCTTGCCGCGCGGACCGACGACGGTCGTGTGGAGGGACTGGTAGAGATTGAACTTCGGCGAGTTGATGTAGTCCTTGAAGCGGCCCTGCACCGGCGGCCACAGGGCGTGGACGGCGCCGAGGGCCTCCCAGCAGTCCTTCTCGGCGTCGACGATGACGCGGATGCCGACGAGGTCGTTGATCTCCTCGAACTCCTTGCCGCGCACGACCATCTTCTCGTAGATGCTCCAGAGGTGTTTCGGGCGGCCGGTGACGACGGCCTCGACGTCGAGCGCGGACAACCGAGCCTTGAGGATCTCGACGACCTCGGCGACCTCGAGCTCACGGCTCGGTGCCCGCGTCGCCACCATCTGGGCGATCTCCTCGTAGCGCTTCGGGTGAAGGGTGAAGAACGAAAGGTCCTCGAGCTGCCACTTGATTTCCTGGATGCCGAGGCGGTGGGCGAGCGGCGCGTAGATGTCGAGGGTCTGCTGGGCGATGCGGCGCTGCTTCCACTCCGGCATCACGGAGAGGGTGCGCATGTTGTGGAGCCGGTCGGCGAGCTTGATGACGAGCACCCGCCAGTCGTTCGCCATCGCGACGAGCATCTTGCGCACCGTCGCCGCCTGCTGGGCCTCCCGCGAGGAGAACTTCAGCCGGTCGAGCTTCGTGACCCCGTCGACGATCTGGGCGACGACCGGGCCGAACTCCGCTTCGATCTCGGCGACGGTGACCGGCGTGTCCTCGACGACGTCGTGGAGCAGCGCCGCGACGACGCTCGTCGACTCGAGGCCGAGGTCGGTGACGATCTGGGCGACGGCGATCGAGTGGCTGACGTAGGGCTCGCCCGAGAGCCGGCGCTGGCCCTCGTGGGCGCGGGAGGCCATGGCGAAAGCGCGACGGACGACTGTCGTGTCGAGTCCCGGATGACGCAGGGCGAGCGTCGAGATCAACGGCTCGATCGAGCTCACCGACTCTGGCTTCTCGTCGAAGCCGACGAGAAGCATCGGCGTGGTGAGGTGCTCCCGGTCGAGTGGGCTCACCGCGTCCATATCACAGGGTACCGTCGCCGACCTGGTCACGGTGGCACAATCCCGAGCCGGCGTGTGCTGCGAAGTGGAGCGGCGTCCCGAGATCAGCCCGGCGCGGCCGGCGCGACGCCGCCGGCCAAGACGGCCGGGGCGGGCGCGGGCGCGCCCTCCTCGGCGCCCGCCGTCCGGGTGGCCGGAACCATCCCGTCGAGCAGGTAGGCCCAAACGAAGAGGTTCGCCGGGTACATGAGGTAACCGAAGCGCGTCGCCGGGGCGAGCAGGGTCGCGAGCAGCATCGCCCAGGCGGTGAAGCGCGCCACCTCCGCCACGGTGCGCGGCGTCCAGCGGCGCAGGGCATAGACGACGACGCCGAGCCCGACGACGATGAGCGCCGCGGTGACGAGCCGGCGGTGATCGGGGAACATCGTGACGAGCATCTGGCCGAAAAGCGGGCTCGCCGCCGGGGATTTCACCGCGGTGAGCCCCAGCGGGAAGCGGATTACGTTCTCGAAGAAGGCCCCGGGGTTCGTCGCGAAGCCGACGCCGATCACCGGGACGGCGACGAGCGCGACCGCCGCGGCGTAGCGACGCGGCGCCGGACGGTCGTCCCGGTCCCGGACGGCGAGGACGGCAAGGGCGATCACCGGCCAAGCGGTGAACTTCAGCGTCGCCGCCCAGCCGAGGACGAGACCGGCGAGGAAGGGTCGTCGTCTTGCTGCGAGCACGAGGCCCGCCAGCATGAGGGCGAGGACGGGCAGGTCGTCGCCGCCGGTCACCATCGCCAGGGCCCCCGTCGGCAGCACGACGAGGAACTGCAGGACACGCCCCCGCCGCGCCACCGTCGCGTCAGCCCCAAGGAGGGCGAGCGCCGAGACAACGAGGGTGAACCCGGCAAGGGTGAGCCGGGCGTCGCCGAGCTCGGCCGGCCCGGCGGCGGCGTTGGCGAGGCCGAAGGGCGCCATGCCCGGCAGGTACGGGTAGAACGAATTGGCGTCGATCGACTTCGCGTCAGAACGCGGGGAGACGCCGACGGTCACCGGGTGGTCGAGGTACGGGCTCCTGCCCTCGGCGAGCCGGTCGCCGGCACGCTCGACGACGGCGACCTCGGACTGCGCGTTCGGACCAGGACGCGCCTCTGCTCGCCAGATGAGCTCGCAGACAAGCGGGACGACGACCGCACCTAAGAGGACGGCCACGACGACGAATCGCCGCAGAAAGCTCGCCGCAGCCGGCCCGATCGTGCCCCACCGGGCGGCGACGGCGGCGACGGCAGAGACCGCGGTCCCGATGCCGTAGGCGACGGCGGCCATCTCGCCCCACTCCCGATAGTCGGCCGAGATCGCGACGGCGGCCGTTGTGACGGCGAAGACCGTAGCGCACAGGTAGAAAAAGACGTCCTTGTCGATCGGAGCCCAGGACATGAAACGCCGATACGCCGAAAGGACAGCGCTCCGCATCGCCCGGAATCGTACCCTTGGGGCCCACGAACTCCCGTTGCGGGCGGCGCACCGTCCCGCCCCCGGTCACCGGAGGCGGGACTCGGCGCCACGAGCGGTCGGGCGGAGCCGCTCAGCGGTTCGGTTGCGGGGTGTAGCGCAGGTACTTCTTCACCGACTTGAAGCCCTTGGGGAACGTCGCTTTGGCTTCGTCGTCCGACATCGCCGCCGCGACGATCACGTCCTCGCCGTCTTTCCAGTTCACCGGTGTGGCGACGGGATAGCTCGCCGTCAACTGGAGCGAGTCGAGAACCCGCAGGATCTCCTCGAAGTTCCGCCCCGTCGACGCCGGGTAGGTCATCGTCAGCTTGACCTTCTTGTCCGGGCCGATGATGAAGACCGACCGCACCGTGAGGGTGTTGTCGGCGTTGGGGTGGATCATCCCGTAGAGGTCGGCGACCTTGCGGTCGGGGTCGCCGAGCAACGGGTAGTTCAACGAGTTGCCGGTTGCGTCCTTGATGTCAGCGACCCAGCCCACATGGGAGGAGACCGGGTCGACCGAGACGCCGAGGACCTTGGTGTTGCGCCTGTCGAACTCGCCCTTCAGCCGGGCGACCTCGCCGAGTTCGGTCGTGCACACCGGCGTGAAATCCTTCGGGTGCGAAAAGAGAATCCCCCAGCTTTGGCCGAGGTAGTCGTAGAGCGTGATCTTCCCCTCGGTCGAGTCAGCGGTGAAGTTCGGGGCAACGTCGCCCAGCTGCAGTGCCATCTTCGTACCTGTTCCATTCCGGCGGCGCGTACGGCGCTCACCACGGTGTCGGTTCTGTGCGGCGGTGAGCCTAACGGCGGCGCGGCGAACCCTGACCACCGAGCGGTCCTTGTCGCCCCGGCGCCGGCGGGTCAGCCGGGCTGCGCGATGAAGCGAAGGTAGTCCTTGACGGCCCGGAATCCCTGCGGGAACGTCGCCCGCGCGTCCTCGTTGGAGACCTCCGGCGAGATGATGACGTCGTCGCCCGATTTCCAGTTCACCGGCGTCATGACGGGATAGCGCGACGCGAGCTGGAGCGAGTCGAGGACCCGCAGGACCTCCGAGAAGTCCCGGCCGGTCTCCAACGGGTAGTCCGCCAGCAGCGCGACCCGCTTGTCCGGGTTGATAACGACGACCGACCGGACGGTGAGCGTGTCGTTGGCGAAGGGGTGGATCATCCCGTAGAGGCTGGCGACGACGCGATCGGGGTCGGCGAGCACGGGGAAGTTCAGCGAGTGCCCCGTCGCCTCCTTGATATCGGCGAACCAGGCGCGATGCGAGGCGAGGGAATCGACCGAGAGCCCGACGACCTTGGTGTTGCGCCGTTCGAACTCGCCGATCAGGCGGGCGACCTCGCCGAGCTCGGTCGTGCACACCGGCGTGAAGTCCATCGGGTGCGAGAACAGGACGCCCCAGCTTCGCCCGAGGTAGTGGTGGAACGCGATCTCCCCCTCGGTCGAGTCGGCGGTGAAATCGGGTGCGTAGTCGCCTAGCCGCAATGCCATAAGTTCTCCCCCGCTGACCGTGGCGCGCGACACCTTTTCGGTTCCGGATGTCCTAGGGGCGAGCATATCGGCGCCCCGCGGCCGCCCGACAGGTTCAGCCCGGGGGTGCCTCGCCCGGCGCGCCGGCGTGGCTGCGTCGGCGGCGGACGATGAACGCCACGACCACGGCGAGCACGACGGCGACGATGATCGCGGCGGACGTCCGGCCGCCCCAGGTCAGCACCTTCTGGTAGGACCTGCCGACGGCGTAGCCGGCGAGCGTGTAGGTCATCCCCCAAACGAGCCCGCCTGCGGCGTTGGCGGCGAGGAAGGTGCGGTAGCGCACCTTAGAAGCACCGGCGACGCCGGGGACGAGGGCGCGGAACACCGCCGCGAACCGGCCGACAAAGACGGCGTAGGCGCCCCTCCGCTGCAGGAAATCCCGGGTCCGCTCGACCCCCGCGTGGCCCTTCAGCGGCCGGTGAGACAAGAGCACGGGCCCGAAGCGCCGGCCGACCTCGTAGCCGACGCTGTCGCCGACGATCGCGCAGGCCACGACGAGGATGCAGATCCACGTCAGGCTGACGTGGTGCTCTGAGGCGAGCACGCCGCCGAAGACGACCGCCGTCTCCCCCGGGAAGACGAAGCCGACGAAGAGCGCGGCCTCGCCGAAACACAGCGCCCCGATGAGCGCGTACGCCTCCCAGCCGCCGAGGCCAAGGAGCGGCCTGAGCAGCGTGTTCACGCCGTCGCGACCCTTGTCACGGCGAAACTGTAGGCGCCGGCCGTCGGACGGCGGCGGCTGTGAGCGGCCGGCCCTGCCGGCGCCCGACTTGCTCAGGCAGCCTGCAGGCGGCGCTCGACGAAGACGATCCCCTCGTCAGCCCGGCGGGTGAGCTTGAAGCCCTGCCCTTCGAACACCGCGATCATGCCGGTGTTCTCCGTCGCCGTCTCGGCGCAAACATTGCGCAGTCCCCACGACTGCCCCCAGGCCGGCGCGCACTCGAGGCAGTAGCTCGTGAGCAGGTTGCCGAGGCCGCGCCGCTGCCAGGGGTCGGCCACGAGCACGGCGTACTCCGCTCGGGTCCGGGCGGGGTCGGCGACGAGCCGGCCGATGCCGGCGAGCTTTTTCGTGCCGTCGCCGGACTCGACCTCGGCAACGATCGCCAGCTCGCGGTCGTAGTCGATGAAGCAGAAGCGCGTCGCGAACTCGTGGGTGTGCCTCACCATCGCACTGAAACGCAGCGAGATCGTCTCGGCCGAGCAGGCGTCGAGCATCTCGTGCCAGGCCGGCTCGTCCTCGGGCCTGATGGGACGCAACGTGACGGCGAGCCCGCCCGTCGTCGTCGCCTCGCGGGTGTACTCCTCGGGGTAGGGCCTGATGGCGAGGTGCGAGAACGGCAGCATGTGGCGCCCGACGAGCGACTGGTCGACGACCGCCCTCGCGTCGAGGGCGATCGCCCCGTCGGTGCTGACGAGCAGCGGGTTGATCTCGATCTCGCTGAGCTCCGGATAGTCGGCGACGAGGTAGGAAAAGCGCATCATGACCTCCAACAGCGCGTCGAGATCGACGGCCGGGCGCCCGCGGTGCCCGGCGAGCAGCGGCCAGATCCGCAGCGACTGCAGCATGCCGAGCGCCAGGCGCTCGTTGAGCGGCGGCAGCTCCAGCGCCTGGTCGCGCAGCACCTCCGCCGCCACGCCGCCGGCGCCGAGCAGGATCACCGCACCGAAGATCGCATCCTTGCGGGCCCCGAGCAGGAGCTCGTAGCCCGGGGTCCGCACCATCGGTTGGACGGTCACGCCCTGCACCTCCGCCTCCGGGCGCCGCTTGCGCACCGAGGCTTCGATGCGGTCGAACGCCGCCCGGACCTCGGCCGCGTCCGCCAGGCCGACCTCGACCCCGCCGACTTCGCTCTTGTGCGTGATATCGGGCGAACGGACCTTCAGCACGACCGGATAGCCGATCTGGGCCGCGACCGCCACGGCGTCGTCGGCCGACAACGCCGGCAACGGCTTGGTGAACGGGATCTCGTAGGCGTCGAGCAGGGCCTTCGACGACGTTTCCGAGAGGATGCCGCCCCCTTCGGTGAGCACCGCGCCCATCAGCTCCTTGGCGCGTTGCCGGTCGATCGCGAAGCCGACGGGGAGGCTGCGCGGCGTCTCGTGCAGCGTCTCAAGGTTGCGCCCGTACGAGACGAGGTCCATGAGCGCGCCCACCGCCTGCTCGGGGTAGGCGTAGGCGGCCACCCCGCCGGCGGAAAGGCGTTGCAGGCCCTCGCGCACCGACCGCCCGCCCATCCAGGCGGCGAGAAGGGGCTTTGGCGACCCGCGCCGCGCCGCGAGCACGGCGTCGGCCGTGGCGGTGGCGTCGGTCATCGCCTGTGGCGTGAGGATCGCCAGGAGCGCGTCGACATCGGAGTCGGCGAGCACCGCCCGCACCGCCTCCCCGTAGCGCTTTGCCGGCGCGTCGCCGAGCACGTCAACCGGGTTACCGTGGGACCACGCCGCCGGCAGCACCTCGTCGAGGACCTTAATCGTCTCCGGCTGGAGCTCCGCCAGCTCGCCGTCCCGGGCGAGCAGGGCGTCCGCCGCCATCACCCCGGGACCGCCCGCGTTCGTGACGACCGCCAGGCGGGAGCGGTAGATCGGCTGCTCGCGGGCGAGCAACTCGGCAGTGGCGAAGACCTCCTCGATCCGGCCGACGCGCACCGCGCCGGCGCGGCGCAACGCCGCGTCGTAGACGGCATCCTCGCCGACCATCGCGCCGGTGTGGGAGACGGCCGCTTTCGCCGAGGCGGCGAAACGTCCCGCCTTGTAGACGATGATCGGCTTCGTGCGGGAAAAGGCGCGCGCCGCCGACATGAACTTGCGCGGCTGGGTCACCGTCTCGATGTACAGGAAGATGGCGCGGGTGTGGGCGTCCTGGGCGAGGTAGTCGATGAGGTCGCCGAGGTCGACGTCGAGCATGTTGCCGATGGAGACGACCTGGGAGAAGCCGATCTGCTGGGCGGCCGCCCAGTCGATGACCGAGGTCGCGAGGGCACCGGACTGCGAAACGAAGGCGATGTGGCCGTCGATCGGCATCGTCTTCGCGAAACTGGCGTTCAGCCCGTGGCGCGGCACGATGAGGCCGAGGCAGTTCGGCCCGAGCAGCCTCATGCCGTCGTGACGTCCCAGTTCCTCGCGGACGGCCTGCTCGAGCTCGGCTCCTTCGGCCCCGGCTTCCCGGAAACCGGCCGACAGGACGGCGATCGCCGGCACCTTCTCCTCGCCGCAGGCCCGCACGACCTCAGGCACCGCCGCCGCCGGGGTGCAGACGATCGCCAGCTCCGGCTTCGCCGGCGTCTCGGCGATGCTCGGGTAGGCCTGGACGCCGCTTACGGACTCGCGCCCTGGGTTGATGGGATAGACGACCCCGTCGAATCCGCCGTCGATCAGGTTCCTTAGGACGATGTGGCCGAGCTGCGACGGTTCGCGGCCGGCGCCGACGACCGCCACGCGGTTGGGGTTGAAAAGGCTCTTGAGGTTGTGGACGCTCACGAGTACAGGTTACGCCTGATGTTACTGGTGTGGCTAGTGGGCTAGCTTGGTTTGTGGTCTTGTTGAGCACCCAACGGGGCGCTCAGCGGGGTGCGAGCGGCATCGTCGGGAGCACCGTCCTGCGGAACGTTTCGTTCACGACGCCGGCGAACGAGGCGTACCACGCCGCGGCCGCCGTGGCGATCCCGACCCATCCGCCGGCCTTGGTGAAGCCCTCGCTCGAATGGAACGCGCCGATCGTGAGGAGCACGAAAGTGACCGTGAGGAGCACGAAGACGCAGACCACGGCGCCGCTCACCCGGAACGACGCCACCGTCATGTAAGCGGTGAAGATCGCCCAGCCGAGAAGGAAGACGCCGACGGCGACCGGGAGGTCGGCGGTCTTGATCCCCGGGACGACAAACTTGGAAAAGACGTAGTAGGCGATCCAAAAGGCCCCGAACGAGGAGAAAGCGACCGCCCCGAAGGTGTTCTTCCGGACGAACTCCCACATACCCGCCAGGAGTTGGACACCGCCGCCGTACACGAGGGCCAGGGCGAGCGCGGCTTTGGCCCCAGGTCCCCAGACGTTCGTGTTCCCGAGGCTGAGGGCGAAGGTCGTCATGGCGAAAGCGGCCAGACCGAGCGGGCCCGGATCCGCCACCCGATGGACGACCGGGGCGGTTCCGCCGCCGCTGGCTGAGGCTCCCTGCGTCTCCCCGGGATATGTCGTCATGGCGTCGCCTTCTTTCCGCGTTGGGTTCTATCTCAGGCGATTTCGACCCTAGTCTGGGCGATGACCCCCGTCACGGGCCGGTTGGACCGGCGTCGACCGCGCGGCCGGGTGGCGCTCGCGATAATGGGTCGACAGCAAAAACGGCGGAGATTGGAGAGGAACGATGGCAGAAGAGCTTCCGACGGAGGCTTCCGAGAGCGAGCAGGTCTCTGAGGCTGAGATCGCCGTCCACTGGCGCGAAGAGGACTACTACTACCCCTCCCCAGCCTTCGTCGCCCAGGCGAACGCCGCGGATCCTCGGATCTTCGAGCGGTTCGACGAGGAGCACTTCCCCGAGTGCTTCAAGGAGTACGCCGACCTGCTGTCGTGGGATTCGACCTGGGACACGCTGCTCGACTCGAGCAGCCCGCCGTTTTGGAAGTGGTTCGTCGGCGGCCGGTTGAACGCCAGCTACAACTGCATCGACCGCCATCTCGGAACGTCGCGCAACAAGGCGGCGGTCATCTGGGTGCCCGAGCCGGAGACCGAGGAGATCGAGACCGTCACCTACCAGGAGCTCTACTGGCGCGTGAACGAGTTCGCGGGCCTGCTGCGGGACTTCGCAGGGGTGCAGACCGGCGACCGGGTCACCTTCTACCTGCCGATGATCCCCGAGCTCCCCGTCGCCATGCTCGCCTGCGCCCGGATCGGCGCGATCCACTGCGAGGTGTTCGGAGGGTTCTCGGGCGCGGCGTGCGGCGACCGGATCGCCGACTCCGGCAGTCGGATCCTCGTCACCGTGGACGGCTACTACCGGAGCGGCGAGCTCGTCGACCACAAGGCCCGGGCCGACGAAGCGGTGGAAGCGGCGCGCCAGTTCGGCCAGGAGGTCGACAAGGTGCTCGTCTGGCGGCGCCACCCGGGCGAGTACGCCTCGAAGGCCCCAATGGTCGAAGGCCGGGACTTCTTCGTCGACGAGCTCATCGGCGCCTACCGCGACAAGGCAGTCGACCCCGTCTCCATGCCGGCCGAGGCGCCGCTATTCCTCATGTACACGAGCGGCACGACGGGGCGACCGAAGGGGTGCCAGCACTCGACGGGCGGCTACCTCGCCTACGTCGCGGGAACCTCGAAGTACTACCAGGACATCCACCCAGAAGACACCTACTGGTGTACCGCGGACATCGGATGGATCACGGGACACTCCTACATCGTCTACGGGCCGCTTTTGCTCGGGACGACGACCGTCATCTACGAGGGCGTGCCGACCTACCCGGACCCCGCCCGTGCCTGGCGAATCGCCGAGCGGTTGGGCGTGAACATCTTCCACACCGCGCCGACGATGATCCGGATGCTGCGCAAACTCGGACCGGACGAGCCGGCGAAGTTCAACTACCACTTCAAGCTCATGACGACGGTGGGAGAGCCGATCGAGCCGGAAGTGTGGCGCTGGTACCACGACGTCGTCGGCAAGGGGGAGGCCGCCATCGTCGACACGTGGTGGCAGACCGAGAACGGCGGGTTCCTCGGTTCCACGCTGCCGGCGGTGCACCCGATGAAGCCCGGCAGCTGCGGACCGGCGGTTCTCGGCATCTACCCCGTCATCTACGACGAGGACCACAAGGAGGTGCCCACCGGCAGCGGCCGGGCGGGCAACATCTGCATCCGCAACCCTTGGCCCGGGCTCTGCCAGACGGTCTGGGGCCAGCCCGAGCGGTTCGTGGACATCTACTACGGCAAGTACTGCGCCGACCGGAACAGCAAGGACTGGCACGATTGGCCGTACCTCGCCGGCGACGGCGCGGTGCAGGCTGCCGACGGCTACTTCCGGATCCTCGGTCGGGTCGACGACGTGATCAACGTCGCCGGGCACCGGCTCGGGACGAAAGAGATCGAGTCCGCCGCGCTCACGGTCGACGAGGTCTCCGAGGCGGCGGCGGTCCCGGTCATCGACGAGGTGCGCGGGCGGGCCGTCGAGATCTACGTCGCGCTCAAGCCCGGGCTGTCCCCGAGCAAGGAGATCGAAGACAAGGTCAAGGAGTCCGTCGACCGCCTGATCGGCAAGATCGCCCGGCCGAGAAGCGTCTGGATCGTGCAGGACATGCCGAAGACCCGGTCCGGAAAGATCATGCGCCGGGTGATCGCGGCCATCTCGAACTTCGGTGACGTCGGAGACGTGAGCACCCTCGCCAACCCGGAGATCGTCGACGAGATCCGCCATCACGTCCAGAGCGAGAAGGTGAAGCGCGGCGATCAGCCGCGAGAGCTGACCGCAGAGGAAGCCGAGGAGATCAGGTCGTTCGGTCACGCCGAGTGAGCGGCCGTTGACCACCGCACCCAACCGAATGGGCGCACCTCGGTGGCTCCCGGGTGAGACCTGGCCGGCCTCCGGCCGCCTCGCCTCCCGGGAGCCGCCGACCGAGAACGACCGAGAGACGGTGGGCCTCCCTCCGGCCCGCCCGACGTACGGGGAGACCCGGGCCACCCGTGCCCGTGGCCGCGAACCCGGGGACGGCGCACCGCCGACTCGTAGCGACGAAGGACGAGAAATGCCGCGGCCGACTCGCCCGGGTTCGTTTCCCTGCATGGGTGTGTGCCAACATCTCGCGGAGACCGCCGAACCCGCGGCGCCTGAGATGGCGAGGCGAAGATGCCGGGAGACACCGAGACCTGCCCCGTCGACGGGCGACGCGCCCGTGGAGAGAGGACGCGGCTCAGAGTCGTCGAGGCCCTGCTCGGTCTCGTAGGCGAGGGAACGGTCCGACCCACCGCCGAGGAGGTGGCGACGCGCGCCGGGGTCGCGCTCCGCACCGTCTACCACCACCTCGAGGACGCTGGGGCGCTTCGCCGCCTCGCCCTCGACCTCCAGATGCGCCAACACGCTGAATTCCTCCAGCCGATCGACCCGGGCCGCGACCTCGCCGAGCGCATCGTGACGCTGGCCAACCAGTGCCGCAGGCTCTTCGAGGCGCTCACGCCGATCCGGCGGGCGACGATTCTCGGCGAGCAGAGCTCGCCCGAGATGGCCGAGGGAATCGCCATTTGCACGCTGACCCGTCGCGACCACGTGATCGCCACCTTCGCGTCCGAGCTGCGACGCGCCGGCGCCGACGGGCGCACGATCGCCGACGCCGTCGACCTCATCACCTCTTGGCCGATGTGGGAGTACCTGCGCGCCACCCTCGGCCGGTCCCCAGCAGCGGCGACCCGGGTGATGGTCGTGTCCCTCGAGGCCCTGCTCGGGCCCCTCGGCCACAAGCTCGGGCCGCCGCCGGCGGGGGACAGAAAGGACCCACGGCGCCCTGCGTCCCCGTGACCTCGCCGCAGGGCCGGCAGGCCGGTCGGTTGGAGGTCGACCTCCGGCGCGAGCGGCTGTCTGGCCCGTCGGCGGCCACCCTCATCGCGGCCCTCAACGCTGAGCTGCGCGGGCGTTATCCCAATCCCGTCGACTGCCATTTCGACCTCGCCGAAAAAGAGGTGGCTCCGGGACGCGGCACGTTCGTCGTGGCTTCGTTCGATGGCGACGACGTCGGCTGCGGTGCCGTCCGGATGATCAGCGAGAGGCTCGCCGAGGTGACGCGGATGTTCGTCCCCGGTTCCCGGGGTCACGGGATCGGCACCACCATCCTCGCCTTCCTCGAGTCCGAGGCGCGCTCGCTCGGGGCAACCCGGATCGTCGCCGAGACCGGGGTCCGCTCACCGGACGCGCTCGGGACGTGCCGGCGGGCGGGATACTCAGAGATCGACAGGTACGGTCCCTACGTCGAATCCGTCGTCAGCGTCTGCATGGGCAAGGTCCTCGGTCCCATCTGACGCCGGAACCGGGCTCCCGACGCCGACGGCGCTAGCCTACAAAAGCCCTTTCGGCCGTCCTTTCGAACTCGTCGAGGTGCGCCATGCCAGCAGATGACCTGCAATCCGTCGCTGATCTCGCGCGACAGCTCCGAGTCGACTCGATCCGCTGCACGACATCGGTCGGTTCCGGCCACCCGACCTCGAGCCTGTCGGCAGCCGACCTGCTCGCCGTGCTCGTCACCCGCCATCTCCGCTACGACTGGACCGCGCCGAAGCGACCGGAGAACGACCACCTGATCTTCTCGAAGGGCCACGCCTCGCCTCTTTTGTACGCCGTCTTCCGGGCCGTCGGTGTCATCGACGAGGACGAGCTCATCTCGCAATACCGCCGCTTCGGGTCGCGGCTGCAGGGCCACCCCACGCCGGTGCTCCCCTGGGTCGACCTCGCCACCGGTTCGCTCGGGGTCGGCGTCGCCGCGGCGGTCGGCGTCGCGCTCGCCGGCAAGTTCCTCGACGAGCTGCCCTACCGGGTTTGGGTGCTCTGCGGCGACAGCGAGCTCAGCGAGGGCTCGGTCTGGGAGGCGTTCGACAAGGCCGCGTTCTACGAGCTCGACAACTTCACCGCGATCGTCGACGTCAACCGGCTCGGCCAGCGCGGGCCGACCGAGTTCGGTTGGGACCTCGACGCCTACGCGACGCGCGTCGCGGCCTTCGGATGCCATCCGATCGAGACCGACGGGCACGACCTCGCGGCGATCGACGCGGCCCTCAACGAGGCGCAGCGAGTGCGCCGGCCGTCGGTCGTCCTCGCCCGCACGATCAAGGGCAAGGGAGCGCCGGAGGTCGAGGACAAGGAAGGCTGGCACGGCGTGGCGCTCCCCGCCGAGATTGCCGCAAGGTCGATCGCGGCGCTCGGCGGCCCGAGCTCGATAGTCGTCTCCTCGGCTCTGCCCGAACCCGGAACCCCGGCGATCACGCCGAATCCGCACGCCCCGGTGACGCTCCCCCGCTACGCCCTTGGCGACAAGGTCGCGACCCGCAGAGCGTACGGGGAGGCGCTCGTCGCCCTGGCGGCGCGCCCCGAAGTGGTGGTGCTCGACGCCGAGGTCGGAAATTCGACGCACGCCGAGATGTTCCTCGCCGTCGCGCCGGAGCGCTACTTCCAGACGTTCATCGCCGAGCAGCTGATGGTCGCCGCGGCGTCGGGCCTCGCCGTGCGCGGCTACGTCCCCTACGCCGCGACGTTCGGCGCTTTTGTCTCCCGCGCCTTCGACTTCCTGCGGATGTCGGGGATCTCCGGGGCGTCGATCCGCCTCGCCGGCTCTCATGCCGGCGTCGAGATCGGTCCCGACGGGCCGTCGCAGATGGCCCTCGAGGACCTCGCCGCGCTTCGGGCGGTCCACGGCTCGACCGTCCTCTATCCGGCCGACGCGACCTCGGCGGTGGCCCTCACCGTGGCGATGGCCGACCTTCCCGGCATCTCCTACATCAGGACGACCCGCGGCGCCTATCCCGTCATCTACGGCCCGGAAGAGGAATTCCCCGTCGGCGGCGCCAAGGTCGTGCGCTCAGGACCGGCCGACGTGGTCACGCTCGTCGGCGCCGGAGTGACCCTCCACGAGAGCCTCGCCGCGGCGGAGCTCCTCGCCGCCGAGGGAATCGCGGCACGCGTCGTCGACTGCTACTCGGTCAAGCCGGTCGACATGGCGACGCTCGTCGCCTCGTGCGCCGCGACGGGCGGGCGGATCGTCGTCACCGAGGACCACTACCCCGCCGGAGGGCTCGGCGAGGCGGTCCTGTCGGCTCTCGTCGCAGGGGGGGCGGTCCCGCGGTTCGCGCACCTCGCAGTGCGCGAGCTCTCGCAGTCGGGGACGGCGGCTGAGCTCCTCGCCGCCGCCGGCATCTCGGCCAGCTGCATCGCCGCGGCGGCGCGTTCCCTCTTCGGGAGCTGATCCCGCGGGGCCCGGCGCGACTATGCGGCGCGCCAGGCGCGCCCGTCGGTCGTCCGGAATAGACCGACGCCCGGGGCGAGCAGCCACGTCTCGGACGGTGTGAGCACGGCGAAGCTCCCCTCGCCGCCTGCCGCGCCAAGGTCAAAGCCCTCCCGGCCGGAGACGCCTCCGACCGCCACGCCCGACCAGTGACGCCCACCGTCGTCGGAAGCCGCAAAGCCACCCGCGACCGCGAGAAAGAAGCGACCCGCGCTTAAGGCCGCGAGGACGTCGCCGCTGTCTCCTAGCGGGATCCCCGAGCGGTTCGGACCCGACAGGTCGGTGTCCGCGGCGCGCAGTCCCCACGTCGCCCCGCTGTCGGTAGAAACGTAGAACCCGCGCGTCCCCGAACCAGCAGCCGAACCGCCGGCGCAGAGTACGGCCATCGTCCCGTCGGCGGCTTCGGCGAGCGCCGCCACGCCGACCCAGGTCGGGTGGGTGCACGGGTCGGCGCTGACTCGCCAGCTCGCGCCGCCGTTTCTCGTTACGGCGATCTCCGGCGGGATGTCGCCGTAGTTCGCGGTCGCGACGACGGCCTCGTTCGGCTCCGGCCCGAGCGCGGTCAGCGCGAACAGTGTCGTCACATAGACCGGCACGCCCGCACTGGGAATGACGACTCCCCGTGTCCAGGTTCCCGACGGGAGGTCGAGCCGCCAGAGCCGCCACGGGTCCGAGGTCACAGCGAAAACCACGTTGCCGACGCGCGCCACGGTGACGACGAGCGCCCGACCGAGATGCGAAGCCGTCCAGCGACGCCCGCCGTCGACGGTCTCGTCGAGGTGGCCATTGGCGCTGATCCAACCGCGCTGAGGAGATGCGAAGGCGACCACGACCTTCCCGGGCTGCGCCGGAACGACGCCCGGAGGCGCCGTCTTGCCGATCACCTTCCAGGTGTGCCCCCCGTCCGCGCTCGTGACGACCCGCACCGGAAAGGCCTGTGTGGCCTCCGATTTCCCCTCTTTCGTCCGGCAAGCAAGCTGAGAGACCGTGACGCCGAAGCCGTCGTCGGGAGCGACAAATGTCACCGCCACGAGGTCGGCCGGCGGGACGACGACCCCCGGGGACAGGGAGATCGGCTTGCCGCACGGCAGGTTCGGTGTGGGCACGCCGGCCCGGCCGGCGAAGTCAGCGGCACCGGCCGTCGGTCGCGCCGTCGCCGCCCCGGTCCCCGCGGCGAAAAGGCAGGCAGCGAAGACAACAGGTAGGACCCTCACCGCGGTGAACATAACGCGCCGCGCGGAAGAACGCGGTCGGACACTCCGCCATCCCGACAGCGAGGCCTCGGCCTAACCCGGCTCTGCTAGAAGACGCCTGACGAGGACCGCGAGAAGATGGGGACATGCGGTACATCGCCCTGCTCGGCGGCATCAACGTCGGGGGCCACACGGTGCGCATGGAAGATCTGCGCCGTCTTTTCCGCGATCTCGGGCTCTCGGGGGTGCGCTCGTACATTCAAAGTGGCAACGTGTTCTTCCAAAGCCCATCGCGCGACCGATCTGGCCTGGCGAAGCGCATCGAGCAACACCTCAACGACAGCCTGGGCTACGAAGCGCCGACGTTCTTGCGCACCGTCCCCGAATTGGCGCGCATCGTCGCCCGCGACCCGTTCAGAAACATCGAGCCGACACCCGACGTGCGGCTCTGCGTGGTCTTCGCCGCCGAGCCTCTGGCGCGCCTCGACCTGCCGATTCGCTCCGAGAAACGCGACATGGAGATCATCGACGCGACGTCGTATGAAGCCTTCATGACCTGGCGCATTGTCGGCGGCAGGGCGCCGGCCTTCCCGAAATTCCTCGCCAGGACATTGCAGACCCGGCTGACGACGAGGTTCTTCTCCACCACCGCCAAGATCCTGGAAGCAGCGATCGGACCATGAAGCCGGCGCGGTTGTCTGACCGTGCCCTATCTGCCCGGAACCCAGCATGTTCGCGCGCCACCGCGGAAGCGCTCGCTCCGGCGACTCGCCGCTCCCCACGGCAAGAGCTCCAGGCGCGGTGACGACTCTTCCGAATCGTTCGGGCCCTGTAGTGGTCGGGCCCAACCGGGGCCCAGCGATCCGGGGCTGGCGCGTCGACTTGAGCGTCCGGCGTTCCCCGGGCACGATGTCCGCGGTAGCCGAGCCTTCTGGTAGAGGGCGGTCGGGAGGAGGAGCACATGCGGGTTCTTGTCACCTGTGGCTCGAAGCGCGGCGGCACCGAAGAGCTGGCCCAGATGTTGGCCGACGACCTGCGGGAGGAAGGTCTCACCGTCGACCTATTCCGACCCGACCAGATCACGCACCTCAGCCATTTCGACGCCGTCATCGTCGGCGGCGCCATCTACGCCGGGCGATGGCACAAGTCGTCACGCCACTTCGTGAGACACCACACGAAGGCGTTGCGCCAGCGGCCCACCTACTTCTTCTCAAGCGGCCCCCTCGACGACTCCGCCACGCAACGAGAGATCCCACCCGTGCGGGGGGTCAGGACACTGATGAAGCGGGTCGGTGCCCGCGGTCACGTCACCTTCGGCGGTCGGCTGAAGCCGGACGCCACCGGCTTCCCGGCGCGGGCGATGGCGAAGGAGCACTCCGGCGACTGGCGCGACCCTGACCAGGTACGCTCCTGGGCAAAGACCGTCGCGACTCAACTGCGCGGTACCTGAATCATGGCCGACTACGCGGTGACGTTCGACCTGGTGCGACCCGAGAAGCTGGGCCGCGCTCACGTTTTCCTCCGCATCCTGCTGCTCGTGCTCGTCTCGTGGATAACGGGGTCCGGCACCGCATTTGGACTCGTCTACCTCGGTTTGCCGGTCGTCGCGGCGATCCTCATCGCGCAAAGGGGTGGAGAGCGCTACCTCGCGGAGACTGGCGCGGGAATGACGAGGATCCTCGCCTTCCTCGCCGGTCTTCTCGCCTACCTCGCGCTGCTCACCGACGAAGTTCCTGGTTTCGACCGCAGCACCGTCCACTTCGCCGTCGTCGTCTCCGGGTCGCCCACGGTCGGCACGGCGCTCTGGCGGATCGTAAAGGCGATCCCGAGCGCGGTCGTCCTCTGCCTGATCGGCGTCGTCGGCTGGATCGTGTGGATCGTCGCCGCGGTCCTCGTCCTTGTCCACGAGCGCTATCCGGTGGGACTCTGGAACTTCCAGCGCGGTGTCGTCCGCTGGGAGGCACGCCTCCTCGGCTACCTCGCCTCGCTCACCGCTTCCTATCCGCCGTTCTCCTTCGACAGCGGACCGGCGGTCACGACGAGCTGAGGCCGCGGCACGTCCGAGCCCGTCAGCGCCTACCGCCGAGTGCCGCCGGTATCGGGCGGCCGGGGAGCCGGCATCGGCTTGAGAAAGCCGGCTAGCACCTCGGTACTGTGCCGACAGGATCGTCTCGGTGCGACGGCCCCGAAAGGAGAAGGGGACACCGATGTTCTGTCCTACCTGCGGCTCGTTGACCGAGACCGATGATCGCTTCTGCCAACACTGCGGCAGGCCGCTGACAGTGGCGCCGGGTCCGCCCGCGGCCCCGGCGGAACCGGCGGTGGAGGATCCCTTCCACTTCCCGCCGTACGTCGAACCCGCCCCCGGACCGTATCCGGGAGGCGACGCCGCGCTGCCGCCTCGCACAGCCCCCGACGG
This sequence comes from Acidimicrobiales bacterium, assembly GCA_050010315.1. Taxonomy (GTDB): domain Bacteria; phylum Actinomycetota; class Acidimicrobiia; order Acidimicrobiales; family Bog-793; genus Bog-793. The sequence goes on from JBEKLG010000001.1 coordinate 23,713, forward strand.
CTGGGGTCCGGCGAATCCGCCTGGACCGGCCTACCCCGGCCAAACTCCGAGTTGGACGGGCCACGCGCCGGGGGTGCCGCTCGCCCCGTTCGGAGCGCCGCTCGCCGGGTGGTGGCAGCGTGTCGGCTCGATGCTGCTCGACGTCTTGATCGTCGGCGTCCCGATGGGCGTCCTCAGCGCCATTCTGAACACGGCCTTCGGCACGCTGCACAGGGTCACCCTGGCGAACGGGACGATCACTTCGGTCCGCACCCTCGAAGGTGGCGGCCGTATTGCGCTGGTGATCGCCGAGGTGTGCGTTCCCCTCCTCTACTTCGCCATCCTGAACGGGACGGGCCGAGGCCAGACGGCGGGAAACCATGCACCGCACATCGCCGTGCGCGACCTCGACACCGGTGAGGTGATCGGGTTCTGGCGGGGAGTTGTGCGCTGGCTCATCCGCTTACTCCTCTACGTGGCGTTCATCATCCCGGGCTTGCTGAACGACCTCTTCCCGCTGTGGGACAGCCGTCACCAATCGATCGCCGACAAAGCGGCGCGCTCGGTCGTCATCCGTCTCGACTGACCGTGGCCCGCCCGCGCTGTCGACGCTGCGGCGGACGACTCCGTGACGGCAGCATCTACTGCCCGAGGTGCGGGACCCGACAGGGCTCGGCCCCGTCCTGGACGCGGGGGGCGGGACACCTCCTCGCCGGTAGCGCCCCGGGTTGGTTCCCGGACCCGTTCGGGCGACACGCCTACCGCTACTGGGACGGCGAGATCTGGACCGAGCACGTCTACTCCGGCTCCTACGGCAAAGACGTTGTCTCCGTCGACAACCTCACGGTGGACCGGCCGCCCGACGGCGCCTGGCGGGGTTCATTCGGCTCGCTCACGCTTTCGCTCGCGGGCCTTGGCGTCGCCTTCGGGCTGTCGTTCCTCTTCCTCCTCCCGTTTCTCCTGACCGGCCACCCCGGTGGGCCTCTCGCCGGGCTGGTCATCTCCGAGGCGGGGTTGTGGACGGGCCTGTTCGGCACGTGCCTCCTCACCAGCCGTCGCTACGGCACCGGGAAGGTGCGGTCCGACTTCCGGCTGCGGTTCCGCTGGGTCGACCTCGTGATCGCGCTCGGCGGGGCGATCGTGGCACGTTGTGTCGCCGCGATCGTGCTCGTCCCATTCCTCCACGAACTGAAAGCCGTTGGCAACCCGGACAAAGCGCTCTACAAGATCACCAACGTCGGAGCGCTCGGCTGGGCCGTGCTCGTCCTCTTCACCTGTATCGGCGCGCCGTTATTCGAGGAGCTGTTCTTCCGCGGACTGCTTCAGGGTCAGCTCATCGAGCGGTTCGGCGCCGGCGTCGGCGTGGCGGTCACGGCGGTGGTCTTCGGCGCTGTGCACGTCGCCAACGATCCCGGGGTCGCCGGGCTCCTCCTCGCGCTGAGCGTGGGGGCATGCGGGATCGTGCTCGGTGTCGTGCGCCACCTCACCGGTCGGCTCGGCTCCTCGATGGCGACCCATTCGCTTTTCAACGCGATCGCGGTTGTCAGCTTCGCCGTCTCCTCGGCCCTGTGGTGATAAGTCGCCACGAGCCTGTCCCACACCATTGGGAAAGGAACGTTCCCCATCCCCCGCCCAGGGCGACGACCGAGATAGATCGTGCCCCGGGGGCCGGTCGTCTTCAGCCCCCGTTGACGACGAGGACCGCCGCCCCCTCGACCCGGTCCCGGGCGAGGTCCCGCAACGCCTCGTCCGCCCGGACGAAGGCGTACGGCGTCGTCACCACGCGCAACGGCGAGGCCGCCGCAATCCGCAGGAACTCCTCGCCATCGGTCCGCGTGTTCGCCGTCACGCTGCGCAGATTCTTCTCGTAGAAAAGCTCACGCTCGTAGTCGATCGGCGGAATCTCGCTGAGGTAGATCCCCGCCACGGCGAGCGTCCCGCCCCGCTCGAGAGCAGCGAGGGCGACGGGCACGAGCTCTCCGACCGGTGCGAAGAGGATGGCGGCGTCGAGGGGTTCGGGGGGAGCGTCGCTCGCTCCCTGGGCCGAGGCGGCACCGAGCTCGAGGGCCAGCCGGCGGGCGGCGGCAGAGCGCGTCATCACGTGGACGGTCGCGCCTTCGATCAGGGCGACCTGGGCCGCGAGGTGCGCCGAAGCGCCGAAGCCGTAGATGCCAAGGCGGCCACCCGGCGGCAGGGCGGCGCGCCGCAGCGCCCGGAAGCCGATGATCCCGGCACAGAGCAGGGGCGCTGCCTCCAAGTCGGCGATCCCCGAGGGAATGGCGTAGGCGTAGCGCTCGTCGACAAGGGTGAACTCCGCGTAACCACCGTCGGCGTCCCAGCCCGTGAAGAGCGGCAGCCGGCAGAGGTTCTCCTCACCCTGTCGGCAGAACTCGCACGTCCCGTCGGTGCCGCGCAGCCAGGCGATCCCGACGCGGTCACCGACGGCAAAGCGCGAGGCCCCGGACCCCAGTTGCGTGACGGTACCGACCACCTCGTGGCCGGGCACGACCCCGTGCCTGCGTGGCGGGAGCTCCCCCGCTGCGAGGTGGAGGTCGGTTCGGCAGACGCCGCAGGTGGCGACGGCGACGAGGACCTCGCCGGGCCCGGGTTCGGGAACCGGGCGTTCGACGAGACGGAGCGGTCGGCTCTCGATGGATCCGGGTTGGTCGACGATCCAGGCGCGCACGCGACCAGTCTCGCGTGCGGGCGCGGCCAGGATCAGAGCGATTGCCGGGCGGCAGGCGAGACCGGGTGCAACACTCAACCACCATGACGACCGCGGCGAGGGCCGTCGCGGACGGGAGGTTGGATGTGAGATCTGAAGGAGCGAGCTGATGGCGGAGACGTCGTCGGGCGGTACCGCCCGCCGGACGACGACGCGCCCCAAGTCGGGGCGGGTCCGCCACGCCCACCACGCTTTGATGTCCGCCTGCTATGGGGCGCTCGCCGTCGCCGCGGTCGTCCTCGGGTCGATCTACGGCAAGGTCCACACCGCTCGCGTCGAGCCGAGGGTCGTGCTCTGGACGGCGGTGGTGGCCTTCGTCGTCGCCGGGATCGCGACGACCCGGCGCCTTACCCGCTGGCTAGGACACGCCGTCGGCGAGGGCGCGCTCCCTCCGTCGGGGTCGGCGCTCCGCTTCGTCATCTCGATCCTCGGCTACCTGGTTGTTCTCTTCGTGGCGCTCGGTCTCGCCGCGGTGCCGGTCGACCACCTGTTGGTCGGCGGAGTGCTGACCGGCGTCGTGTTGGGCATCGCCGCCCAGCAAGTCCTCGGCAACGTCTTCGCCGGGGCGGTGCTCTTGCTCGCCCGCCCCTTCGGCGTCGGGGATCACATCCGGGTGCGCTCGGGAGCGCTCGGCGGCCAATTCGACGGCGTCGTGACCGGGATGAGCCTCACCTACGTCACTCTCCGCACCGATGAGGGCCCGCTCAACGTGCCGAACTCCGGCATGCTCGCCGCAGCCGTCGGCCCGTGGAAGCGGGCGATCGTGAACCCGAGGCCGGACTCAGCACCCAGTGACCACGGGAACCGGACCCCGGCCCCCGCCGATGCTGACAGGACAGCCCCTCGTTAGTGCTTGCGCTCGGCAGGGCCGCGGGCGCGACGATCACGTTTCAGCCGTTCTTAGCCAAGGTGCGCTGCGTCGCGTCGCGGCCGACGCAGATGTGACGAGGATCCCCCGGGCCGGACCTCGCTTCGAATGTCCGAAAACTCGACCCGATCTCGCCGGGTCGCGTGCGGGTGAACCCAGGGCGCGCCGACCAGGTTCGCTTGCCGGCCACGGCCCTTCGAAGCACGCCCGAAGCTCTCTTCGGCGTTCCGTCTCCAGGGCGGGCGGAGCTGCAACGATCCTCGGCGGCGGACCGACCGGCGAGGGCCGGGGCAAAAGGACCGGGATTACCGGCCGGGAAGATGACCCGGCTGGGCCCTTTCGTCCCGCCGCGGTGCGGCCGATCCGGTGCCATCGGGCCTCGACGGACGAACGGTCTCGCCTCATGAGTCCGCCGACGGGTCCTCCGATTCCAACGGCCTGCGGCTATTTCCCCGGAGGGCGGGAAGGACCCTCAGCTGGGGGTCGCGAGGGCAGGGCGACGAGCGCGATGAGGGCACCCGCGCCGGTGACCGCGGCGCCGACGATCAGGGCGGTGCGAGAGCCTGAGGCGTAGCCGACGCGGGCCGCCTCGGCCAGCTCGGCGCCGACGACACCCCCGGCGATACGGGCCACGGCAAGCGCCCCGCCGATTGAGCCCAAGATGGCGTGTCTGGCGACGGCCGGCACGGCTCGACCGGCCATCACCGCCTGCATCGCGTGTCGGTAGTGGGTGGAGAGCACGCTACCGAGCACCGCGATGCCGAGCGCGCCGCCGACTTGCATCGCGGTCGAGTTTGTCGCCGAGCCGACGCCGGCTCCGGCCTGGGTGACCGCGCCCAGCACCGAGTCGATCGCCGCCGGAATGAGCAGTCCCGCCCCGAGACCCATGAGCAGCATCCCCGGCAGTTCTCCGAGGTACGTCGCCGCCGCCGTGGACCCGACGGCGACCTGAGCAAGCCCGCCGGCGACGAGCAGGAGGGCCAAGGTCGCCACGAGCTTGCTGCCGACCACGTGAACGACCCGCGGCGAGATGAGGGCGCCGAGGGCGAGGATTGCGGCAATGGGGAGAATCCGCAGCCCGGCACCGAGCGGCGAGTAGCCGAGGAAGAACTGCAGGAACTGGGTCACGAGGAACAGGCCACCGAACAGGGCGAAGAGCCCGAGGCCAACGGAGACGATCGCGACGCTGAAACGCCGCGAGCTAAAGAACTCGAGCGGCAGCATCGGATGGTCGATCGCCCGCTCCCAGAAGACGAACCCGGCCAGCACCGCCAAGCCGACCAGGCCGGCACCGACGACCTCCGGCGAAAGCCATCCGCGGCTCGGCGCCTCGATGATCGCCCACAGGAAAAGCCCGAGGCCAAGGATCGACAGCGCCGAGCCGGCCGGGTCCGGCCGGTCCGGGGCGAGGCTGCGGGACTCCGGCACGAACGCCAACGTGCCCAGGATGCCGACGACGATCACCGGGACGTTGACGAGGAACACCGACCCCCACCAGAACCGGCTCAACAGCAGCCCGCCGACGACCGGGCCGATGGCGATGCCGAGCCCGATCGTCCCCGACCAGATGCCGATGGCGCGGGCCCTGGGCGCGGCCTCGCGGAACACGTCGTTGACGATGGACAGCGCCGAGGGCACCGTCATCGCCGCCCCGACTCCCATCACCGCTCGCCAAGCGATCAGGGGATCGACGCTGCCGGAGAAGGCCGCACCAAGAGATCCCCCACCGAAGACGACGAGACCGAGGATGAACAACCGCCTGCGCCCGTAACGGTCGGCAAGGCTCCCCCCGACGAGCACCAATCCCCCGAAGGCGATCGCGTAGGCGTCGACGATCCACTGCAGCTCCGCTGTCGTCGCCCCCAGCCGCTCGACCAACGTCGGCAGCGCGACGTTGAGGATGGTGTTGTCGAGGCTCACCACGAGCACCGCGACGCACAGCACACTTAGCGCGAGCCAGCGACTCCCCGCCCCCGTCGCCCGGGCGGGCACGGCCGCGCTGGCGGTAACCATGTCTACGACGCCGTTAGGCGTGAAGTCGGCGGACGCTTCGTCGCCGACGGCTTCGGAGAGGCCACCTCGGGCCTGGCCGCCTGGGACCGTACCGTGGCGGCGCGCCTGCCTTGATGGCGCCGGCCGAGGAGGTCACCCACGGTGTCGCGCATCAATACCGCGAGCTCCCCGGAGGAGACGTCGCGCAGCAGATCGCCGTAGATGACGAGCGTGGTCACGACGGCGCCGACGGCGGACGCCATCCGCACCCGGTCGCGCAGTGGCAGGGACGGGTCAGCGATCACGCGGCGGACCTCATCGTCGAGATCTCCGCGCGAGGCCCTGTGCCCACGGCGGTGCAGCCGTTCGAACGCTGACCGGTTGCGGTCGAACATCACGAAGATCTTGCGGTGGTCGAGCATCTCGCTGACCAGTTCGTCGAGCAGGGCCGCCCAGGAGTCCACCCCGGCCGGAAGCTGGCCAAGCTGTTCGCTCGCGCGCCGGCCGATCTCCTCGAGGCGCTGGTGCAACCCCATCAAGATGTCGTCCTTACTCGCGAAGTGGTAGTAGATGGCCGCCTTGGAGAACCCGAGCCGCTCGGCGATCTCCCGCAACGATGACTTGTCGAATCCCTTCTCGACGAACAGGTCGAGCGCGACGTCGAGGATCCGTTCCCGGGTGCTCGGCTTTGCCGGGCCCCCTGCTACCCTGGCACGTCGGTTACGAACGGGAATCGCCTTGCTGTCCATTGCTGCCTCCGAAAACGAGCCTGCGCGCCCAGTATAGCGAGCTACTTGACGGCCGGTAAGTGTTTGCTTACCATGCGGTCGGTAAGTTCCGAGCAGACGGGTGCCGGATGAACGACGAGACGATGATCGAGGTGACGGGCCTTACCAAGCACTTCGGTGCGACGACGGCTCTCGCCGGTGTGAGCTTCGCCGTCCCCCGCGGCGCAATCCTCGGCCTCCTCGGCCCGAACGGCGCCGGTAAGACCACGGCGCTGCGGATCCTAACGACACTCACCGTGCCCGACGGCGGCAAGGCCCGTGTCGCCGGCTTTGACGTCATCCGCGACGCCGCGGCGGTCCGCCGCAACATCGGGGTTGCAGCGCAGGATGCCACGCTCGACGAGACCTTGACCGGGCGGCAGAACCTCGTGATGGTCGGGCGCCTGAGCGGCCTAGCACGCCGCCGTGCCCGCCAGCGTGCCGACGAGCTCCTCGAGCAGTTTGAGCTCGTCGACGCCGCGGACCGCATCCTTAAGCAGTACTCGGGCGGCATGCGCCGACGCCTCGACGTCGCGGCGAGCCTCGTCGCGCGACCCCCCGTACTCTTCTTCGATGAGCCCACCACGGGGCTCGACCCGACGAGCAGAGCGCGGGTTTGGAGGATCATCCGTGACCTCGTCGCCGAGGGCGCGACGGTGCTCTTGACGACGCAGTACCTCGACGAGGCCGACGAGCTCGCCGACCGGATCGTCGTCCTCGACCACGGACTGGTGATCGCCGACGGCACGTCGGCCGAGCTGAAGACGCGCACCGGCCAGGCCCGCCTCGAGGTGACGCTGAGCGAAGCGCATCCCGAAGCCGCGGCGGCGATCGCCCCATTCGTCCTCGGCGACGTGCACGTCAGCCACGACGGCCGCCGGCTGCGCGGCCGGGTGCGCGACGAAGACGGCCTGGCGACGACCATCGTCCGAGCGCTCGACGGCGCGAATGCGACCGTGGACGACGTCATCGTCCACCGGGCGTCGCTCGACGACGTCTTTTTCGCCCTCACCGGTGACCACGGCGAACCCGACGACGACTCGGCCGACGAATCGTCCCTCGAGCGCACGGTCGAGCTCCGATGACGGTCACGGTATGCGAACCCACCCCGCCGCGCGTTCGGCAGCCGAGACCGCTCCGGCTGGGAGCGAAGCTGCGCGACGTCGCCGTCATGGCTCAGCGCAACCTCGTCCACATCCGCCGCGAGCCCCTGCAGCTGTCGGACGTGACCATCCAACCGGCGCTTTTCACCCTGCTTTTCGTCTACATCCTCGGTGCCGGCGTCGTCCTGCCGGGAGGGGGTACCTACGTCGACTTCGCGATCGCGGGACTACTCGGCATGAACGTCACGACCTCCTCGATGGGAACGGCCGTCGGGCTGAGCACCGACCTCAACACCGGGGTGATCGACCGCTTTCGAACGCTGCCGATGTGGCGTCCAGCGGTGCCCGTCGGACGGTCCGTCACTGACCTGCTCACCTCGGTCGTGTGCGCCGCGATCGTCGCCGTCACCGCGCTCGCGATCGGCTGGCGTCCCGACGCCGGGGTCGGCGCGGTACTGGGAGGTTTCGCGCTCTTCCTGCTCTTCGCCTACGCGCTCTCCTGGGGGTGCGGCTGCCTCGGGCTCGTGAGCAAGGGCCCGGAATCCGCCCAGGGGATCGGCCTCGTCATCTTGTTCCCGCTCGCCATCGTCTCGAATGCCTTCGTGCCGACCCAGCACATGCCGACCGTGATGCGCGTCTTCGCGAACTGGAATCCGATCAGCGTGGTCACCGCCGCCTGCCGTCAGCTCTGGGGCAACCCCAACCCCTCGGCGACGATCCAGACGTGGCCGATGCAGCATGCCCTCGTCGCCTCGCTCGCCTGGTCGATCTGCCTGATCGCGGTGTTCGCGCCGCTGGCGGTGCACCTGTTTCGGCGTCGGACGACGAACTGAGCGGCACCTTCGCCTTTGTCGGCATAAGCCCGGACCTCGCCCGGGCCGCCGGCAAGGATGCGGGGCAAGCTAGCCGACGAAGGACTCGATCTGGCGGACGAGCTTGTCCTCGACCTCGAAGTTCCACGCCGTTTCGGCGACATCGACGACGAGGAACAGGTCCGAGATCAGCAGGGTCTCGACGGCCGCGATCCCTAGGTGCTGCAGCCATTTGCCGATCCCGACCTTCACCGTGAAATCGTTCGGCTCGCCGGTGATCGATATCGACAGGGCGCGGTCGGCGTCGATGACGTCGCGCAGGAAACCGGCCTTTCGCGCCTGGATGACGACACCCTGCGGGCTCGGCGCCGAGACTTGGGTCGTGAAGCCCTCGGACTTGAGGTATTCCCCGATCTTTGCCTGGAGGCCGCTAAGGTCCGTGCCCTTGTTCTGGAACTGCTCGACCTTCTCGCCGATCATGGCCACCCCTTTTCTCTCGCGGGCTGCCGTGCCAGCCCTTCTGCGGGCACTCTAGCGAGCGCGGCCGCCCGTCCGGGTAGGCAATGCGTCACTGAGCAGCCAGCCGACGGTCATCTGGCGTCGCCGGGACGGGAATGAAAGGGCCCGGACCAGACGGCCGCGAGCGGTCTCGTCGAGGACAACGAGCGGGTGTCCCGGCACCAGCTGGGACAGCCCCGACGAGGGAATGCAGCGACGTCTGGCTTGATCGTGACGCAACGGCCGCACGCAGCGCGAGCGGGCGCGCCTATGGACGATCGCCCCGGTCGCCACGTCAGCTCGAGTTCTTCGGCGGGCGATCAACGACAGGAGGACGCGCACCGTGCTCTTCTCAGGACGCGGCAGCCGAAACTTGCCGCTCGCTGCGAAGCAGCCCAGAAACACCGCCGCGGCCGCCGAGAGCAGCAAGACACGCCACCATGCCTCATCTGCCGCACTCTGGCTGGTTGGTCCGGACCGAGGTCTCCGCGCCACAACGGGGATCGGCCCGGCTCTAGCCGAAGGCTGCCCTGAGTGTCCGGCCCGCGAGCCGTACGGCGTCGAGGTCGCCGGCGTCGTCGAGGTTGAACACCATCCCGTCGAGCCCTACCTCGAGGAATGCCGCAACTTGCTCGCAGACGGCGTCGGGGCCGCCCGCCACGATCTCGGCGTGATAACGCGCCTCGTCCATCCCGCGGGCGACGGCCATCCGGCGACCCCGGCGCTCGGCCTCGGCGTCGCTCTCGGCAATCACCAGTCCGCCAAGGCGGGTCTTCGTGATCTCGGCCGGGTCGCGGCCGAGCGCCTCGCAGTGCCTGGCGAGGACGTCGAGCTTGTGGCCGATCGTCGGCAGGTCGCCGAAGATGTTGCAGGCGTCGGCGTACCTGGCGGCGAGCGCGAGGGTGCGGCGCTCGCCGGAACCGCCGACGAGGATCGGGATCCCCCCGGCGCGGACCGGCCGCGGATTGTTGAGGGCGTGGTCGATCGAGTAGTAGCGACCGGCGAAACTCGGCGCGTCCTCGCGGAACATGGCACGACAGATCTGCAGGGCCTCCTCGAGACGGGCCATCCGCTCTCCGACCGGCGGGAAAGACAAGCCGTAGCCGGCGTGCTCGTCGTCGTTCCAGGCGGCGCCGATCCCGAGGATCGCCCGGCCTCCCGAGATGACGTCGAGGGTCGTCACGATCTTGGCGAGCACGGCTGGGTTGCGGTAGGTGACACCGGTGACCATCGTGCCGAGGCTGGCGCGCGCCGTGCGGGCCGCGAGCGCCCCGAGGAGCGTGTAGGCCTCGAGCATCGGGTCGGTGCGCGGCCCGACGCCGGCGATCTGGTAGTAGTGGTCCATCACCCACAACGAGTCGAAGCCCGCCTCCTCGGCAGCGACGGCGGTCGCCGCGATCCGTCCGAAAAGGTCCCGGTCCGCTGTCCCGGGGAACGTGAAGTTCGGGATCTGCAGTCCGAAACGGGTGACCGTCATCGCGTGCTCCTCCAAGTCGTGGCCGCACCCCGCGCCGCGAGGCGCCGCCTCGAACGTAGCCGGAACGTCCCGCTGCCCGGCCACCACGACGATCGGTGTCCGCGGGGATCCCACGCCGCAACTGGTCGGCCGGTTCGGCACGCCCGGGCCCGCTCGGCCGACGGGTCGGCGTGCCGCAGGCACGATCCTGCCGCCGACGACGGCCTCGGTGGCGCCGGGCCGGTTGGACACCCGGCAAAGCTCGCCGCATTCGTCGACACGGCACTCCGGCGCTTTACGACCATCTGGGCCTCTGCGGGTACACCGCACTCGCTCTTCCCGACGACGTTTTCGGAGCTCACCCGCCTCGCCGACGCCTGCGAGGTCGTGGTTGCCATCGAGCCGGACCCGCCCGCGTCCGCGAATCACCGCCGTCGGAGCGTCGAGGACCGCCCACGACCGTCGGGGTAACCGACGGGGTCTCGCCGGCAGACTAGAGCCCAGACGCGACCGAACGCCCCGAAGGGGCGTCCGGCCTAAACCCGTGAAAGGCGTCTCTGACCGCTTGCAGCATATGGGACGCTATGCCCGCCTGTCGAGGGGCCGGCCGGACGCGAACTCCCCGAGGGCGACGGCTCCGCTGTCGCGAGAATCGCGACCTCTGTCCCAACCCCGGTACGAACAATCGCGGTCCGAAGAGGGCCGCGGCGGTCGGCCTGGAGCACCCGCCGACGGTGCCCTTCCCCAGCGAGGCCCGGGCGCGGCGATAATCCCCCCTGAAGGTCTCCGTCGACCAAAGGGGCGTAAATGCATCTCACCAGGCTTTCTCTTCGCAGATTGATCGGCGTCGGCTTGCTCGCCACCGCCGCCGTGGCGACGCCGGTCGAAACGCTCCTCACCGTCTCCCCGGCAGCACCCGCCGGGGCCGTCGTCACGTCGTGCTCGACCGCCGGGCTCGTCATCTGGCTCAACACCGAGAGCAATGGAACGGCCGGCAGCGCCTACTACACGCTCGAGTTCACGAATCTCTCGGGACACGAGTGCTCGATCTACGCCTTTCCCGGGGTCTCAGCGGTCAACCTCGCAGGCCGCCAGCTCGGCAGCGCGGCGCACTACACGAACTCGAAGAAGACGGCGATCGTTCAACTGGTGAACGGCGAGACCGCGACGGCGACCGTGCAAGTCGTCGACACCGGTGTATTCACCCGCGCGAAGTGCGCCGAGGTACGGGCCGCGGGGCTCCGCGTCTACCCACCAGACCAGTTCACCTCCAAGGTGGTTCCGTTCCCCTTCCTCGCCTGTTCGCGCCCCGGTCCGATCTACCTCTTCGTGCAGCCGGTGCAAAAAGGTCTCTTCGGCTGGAGTTGAGTCGACGCCGCCGCGACGGGACGCGGCCGATCTGCGAACCCGCCTAGCAAAAAGGCGCGACACCGGCTTCGAATCGCGACCTGTCGAGAGGTAGAACGGCAGGCGAAAGGCGCGGCTCGGCGGATTCGAGACCGCAACGTGGCAAGCCCCCGGACCGGAAGGACGGCAGTCGTGGCCAACAGAGTCGTTGTCGTCGGCCTTGGCAACATCTCGTCCGTCCACCTGCGGGCGCTCGAGGACATCGAGTCCGTGGAGTCGGTGGTCGGCGTCGATCCGAACCTCCCACCTGCAGCTTCGTTCCGCGGGGAACCGTTGCGCGTCTACCGGCACCTCGACGACGCGCTCGCCGAAGGCGCCGACCTCGTCGTCGTCGCCACGCCGACCGGCTCGCACGCTTCGGTCGTCGGGGCCGTCCGGGCGCGCAACGCCGCTGTCCCGATCCTCGTCGAGAAGCCCGCGGCCGACCGGCACGCCGAAGCCGAGCGCGTGCTCGCTAGCGGCGCGGCCCAGGTGATCTTCCACGCGGGGTTCGCGCCCGAGGTCCTCTGGGCCGTGGAGTTGTGCGAATCCGCCGAAGGGCGCCTCGGTGACGTCGTCGCCTTCGAGGCCTTCTTCGCCAGTCCCTACGCCGACGACCGGGAGAGCCGCAGGGCGAGCCTCGCCAACAGCTGGCTGGACTCCGGCATCAACGCCTTGAGCATCGTCGGCCGGTTCGCGATCCCGTCGCGGGTCTCATCCTTCCGGTCCTTCCCCGACCGGTTCAGCGCCTTCGCGGCTTGCTTCGGCCTCGGGGCACAGGGCGCCGGCAATCAGGCGACGATCGTCACGACCTGGCAGGTAGCGAGCTTCCGCCAATGGTCGCGGTTGTGCTTTTCGGACGGGACCGAGCTCGTCTTCGACCACATCGCCGGGACAGCGACCGCTATTTCGCCCGGCGCCGCCCCCGAGATCTTCAGACGAGCCGACGCCGGTCCCCGCCTCGCCGGGCACTACGCCAACTTCTACCGCGACTACTTCGGCGCGAGACGGCGCCAGTACGCAGACGAGCTCGGACGCGACCTCCACCGGCTGCTCTTTGCGGCGCTGGAGCGGCTCCCCTAGAAAGGCCCACCCGCGCGACGCGCGCCCCGCATCGGAGCCGCCTTCCGGGCGGATTCGGCCATCTCGACCCGGGCGCGAGACCGCGCCCGCTAGGCCGGTGTGGGCAACTTCTCGCTCACGACACCGCCGTCGCCCTCGACGGCGTGGTGACGGAGATGATGGTGGTGGCCGAGTCGGGCCTTCTGGGCCCGGGACTCCTCGTCCTCGTGGATGTACTTGCCACCCCGCATCGCCGAGGCGAGCGCGGCGATGACGCTCATCACGATGGCGAAAACGAGGATCAGCGTGAGCGCGTGCTTGAACGGTGGGCCGATCAGCTGCGGGAAGAAGGCCCGGCTGGTGATGAGTTTCGCCTGCCCCGCCCCGAGATGGCTGAGCACGCCGGGCCCGAGCAGGCTCTTCAGCGGGTTGTAGCCGAGGAAGGCCGCGAATAAATAGCCGAGCGGCGGCGCCTTGGCGATCATCGTCGCCACGGCAGCCGGGACCCCGTGAGCCGTGAGCCCGGCGAGCATGGCGTGGGGCACCTGGGAGTTCAGCCCGACGATCAGCATGGTGAAGAAGAGCCCCATCGACAGCGGCATCCCGGAGTTGGCGAGCGTGACCCGCATGCCCGAGGCCGCGCCCCGGTCGCGTGCCGGCACGGAGTTCATGATCGAGGAGGTGTTCGGCGAAGCGAAGAGCCCCCCTCCGACCCCGGAGACGAACAGCACCACGGCGAACTGCCAGTAGGTGAAATCGGCCGGAAAGAGCAGCATCAGGCCGAACATCGCTCCGGAGACCAGCATGCCGGCCGTGGCGAACGGCCGTGCTCCGAAGCGATCCGAGAGCCTTCCCGATATCGGGCCCGACACGACAAAGCCGAGCATGAACGGGGTCATGTAGATGCCGGCCCACAACGGCGTGACGGTGAAGTCGTAGCCGTGCTCGGGCAACCAGATGCCCTGTAGCCAGATCATCAACATGAACTGGAAGCCACCTCGCCCGATCGAACCCAGGAACCCGGCGGCGTTTCCGGCGCTGAACGCCCGGATCCGGAATAGCGACAGGCGGAATAGCGGCGCCTCCACCTGCGTCTCGATGAACAAAAAGGCGGCGAGCATCGCCAGGCCGCCGAAGATCATCTCCAGGACGAAGGGATTTCCCCAGCCCGTGAGCGAGTTCCCGTAGGGCTTGATGGCATAGGTGAAGCCCGTGAGCAACATGGCGAGGCCGCCGGCGAAGGCGATGTTGCCCAGCCAGTCGACCCTTGCCGGAATGCGGATCCCGATCTCCTTCAGTTTCAGGTAGGCCCAGATGGTCCCGAAGGCCCCGATTGGCACGTTGGCGAGGAACACCCAGCGCCAGCCGACCTGGGCGAGAAGTCCCCCGACGACGATGCCCAAGAACGAGCCGAGGATGGCGGCGACCATGTTCGTTCCGAGGGCGAGACCCAGTTGTTCTGCGGGGAAAGCGTCGGTGATGATCGCGGCCGAGTTCGCCATGAGCAGCGCCCCACCGATCGCCTGGAACATCCGCAAGATGATGAGCTCCAGGGCCCCGGTCGACCCCTGGCTCCACACTGCCGAGAGCAGGATCGCGCCGAGCGTGAACCAGGCGAAGCCGAGGTTGTACATCCTCACCCGGCCGAAAATGTCGCCGATGCGGCCGACGGTCACGACGACGGCGGCGAGCACGAGCATGTAGCCCATCAGGATCCACAGCAGGTACGGGAAGTTGGAGGCGACGAGCGGGTTGAGGTGGATGCCGCGGAAAATGACCGGGAGGGCGATCATGAGGCTCGTGGCGTTCGTCGTCGCCAGCAGGACGCCCACGGTCGTGTTCGACAGGACGAGCCACTTGTAACGCGGTCCGACGATCGGCGCGCTCACTGGCGTCGCTGTCGTCACCGGCTGACCTCCTTCAGGGCGCGACGCCTCCCGGCGCCGGCGCCGTGCAGCTCGGGTGTCGCCTCGGATGCCCCGCTGGGTCGTTCGGCCGCCAACGCTTCGAGCACGGTGACCGCCCGCTCGAGCGCCCGATGATCCGAATCGCTCAGCGCGGCGAGGCGGTCGGCGAGCCAGGCGGTTCCCGTCTCGGCGCGCCGTTCGAGCAGCTGAATCCCGCGGATCGTCGCGACGAGGTGGATCCCCCGGCGGTCCTCGGGGTTCGCCCGCCTCTCGACGAGGCCGGCTTCCTCCAGCCTGTCGGCGAGACGCGTCGCGGCCGGAGATGGCAGTCCTTCGATC
>JBEKLG010000002.1:0-33809 GCA_050010315.1 Acidimicrobiales bacterium
GCAGTATCCCAGAGATCGCGAAGAAGCACGTCTGTAAGACGATGTTCGTCCGCCCGGCCATGCCGACCTCACGGGCGATCCGGCTGGCGTCGACCACATAGAGATCGATGTGCTTGGCGATGATTTGCTCTTGGACCGGGCGGGAAAGCGTGTCCCAGACCCCTTCCGGCGGATAGGGGCAGTTGAGGAGCAACGTCGCGCCCGGCGCCGCCGGGCCCAGCACGTTCGCCCGCTCGAGCAGACCAAACTGGTGACAGCCGACGAAGCTCGCCTGACCGACGAGATAGGGCGCCCGGATCGGCTTCGGCCCAAAGCGCAAGTGCGACACGGTCTGCGAACCGGACTTTTTCGAGTCGTAGACAAAGTAGCCCTGGGCGTTCAAGCCTTCTTCGTCACCCAGGATCTTGATGGTGTTCTTGTTGGCGCTGACGGTCCCGTCCGAACCGAGACCGAAGAAGATCGAGCGGACCGTCTCGACCGACTCGATGTCGAGCGAGGCGTCGTAGGGAAGGCTCGTCCCGGAAACGTCGTCGTTGATGCCGATCGTGAACCTGCGGCGCGGCCGGTCGAGGCCGAGCTCGTCGAACACGCCGCCCACCATCCCCGGGGTGAACTCCTTCGACGACAGCCCGTAGCGGCCGCCGACCACGAGCGGCATCTCGGCGCGGCTGCCCTCGGCGACGGCGTCGCTGAGCGCGGCGACTGTGTCCAAGAAGAGCGGCTCGCCCTGCGAGCCGGGCTCCTTCGTCCGGTCGAGCACGGCGATGTGCCGCACGGTCGTCGGAAGTGCCGTGGCAAGTGCCCGGGCCGGGAACGGACGGAACAGGCGCACCTGGACCACGCCGACCCGCTCGCCACGGGCGTTCAGCGCCGCCACCGTCTCGCCGGCAGTCTCCCCTCCCGATCCCATGATGACGAGCACCCGCTCGGCTTCGGGGTGCCCGGCATAGTCAACGACGTGGTATCGCCGGCCGGTGCGTTCGGCGAGGCGCGCCATCGTCTCCTCGACGGCATCCGGCACACGGGC
The DNA here is from genome assembly GCA_050010315.1 of Acidimicrobiales bacterium. Taxonomy (GTDB): domain Bacteria; phylum Actinomycetota; class Acidimicrobiia; order Acidimicrobiales; family Bog-793; genus Bog-793. The sequence continues at coordinate 1,028 of JBEKLG010000002.1, forward strand.
GTAGAAGGGGTTCACCGTCTCGCGCGCCTGGAAGTAGACGTCGGGATTCTGGGCCGTGCCCCGGATGAACGGGCGCTCCGGCGAGAGCGCCCGGTCGCGGTGCGCCCGGATGAGTTCTTCCGACACGATCCCGGCGAGGTCTTCGTCGGAGAGCGTCTCGATCGTGTTCAGTTCGTGCGAGGTGCGGAACCCGTCGAAGAAGTGCAGGAACGGCACCCGCGTGGCGAGAGTCGTGGCGTGCGCGACGGCCGCCAGGTCGTGGGCCTCCTGCACCGACGCCGAGGCGAGCATGGCGAAGCCCGTCTGGCGGACCGCCATCACGTCGGCATGGTCGCCGAAGATCGACAGTCCCTGGGCCGCGAGCGACCGCGCCGCGACGTGGATCACCGCCGGCGTCAGTTCGCCAGCGATCTTGTACATGTTCGGGATCATGAGCAACAGGCCCTGCGACGCAGTGAACGTCGTCGCCAGGGCGCCGCTCTGCAACGCGCCGTGCAGCGCGCCCGCCGCGCCTCCTTCGCTCTGCATCTCGAAGACGGTCGGCACGGTGCCCCAGAGGTTGGTCCTCTTGTGGCTCGCCCACTCGTCGGCGAACTCCGCCATCGGCGACGACGGAGTTATCGGGTAGATGCAGCAGACCTCGCTGAGCCGGAATGCCACCGAGGCCGCGGCCTCGTTGCCGTCGATTGTCACGCGCATTTCAGTTCGCCTCCGCCACCATCTCGATCGCATGCACCGGACATTGTTCGTAACACGCACCGCAGCCGGTACAGCGGTCGTAGTTGAACCGGTAGCGATTCCCGACGCCGAGCTTGATCACGGCATCCTCTGGACAAGAACCCAGGCAGCCATCGCATTCGAAGCAGTTGCCGCACGACAGGCACCGGCCCGCCTCGTACGCCGCCTCGTCAAGGGAGAAACCGCCCAGCACCTCGGCGAAATCCGCGGCACGCTCCTCGGGGGCGAGCTCCGGCTGCTGGCGACGGGCGTTGTCGCCGAAGTACCACAGGTGCAGCCGCTCGAACGGCACGAGGTCATGCTTGGCGACGTTCAACACAGGAGCGCCCTGCAACCAGCGGTCAATGTGGCGGGCGGCTTTCTTGCCGTGGCCGACGCCGACCGTGACGGTGCGCTCGCTCGGCACCATGTCGCCGCCCGCGAACACGCCGGCGCAACCGGTCTCGAGCGACGCCGACACCTTGACGGTGCCGTCGTTTTCGAACTCCACCCCCGGCACCCGGCGCAGGAACTCGGTGTCGGTCTCCTGCCCGAGCGCGAGGATCACCGTGTCCGCCGTGAGCGTCTCAAACCGACCAGTCGGCTGGGGGAAGCCCGACTCGTCGAGTTCCATCACCTCGACCCGCATCTCCGGACCGTCCATCGCCTTGATCGTCCGCAGCCAGTTGATCCGCACGCCTTCACGTTCGGCGTCTTCGGCCTCCTCGGCATGGGCCGGCATCTGAGCACGCGTGCGCCGGTAGACGATCAGCGCCTCGTCCGCCCCGAGCCGCTTGGCGACCCGGGCGGCGTCCATCGCGGTGTTGCCACCGCCATAGACCGCGACGCGGCGACCGATCACCGGCCGCTCGCCAGAGGCGACGCTGCGCAGGAACGACAACGCGTCGAGCATCGGGCCGGTGTCGCGGGCAGGGATCTCGACCCGCCGGGACAGGTGCGCGCCCACGGCGACGAACACAGCGTCGAAGTGACCTTCCTCCCTTTCGCTGACGAGATCGACCACGCGGTGATCGCCCGTCATCTTCACGCCGAACGCCGCGATCCGGTCGAGCTCGGCACCGAGCACGTCACGGGGCAGGCGGTACGACGGGATGCCGTACCGCATCATCCCGCCCGGTTCGGTTCCCGCATCCCGGATCTCGACTTCGTGGCCGAGTCGCGTCAAGTGGTACGCCGCCGACAGTCCGCTCGGACCGGCCCCGATCACGAGGACACGTTTGCCGCTGCGCACCGCCGGCGGGTCGAACTTCCAGCCCTTGTCGAGCGCGAGGTCCCCGAGGAACCGCTCGACCGCGTGGATCGCAACGGCGCTGTCGAGGCTGGCCCGGTTGCAGACGACCTCGCAGGGGTGATAACAGACCCGCCCGTGGACGGCCGGCAGGGGGTTGTTCGTGACGAGCTCACGCCAAGCCTGCTCGTGACGACCCGCCCGGGTGTGCGATAGCCAGGCTTGGATGTTCTCGCCGGCCGGACAGCCGGCGTTGCACGGCGGCAACAGGTCGACGTAGACGGGGCGTCGCTCGCGGACGGGGCCGGAGTGCGTGGGCCCGTGCGCCAGATCCGGCAACAAGGCAACATCCCACAACGGGCTGGTCATGACTGTTTCCACTCCTTTAGGGCCATGTCGGTCAAGCTAGCGGGCCGAGCACCGCCCGGCCAGCCAATTAGCGGGCTGACCTGCAGCTCGGACGCCAGCCGACCGCACGGGCTCGGCTCTACCGGCAACGACTGACCTCGAGATCGGTCCTCGCGACCGTCCTCCGGTCGCGTCCCCGGCGAGGCACGCCAGGACTCCGGGTCCTGCGGGCCGTCAACCGGAAAGGGCAAGCTCCCAGCAGCAACACCTCAGACGATCTCCGCGCAATAGCGCGAGGATGCGGCGATTCCCCGCGATGACGAGGCCCGCCGCTTTGGCGTGCACCGCCACCGCTACGAGCACAGCCGCGCTTCAATCGTACTTGACGGTCACCTGGGACCTAAGTCCCTATTTCCCCTGTGTTCCTTCGCGTCGGTGCCCGTCTGGCGTCAACCGTGGTGGCGGTGGCCCCCGTGACCGTGGTCACCGGACGCTGGTCCAAAGCCGCCTGAACCCCGTCCGAAGCCGAAGCCGCCGAAATCGCGGCCGCAACGGAACGGCGGGCCCGAGCCGAACAGCCCGTGGGCGCGGCTGCCGACGATGACCACCTCACTCGCCGACACCGTCGTCCCCGACGTCGTGCCGAAAACGCCGACGAACTCGCCCTGCAACACGTTGGCGATAGAGGGAGCCGAAACGCCGTACTCGGCGTAGGTCGTCGAAGCCGTGACGTCGACGGTCATCGTTGTGCCGTTCCAGGTCAAGACCGTGAAGCCTGCAGACGTCGGAGTGGCCTGGACAACACCCGCCGTCGCGAAACCGTGATTTGGCCGCGGCGGCACGATGACGACCTCAACCGCCGTCACCGTCGTCCCCGAGATCGTGCCGAAGACCCCGACGAACCCGCCCTGCGTCACGTCGGCGAGCGAAGCAGTGGACACACCACGTTCGAAATAGGTCGTCGAAGTCGTGACGTCGACGATCATCGTTGTCCCGTTCCAGGTCAAGACCGTGAAGCCTGCAGACGTCGGGGTGGCCTGGACGACGCCCGCCGTCGCGAAACCGTGATTTGGCCGCCGCGGAACGATGCCGACTTCGCTCGCCGTCACCGTCGTCCCCGAGATCGTGCCGAAGACGGCGACGAGCTCACCTTGCGTCACATCGGCCAGCGTCGGGCTCGAGACACCGCGCTCGGCGTAGGTTGTCGAAGCCGTGACATCGACGGTCAGCGTCACGCCGGAGCGCGTCGTGATCGGGAAGGCGTTGTCGGCGGGCGGAGCCGCCACCACACCGGCAGCCGCCGGCTGAAAGCCGCCGCCTCTTGGCATCCAGTTGACGACCTCACTCGCCGTCACCGTCGTCCCCGAAAGCGTGCCGAAGACGGCAACAAGCTCGCCTTGCGTCACGTCGGCCAGCGTCGGGCTCGAGACACCGCGCTCGACGTAGGTCGTCGAAGCTGTGACGTCGACGGTCAGCGTCGCGCCTAGGCGCGTCATCATCGGGAAAGCATTGTCGGCGGGCGGAGCCGCCACGGTGCCGGCCGCCGCTGGGCGACCACCGAGACCGCGGGGGTGGTGCAGCGGCCTGACCGACCCGGCCGCGACGCCGGTGAAAGCCGCAGAAAGCCCGACCACCAATCCGACGGCGACGAGCCCACGCGCTGCGGGCGCGAGGACACGCCCACGACGGAGGAACCCAGCAGGGCGAAGCATTGCCACCTCCCGGTCGACCTGGCGACATTCTCGCAGGCCGCGTCGTTGCGTCCGTTAGAGGACTGTTAGGGACCTGCAAAACCCCCTGGACTCGTCACGGTCTCGGCCAGGGGGCCCAGGCCAGGTGATCCGTTTCGCGCTCTCCGCCTGACCGATAGTGACTGACCCGCTCGAGTCCGGAGGCCCCGGGCCGCGCTACCGGCTCGCCGGCCTGTCGCCGCGGCCGACGCCAGTCTCCAAGATCCGTACGACATCGCAACGGATCCCGGCGGACAAGGCGTCTCGTGCCGGTCGATAGCGCGAACTCCGTCACCCTCGGCGTCGCACTCACGGCTCCCGCTCACCGCCGAGGACGGTCCCGGGTGCCTGGGAGGCGCCAGCGGCACGGATCCGAGGCGCCCTCGACCAGGTCGCGAGGATCGAACCAGCGATAATCATCGGAAAGCCGATCCCGATGCCGAGCGTGAAGGGCTCCCCGAGGGCGGCGACACCGAGCAGGACCGCGACGGCCGGGTTGACGTAGGTGACGACCATGGCCCGGGTTGGCCCGATCTCCCTGATCAGGGCGAAGAACAACAAGAAAGCCCCCACGGTGCACACGACCGACAACATGGCGACTGACTCGGCAGTCTCGGCAGGGAAGGTGCGCGGCAGGTGGGCCAGTCCGAATGGCAGGTAGACGAGGGCGGTGATCACCATGGAGGCGGTGACGACCTCGTAGCCCGGCGTCTTGGCGAGACGCCGGGCGACGATCATCGGCGCGACGGCATAGCCGACCGAGCAGAGGACGACCTCGCCCATCGACCCGAGGTTCGGCCGCCCGACGCCGACGCCGGCGAGAATGACGACGCCGGCGAAGCCGAGGGCCAGCCCAAGGACCCTGCGTCCACCTGGGCGCTCGTGACCAAGCGCCCAGGCGATCACCGCCCCGAAGATCGGCGCGGTCGCGATCAGCAAACCCGCGAGCGAGCTCGTCAGCCTCTGCTCCGCAGTGGAGAGCAGGAGCCAGGGAACGGTGATCTCCGTGAACGTGTAGCCGAGGACGGCGGGCCAGTGGTCGAGCAGTGCGCGTAGAAGGCGGCGGTGGAGCGCAAACGGCAGAAGGATCAGCGAGGCGAGCCCCGTACGCAAGAAGACGAGTGTCGCCGGTTCGAGGTCGCGGACGGCGATCCGGATGAAAAAGTAGGGAAGTCCCCAGATCACCGCGAGTGCGATGAAAAGCGCCCAAGCGCGTTTCGACATGCCGGCTAGGCGCGGCCGTCACCGGGACCGAGCAGGGCGGCTCGGACACACCGCCGAAATCCCGCCGACGAAGAGCGCGAGCACATGACTCTACGGTAGAGGTTCCGGTTAATCCCCCAAGAGGATCGGTGTCGTAGCTGCGGCCGGCGCGCCGAAGGGACAAGACTTGGAGACGTGCTCACGTCACCGACGCTGCGCGGGCGTTTCGTCCAGCTCGAGCCGCTCGATGCCCGCCACATTCCCGGTCTCGTCGCGGCTGCCGCCGAGGATCGCGCCTCGTTCATTCTCAGCGCGGTCCCCGACGGCCTCGACGAGGTGAGGCGCTACGTCGCCGAGAACTCCGAGCTGGCGTCGTCGGGACGTCAGATCCCATTCGCCGTTCGCCTGCTCAGCTCCGACCGGATCGTCGGCGCGACCCGTCTCATGGACCTCGAGGTCTTCCGGTGGCCACCCCCCTGGCCGCCGGGAGTGATGAGGGGACCGGCGCCGTCGGACGACACCCCGCCGACGGTCGCCGAGATCGGCGGCACCTGGTACGCGGCGTCGGCGCAACGAACCGTCGTCAACACCGAGTGCAAGCTGTTGCTCCTCTCCTACGCCTTCGACACCTGGGGGGTCCTGCGCGTCACCATGAAGACCGACACGCGCAATGAACGGTCCCGCGTCGCGATTCTGCGGATCGGGGCGCGCTTCGAGGGGATTCGCCGCGTCCACGCGCCGGCCGTGGACGGCGCGGTGCGGGACACCGCCTACTACTCGATCGTCGCCGCCGAGTGGCCGGAGGTTCGCGCCCGGCTCGAATCGCTGCGCGACCGGTAGGCCCTGGCGCGGAGAGTGGCTGCCGGCCTGTGCCGGGGTTCCGGCACGCCTTCCGGTTCAGTTCAAGCCGTCCAGCCGTAGCAGCAGCGCCTCGACGAGGAGCGTCTCGTTCGGGTTCCGCGAGAGGCGGGCCGCGGCCGCGTCGATCTCCTGACATGCCGCGACGAGCGAGGCGGCCCGGCGCGCCGGAAGGTTCTCGACGCCGAGCCGGAAACGGTAGGCGGAGGCGAGTGTCGCTAGTCCGGCGCGCAGTTCGTCCGTTCGCACCTGGCGCTGCTCCCGGCGATGACGCTCCTCGATGGCCCGCCGCCCCGGGGCCCGGCGCTCGCCCGCGAGCTCGGCAGCCGCGTCAACGGCATCGAGCTCCGCAGCTTGACGAGCGCTGAGTACGACGAGGAGCTCGTCCGTCGCGGCAAGGAGCTCCGCCGCGAGTGTTGCCACGGTCACCCCGGTCCCGTCGAGTCGCTCGGGAACTGCGCGCCAACGCGCCTCACGGGACGCGAACCCGGGATCCTCGACGAGCAGACGCGCCCGGTCAAGTCGCCCGTTCGCCGCTGAAGCCGCCGCGATCGCGACCTCCTCCGCCGCGCCGTCGGCGCGCAGCGCGGCGGCGATGGCTTCGGCGTCGAGGGGGGAGAACTCCACCTCGACACATCTGCTCGCGATTGTGACGAGCGCGGGCGCCCGCGCATCGGCGAGAACGATGATCACCGTCGTCGCGGGTGGTTCCTCGATCGTCTTCAGCAGTGCCGGCGCGGCACGGTCGACGAGATGGAAGTCGGTCAGGACGAGAACCTGACGGCTCGCGGTCCGCGGCGTCCGCTGGGCCAGCTGGACGACCTCTCTCGCCTCCTCAACGAGGATCGATGCGCCGTGTCGCTCAACGAACACAACGTCGGGATGGCCCCCCATGACGACCGCGCGACATGACGGGCAATCGCCACACCCCCCGTGCGGACAGACGAGCGCCGCCGCGAACGCCCTCGCCGCGTCGCGTTTGCCTGATCCCGGCGGACCGACGAAGAAGAAGGCGTGCACGGGTGAGGCAACAAACGAGCCGAGAACCGCTCGGGCCCGCGGTTGGCCGACGATCCGGTCGAGCACCGGGGGAGACCCGACTGAGAGATCCGAGCCCGACGCCTTTCTCAGCACGCCCTCACCGAACGTCTTCCCCGCCGACCAGGCCGAGGCGTTCGGCCACGACGGAGCGCACGCGGCGGGCCACCACCTCAATCGGCTCCGAGGCGTCAACGACCGCCCAGCGGTCGGGATTGCTGCGCGCAATGGCCCGAAAGCCCTCGGTGACCCGCGCGAAGAAGACCGCGTCCTCCCGCTCGATGCGATCCTCGGGATCGACCCGCCGCGCCACCCCCACTTCGGCCGGCAAGTCGAGCAACACCACGAGATCGGGTTCAAGTCCGGCGCAACTGAGGTCGTTCGCCCCGGCGATCTCGGCGAGCGGCAGACCCCGACCGTACCCCTGGTAGGCCAACGTCGAGCCAGAGAAGCGGTCGCACACGACGTCGCGTCCGGCAGTGAGCCAAGGCTTGATCTTCTCGGCGACGTGCTGGGCGCGGGCCGCGAGCATCAGCATCAGCTCTGCCCGCGCTTCAATCGGCGCGAGGTCGCGCCCGAGCAGGATGGCGCGAATCTGCTCACCGATCTCCGTTCCTCCGGGCTCACGTGTCAACTCCGCGCCGAGACGTGCCGCGAGCAGCGCTGCTTGCGTCGACTTGCCGCATCCCTCGCCGCCCTCTAAGGCGATGAACTTCCCGCGCCCGTCCATCGCACCGACACTACGACACCGGGAGTTCGCGGCGATCCGCCGCCGATGCCGCTAATGCGACAAGCCGCGGCGCGCGACCGCCTTCCCTGCGCGCTTGGTCGGTGGCGAAACCTTCGCCTGGGCCTTTTTCACTCCGGCTTTTTTCACTCCGGCCTTTTTCACTCCGGCCTTTTTCACTCCGGCCTTTTTCACTCCGGCCTTTTTCTTCGCGGATCTCCCCCATCCGGATTTCTTCGCGCCGCGCCCCCGGGAAGCGGCCCCCGGCCCGGCCGCGCGCCGCTCGGCGAGCAGCTCCGCGGCCCTTTCGAGCGTCATCGTCTCGGGGTCGTCGCCACGTCGCAACGAGGCGTTCACGGTCCCGTCGCTGACGTAGGGACCGAAACGGCCGACGCGCAGGACAATCGGCAATCCCGACTCCGGATCGGCACCGATCTCCCTGCTCGCGCTGCTGCCCGCGCCTGCGAAACGGCGCTGCTTGGGGCGCGCGAAGAGTTCGCGCGCCCTGGCGAGATCGATCGCCAATAGCTGCTCCTCGGTCTCGAGGCTGCGCGAATCGCTGCCGCGCTGCAGATACGGCCCGTAGCGGCCGTTGCGGGCGACGATCTCCTCTCCAGTGGCGGGATCTACACCGACGACCCGGGGCAGCCGGAGCAACTCGAGCCCTTCTTCGAGAGTCAGCGATTCCGGGTCCATCGACTTGAAAAGCGACGCCCTTGGGGGTTTCACGCCCTTGGCACCCGCCTCGCCGAGCTGGACGTACGGCCCGAAACGCCCGTTGCGGACCGAGACGACGAGCCGGGTTTCGGGATCGGTCCCGAGCTCACGATCGCCCGATGGCTTGGCGATCAGCTCGAGGGCGCGTTCGAGCGAGAGCTCGTCGGGGGCAATCTCCGCCGGGATCGAGGCGCGGTCCTCGCCGCGCTCGACGTACGGGCCGAACCGGCCAATCCGGATCACGACCGGCGTCCCGGCGCTGTCCGCGCCGAGGGGGATCGAGTTGACCTCGCGGGCGTCGATCGCGCCGAGGCGCTCGAGGACCGCCTGTTTCAGGCCCCGTCGCCCTTCGACTGAGGTCGCGCGGCCCGAGGCGGAGGCCGTGGCCGGGCCTCCTTTGTCGCCGAAATAGAAGCGTTCGAGCCAGGGGGTCGCCTGCTCGGCGCCCGCGGCGATCTCGTCGAGGTCGTCTTCCATGGCAGCGGTGAAGTTGTAGTCGACGAGCGAGGGGAAGTGCGTCTCGAGCAGCCCGACGACGGCGAAGGCAAGGAAGGACGGGACGAGGGCACTGCCCTTCTTCCAGACGTAGCCGCGGTCCTGGATCGTCCCCAAGATGCTGGCGTAGGTCGACGGCCGTCCGACGCCGAGCTCCTCGAGGCGTTTCACGAGCGACGCCTCGGTGTAGCGCGGTGGGGGTTTGGTGACGTGGCCCTCGCGGGCGAACGATTGGAGCGCGAGCGACTCCCCGGAGCGGACCGCCGGCAGCCTGACCTCGTCTTCGCGGCGCGGTTCGTCCGATTCGTCCTCGCCCTCCCGGTAGACGGCGAGGAATCCGGGCGAGGTGATGACCGTCCCCGAGGCGACGAACTCGGCCACGGTCCCCCTGGCGGCAACGCTCGTCTTGGCCGCCGTGGCGCCGACAATGCGGAGACGGGCCGTAAACCCGGTCGCGTCGATCATCTGCGAAGCGATCGTCCTCTGCCAGATGAGCTCATAGAGCCGACGCCCGTCGGCACCGGCCCCCGCCTCGATCGCAGCGGGGAGCCGGAAGCTGTCACCGGCGGGCCGGATCGCCTCGTGGGCTTCCTGGGCGTTCTTCACCCGACTGCGGTAGGTGCGCGCCCGCTCGGGGACGAGCGCGGCACCGTAGAGCTTCTTCGCTAGGTCGCGCGCCGCGGCGATCGCGCTCGCCGACAGCGTCGTCGAGTCTGTTCGCATATAGGTGATGCGGCCCTGCTCGTAGAGGCGCTGCGCGACGTTCATCGTCCGCTGCGCCGAGAATCCGAGCTTGCGCGCCGCCTCCTGTTGGAGCGTCGAGGTGATGAAAGGCGGTGGTGGCGAGCGGCGATACGGCTTCGTCTCGACGGCGCCGACCGAGAACGGCGCCGCCTCGAGCGCTCGGGCAAGCTCGGCGGACGAGGAGTCGCCGAGAAGGATCGGGCCTTCGACCTGGGCGAGCCGGCCGTCCGGCGTGAAGTCCGAACCGTCGGCGATCGGCCGGTCGCCGAGGCTCGCGAGGGTGGCGGTCACCGTCTCACCCGCGGCGGTCGTGAAGACCCCGGCGAGACTCCACCACGTCCCCGGGCGGAAGCGCATGCGCTCCCGCTCCCGCTCGACGACGATGCGCGTCGCGACGCTTTGGACGCGCCCCGCCGACAGCCCCCGCATGATCTTCTTCCAGAGAACCGGCGACAGTTCGTAGCCGTAGAGGCGGTCGAGGATGCGACGCGCCTCCTGGGCGTCGACGAGGCGCCGGTCGAGTTCGCGCGGATGGTCGATGGCGTGCTCGATCGCGGCACGCGTGATCTCGTGGAAGACCATCCGCTTCACCGGTACCTGCGGCGAGAGCACCTCTTGCAGGTGCCAGGCGATCGACTCGCCCTCGCGGTCCTCGTCGGTGGCGAGGTAGAGCGTGCTCGCCTCCCGCAGGAGGGCACGCAGTTTCCGCACCTGGTCCCTTTTCTCGCCGGTGACGACGTACAGCGGCTTGAAGCCGTTGTCGACGTCGACCCCGAGCCGGGACCACGGCTCGGACTTGTAAAGGGCGGGGACCTCGGCGGCAGAACGCGGGAGATCACGGATGTGGCCGATCGACGACTCGACGAGATAGCCAGCGCCGAGGAAGCGCGCGATCGTTCTCGCCTTGGCGGGCGACTCGACGATCACCAGTGGCTTGGACACGGCGGAACCCTCCGGGACGGTGGCGAAGGATAACGGTGCCCGTCCCCTCCGGCCAGCACCCGAACGCCCGGCCGCCTCCGCGGGCGGGCGTCGTGAGTTGTAACGGCTCACGGCAACGTGTTCGATAGGAGCGTGGACGCTGCTCGCGGGGACGCTCCGCCGGCGCTGGGCGCGCCGCGCCGATGAGCGCCGTCACCAGCTCCGAGACCCTCGATCGCTGGCCACAGCCCCTCGACGAGGCGGCATTTTTCGACCTCGACAAGACCATCATGGCCAAGGACGCGATGGCGGCCCTCGGCGGGCCGTTGCGCAAGCGAGGCCTCATGAAGCGGCGCTCGCTCGCCCAGGTCGCCCTCGCCCAGGTCATCTACCTCATCTTGGGGTCGAACGACCGGCGGCTCGACCGCATCCGCGCCGCGGTGCTCCGGCTTACGAAGGGCTGGTCGCAGGCCGAGGTCGTCGCCATCGTGAACGACGCCCTCGAGAGCGTGCTCGAGCCGATCATCTACGACGAGGCGATGGACCTGATCGACGGCCACCACTCGGCGGGCCGCCAGGTCGTCATCGTCTCGGCCTCGCCGATCGAGGTCGTCCAACCGCTCGCCCGGCATCTCGGCGCCGACGCCACGATCGCCAGTGAAGCAGCGATCGACGCCAACGGCCGTTACACGGGCGAACTCGCCTTCTACGCCGCCGGGCCGCAGAAAGCAGACGCGGTGCGCGCCTATGCCTTGAGATTCGGGGTCGACCTCGCCCGCTCCTACGCCTACAGCGACTCGCTCACCGACCTGCCATTGCTCGAGATCGTCGGTCATCCGGTCGCGGTAAACCCCGACCGGGGCCTCGCCAAGGTCGCCGAGGAACGCGGCTGGGACGTCGAGAGCTTCGTCCGGCCGGTCCGCTTGCGCGACCGCGTCCGGGACCGGGTGCGCGCCGTGCCGCCACGGCCGGCCATCGCCATCGGGACGAGCACCGTCATCGTCGGCATCGGCGCCGCGGCCCTCGGCTGGTGGCTCCACTCCCGGCGGCGGACCGAGGCGGTCCTGCGCAAGGTGCGCGTCGCCTGAGCGCGAGCGCCGCCTCAGTCCGAGCTGAGCCGCCTCGCGACGATGACGCCGAGCGCGACGAGCACGGCGAGAATCAGGAGCTTTTTCAGCATGACCTCATCGTAACGGCAGCGGCGCGCCCCGCCGGGGCACCGCCACGACGAGTCGGGGTGCTACACGGTGAGCAGGTCGCGGGCCCCGGTGTCGCTCGAGGGGTGGCGGAGCTTGGACATCGCCCGTGCCTCGATCTGACGGATGCGCTCCCGGGTGAGGTTGAAGTGCTCGCCGACCTCTTCCAGGGTACGTGGCTCGCCACGGTCGAGCCCGAAGCGCAGACGCAGGATCTCCCGCTCCCGTTCGTCCAGCGGTGCGAGCAGACGGTTGATCTCGACCGGTAAGAGCGCGGTCGCCGCCATCTCGAAGGGGGATTCCGCCGAACGGTCCTCCACGACGTCACCGAGCTCGGCGTCCCCGTCCTCACGCAGTGGCTCGGAGAGCGAGAGCGGCTCGGCGCGGAAGCGCAGCGCCTCGATGAGTTTGTCCTCCGGCAGCTCGACCTCGGCCCCGAGCTCGGCGAGGGTCGCCGGACGGCCGAACTTCAGCTCGAGTCGCGCCTGGGCCTTTTGCACCCGGGCCAGGGTGTCGCCTGCGTGGACCGGCAACCGGATCGTCCGGCCGGTGTTGGCGATGCCCCGCGTGATCGCCTGGCGGATCCACCACGTGGCGTAGGTCGAGAACTTGAAGCCCTTGCGCCAGTCGAACTTCTCGACGGCGTGCATCAGGCCGAGGTTGCCCTCCTGGATCAAATCGAGCAGCGGCAGCCCCGACGCCTGGTACTTCTTCGCGATCGAGACGACGAGACGGAGGTTCGACTGGACGAAGGTGCGCTGGGCGTCGTCCCCCTGGCGGACGATTCGCCGCAGCTCGCGCCGACGCGTCGCCGTCATGCCCTTGGGCGGCTTAGCGAGCTCCTCTTCGGCCTGGCCGCGCCGCTCGATCGCCTGGGCCAGGCGTACCTCGTCATCTTTGGTGAGCAGCGGGTACTGGCCGATGTCAGTCAGGTACAGCCGGACGAGATCTTCCTCGTCGCGCTCGACTCGCTCCTTCGCCAATGCGGTCCGGTCCTCCGTGAGTTGACAGCCACTGGGAGCGGACTCCCGATGCCCAGATACCTAACGGCATCTTCAGTGGCGACGGTAACTGCACCGGTCCGATCCGCCGCGAATCTGGTGAAGTCCCAAACTCAGTGTAACGAGGTAGTCAAGGGGGTCCCGCACGGTCCTGAACAGGGATGACGCGACTCGGAGACCCTCAGGACGGGCGACGCCGCGGGCCGAACGGACCGGGGACCGCCTCGAGAAGCCCGCGCACGGTTTTCGCCCGGCCACTCCCGCCCCGCCCGGCGCACAGCGCCTGCCCGTCGGCGGCGACGCCCTCGAGGTCGTCGAGGGCGCGGCGCAGCACCCGACGCAACGGGCCGTCACCGGGGCCTGCCGCTGCGGCGAGGTGCTCGCCGTAGGCGGCGGTCATCGCCGGATAGACGACGCCCAGGAGCGCATCGAGGAGCTCCCCGTCCCCGCCTTCGGCGACCAGGGCGTCGAGCGCCTCGTCGAGGCGACGGCCCGGCGAGCGGGTCAACTCCCCGGAACCGGCGAGACCGGCCGCGACCGGGAGCAGCGTCTCGAAAAGCGCGGCCCGGAAACCGTGGGCGAGGCTCGCCTCCGACAGGTAAACGACACTTCCGGCCTCGGCGCAGGAAGGGGCGCGCCCGCCCAGCCGAGCGAAGAGGCCGAGCTCCACGTAGCGGTAGCGACCGGCGAGATCCGCGGTCTCTTGAAGCGTCAACGGCCCGGTCACGACGACGCGCCGGCGCCGAAGGGGCGGCCCGAGCGGAAGCGGTTCGTGATCGGCATCCGACGGTCCTTGCCGAAGGCCCTGCTCGTCACCCGCGGTCCCGGCGGCGCCTGGCGCCGCTTGTACTCCGCCGTGTCGACGAGGTCGAAGATCCGGCGGACGGTCGCCTCCTCGAAGCCCTCGGCGACCAGGTCGGCGACGTTCGCGTGGCGCTCGACGTAGGCCTCGAGGATCGGGTCGAGCACGTCGTAAGGGGGGAGCGAGTCCTCGTCGCGTTGGTTGGGGCGCAGCTCTGCCGACGGGGGCTTCGCGAAGATCTCCTCCGGGATGAGTTGCCGTCCGGCCTTGGCGTTGCAGAAGCCCGCGAGGGCGTAGACGAGGAGCTTCGGGACGTCGCGGATCACGGCGAAGCCGCCGGCGGTGTCGCCGTAGAGCGTCGAGTAGCCGACCGCCGTCTCGCTCTTGTTCCCGGTCGTGAGGACGAGCCAGCCGAACTTGTTCGACAGCGCCATGAGGAGGGTGCCGCGGATCCGCGCCTGGAGGTTCTCCTCGGCGACACCCGGCGGCCGATCGCCAAAGCTCGGCGCCAGCAGTTCGAGCAACGTCTCGTGCGCCTTCTTGATCGGGATCACCAAGAGGTCGATACCGAGACCCTGTGCGAGGGCGGTCGCGTCGGCGAGGGACTCCAGGGAGGAAAAGCGCGAGGGCATCGCCACACCGTGGACGCGCGCCGGCCCCACGGCGTCGACGGCGATCGCCGCGACGAGCGACGAGTCGATCCCGCCCGAAAGCCCGACGACGCAGTCGGCAAAGCCGTTCTTCCCGACGTAGTCCCGCGTCGCCAGCACGAGCGCCTCGTAGGTCGCGGCGTCGCCCTCGAGTACCGTGGCGACCGTTGCGGCGGCCGGCGCGCGGCGCCCCTTCCGCCGCCCGCTGACCTCGACGACGCCCTGGCGCGAGCGGACCTCGTCTGAGAAGGCGACGTCGACGACGGCGATGTCCTCATTGAACTGGGCGAGGGAGGCGAGAAGCGAACCGTCGGGGTTGACGACCATCGAGCCCCCGTCGAAGACGAGCTCGTCCTGACCGCCGACGAGGTTGACGTAGACGATGGCGCACCCGGACTCGGCCGTCCGGGCAACGAGCATCTCCTCGCGCTCGGCTCGGACCCCGGCGCGATACGGCGAGGCGTTGAGCGACAACACGATCTTCGCCCCGCCGGCACGGAGCCGCGCCACCGGACCCTCGGGTGCCCAGGCATCCTCGCAGATCACGACGCCGACCGGCCCGCCGCCGATGGAAAAGACCGGTGAGTCGCCGGCACCGGGGACAAACCAGCGCTGCTCGTCGAAAACCCCATAGTTCGGGAGCAGTTCTTTCACCACAACGCCGCGCACCTCATGGTGGCAGCAGACCGCCGCCGAGTTGCGCAGACCTCCGGACTCGGCCACGTAGCCGACGACCGCCGCACATCCGCCCACCCCGGCCGCCACCGCCCGGACAGCTTCCTCGCTGGCAGCGACGAAGTCCGGCTCGAGCAGCAGGTCCTCGGGCGGATAGCCCGTCACGACGAGCTCGGGGAAGACCGCGACGTCGGCCCCAAGTGCCTCGGCGCGCGCTTGCGCCGCGAGTACACGCCTGACGTTCCCACCGAAGTCCCCGACCACTGCGTCGATCTGGCAGAGCGCGACGCGTAGCCAGCCCACGCCGTCATCGTAGCGATGGCAGTCTCGCACTCCGATAAGCGCCCGCCGGCGCCCGCCGTTTGGTCGGGCCCGCGGGGTCTGCGAGACTTGTCCTCGCGACCGGCGCGAGCGCGACCTTGTCATCGCGCGAAGGGATGAACGATGGAGAACCAGCGCGAGTACGTCCTGAAGACGGTGGAAGAACGCGGCATCCGTTTCATCCAGCTCTGGTTCACCGACGTGCTCGGCACCCCGAAGACGTTCTCGATCCCCCCCGCCGAGTTCGAGAACGCGATTGACGACGGGATGACCTTCGACGGCTCCTCGATCGATGGCTTCAGCCGGATCCAGGAGAGCGACGTCGTCGCCCACCCTGACCTGAAGACGTTCCAGATCCTGCCGATCAGGTCCGGCGAGGACGCGACGGTCGCCCGCGTCTTCTGCGACATCTCGAACGTCGACGGCACGCCTTTCGAGGGCGACCCGCGCCACGTGCTGCGTCGGGCGCTCGAGCGCGCCCACGATCGCGGCTTCAGCTTCTTCGCCGCCCCTGAGCTCGAGTACTTCTACTTCGCGAGCTCCGACGCCGATGCCGACGTGCCGCCGCAGCCGCTCGACACCGGCTCGTACTTCGAGCTCACGGTGGCAGACCTCGCCACCGATCTCCGGCGCAAGACCGTACTCACGCTCGAGGACATGGGGATCCCGGTCGAGTACGCCCAGCACGAGGACTCCCCGAGCCAGCACGAGATCGACCTGCGCTACACGGACGCCCTGACGATGGCCGACACGATCATGACCGTCCGCCTGCTGATCAAGCAGATCGCGCAGGAACACGGCGTCTACGCCTCGTTCATGCCGAAGCCGCTTGCCGGCGTCCAGGGCTCGGGGATGCACACCCACTGCTCGCTTTTCAGCGACGGCCAGAACGCCTTCTACGACGTCGACGACGAGCACGGGCTCTCGGTGACGGCGCGCCAGTTCATCGCCGGGCTGCTCGAGCACGCCCGGGAGATCACCGCGGTGACGAACCAGTGGGTGAACTCCTACAAGCGCCTCGTCTCGGGCTACGAGGCGCCGTTCACCGTTTCCTGGGCGTACAACAACCGCTCGGCGCTCGTGCGCGTGCCGGTCGTGAAGCAGCGCAAGACGGAGTCAGCCCGCGTCGAGTACCGCTCGGTCGACCCGGCGTGCAACCCCTACCTCGCCTTCGCGGTCATCCTCGCGGCCGGCCTGCGCGGGATCGAGGAGGCCTACGAGCTGCCCGCCGAGGCAGATGCGAACCTGTACACGATGACCCCCCGCGAGCTCGCCGCGGCCGGCATCCGCCCTCTGCCGAGAACGCTCGACGAGGCGCTGCAGATGATGGAGGGCTCCGAACTGGTCCTCGCCACGCTCGGTGACCACGTCTTCGAGTGGTTCCTCCGCAACAAGCGGGCCGAGTGGGAGGACTACAGCCGTCAGATCACGCCGTTCGAACTCATCCGCTACCTCCCCGCCCTGTAGGAGCAGAAGTGACCTCGCCCGAAAAGAGTCGGTAGGCACGTGGAGCCGCTCGCCTGCTTCCCGGACCCGCCGAGTCCGGGGCTCGCCAAGGCGCTCGACTCGGCGGGCTACGCCTTCACCGCGGTCGCCAACGCCGACGCGGTGCGCGAGCTCGAGCCCACCGAGGGATGGCCCGGTGCCGTCATCTCCGTGGTCGAGTCACCGGAGGCGGCGTTCTCGCTGTGTCGGGTGCTGCGCCAGCGCGACGAGCCCGTGGCGCCGGTGCTCCTCGTGGCGAACGCCGACCAGCTCGCCACGCTCGACAGCCACAAGGAGCTCTTCGACGACTTCACGCTCACCGAGGCGATGTCCGACGAGATCGAGATGCGCCTCGGGCACCTGTTGTGGAAGACCGGGCGCGGCAAGCACCACGACGTGATCGCCTACGGACCCCTCGCCCTCAACCTCGAGACCTACCAGGCAGTCGTCGCCGGGCGCTCGCTAGACCTCACGTTCATGGAGTACGAACTGCTCCGCTTCCTCGCCGCCCGTCCGGGCAAGGTCTTCACCCGGGAGGTGCTCCTCGCTCGGGTCTGGGGTTACGAGTACTTCGGCGGGGCGCGCACGGTCGACGTCCACATCCGGCGGCTGCGGGCCAAGCTCGGCGAGGAGAATGCGCACCTCATCGAGACCGTGCGCAGCGTCGGCTACCGCTTCGGGAAGGCGCGCTGGTCGCCCTAGAGGCGGCTCCGCCGACTGGCGCGCCGGCCATGGCTGCAGCTGGCGGGGAACTACACCTTGGCCGGTGGCAGGTAGGCCCAGGCCTCGACCTCGACGAGGGCGCCGAACGGCAGCGCCTTGACGGCGACGGTGGTGCGGGCCGGGAGGTTGTCGCCGAAAGCGGCGGCGTACGCCTCGTTCATCGCGGCATAGTCCCCCATGTCGGTCAAGAACACCGTCGTCTTGGCCACCGCGTCGAGCGACGACCCCTCGGCTGCCAACAGCTCCCCGAGATTCGCAAGCGCCCGGGACAGCTGTTCGGCGACGCCACCAGCGACGAGGCTGCCGCCGGTAAGGCCGAGCTGGCCAGAGCAGACGAGCCAGTCACCCGCCCGCACGACCGGGCGGTAGAAGCGCCGCAGCCCCTGCGGCGCGGGCGCGCCTTGGGTAGCGCTCAGCTGAACGAGGAGCCGCAACCGCAGGTGCGCGTCGCGGCCGGGTTGGTGATGTGGAAGCCCGACTCCCGCAGGCCGTCGCTGAAATCCAGCGTCGCCCCCTTGATGAGCTCGGCGCTCTCGGGGTCGACGACGACGCGGACCCCCCCAAAGGTCCGCACGATGTCATCGTCGGCGACGTCGGCGTCGAAGAACATGTCGTAGCTGTAGCCGGAACAGCCGCCGGGCCGGACCGCGACCCGGAGCGCGAGATCCTTGCCGTCGGTCTCGGCGGCGAGCAGTTCGGCGACTTTTGCGACCGCGGTGTCGGTGAGGCTCACGGGGTTCGGCCGCTGGCCGATCTTGACCGTCGTGGCGGTATTCACAAGTTGCTCCTTGCCATCGCCCCGTCTCGCTTCGTCGCTCGATCCTAACAAGGCGGTCGCGCGAACCCGCCCGTTAGCATCATCTGCGATGGCTGCCGACCGACACCGGGACGGCCCGGCCGGCGGCTCCCCGAGCCACGACGAGCTGTTCGCCGCGCTGCGTGACGTCGTCGACCCCGAGCTCGGCGAGGACATCGTCACGCTCGGCATGGTCCGCTCGGCTCGCAGCGACAAGGGTAGGACGCGAGTCGAGATCGCCCTCACGGTCGCGGCCTGCCCGTTGCGCGTCCAGCTGCGGAACGACGTCACCCGCCGCCTCGAGTCGCTCGACGGCGTCACATCGGTCGAAGTCACGACCGTCGTGATGGGACGCGACGAACGGGCCCGCCTGATGTCGAGGGCACGCCGGGCGGCGCAGGGCCGCGCCATCGCGGCGAGCTTCCCCGACGCCACTCGCGTTCTCGCCGTCGTCTCGGGCAAGGGCGGTGTCGGCAAGTCCTCGGTCGCGGCCAACCTGGCGCTCGGCCTCGCGCGTCGAGACCTCGCCGTCGGTCTGCTCGACGCGGACATCTGGGGTTTCTCGATCCCGCGCCTGCTCGGGGTCGCCGGACCCCTCGAGGTGCGTGCCAAGAAAATCCTCCCCGCGCGAATCGAGGTCGCAGGACAGCGCCTGCAGGTGGTGTCGATGGGGTTCCTCGCCGACGAGAACGAAGCGCTCATGTGGCGCGGCCTCGTGCTCGCCCGGGCCATCCAGCACTTCCTCGAGGACGTCGCCTGGGGACCGCTCGACTACCTGCTCGTCGACATGCCACCGGGAACCGGCGACGTTCAGATGGCACTGGCGAGGATGCTGCCGCGCGCCGAGTTCCTCGTCGTCACGACGCCTTCGCTGGCCGCGGCAAGAGTCGCCGGGCGCGCCGCCGACATGGCCCGCAAGGGCCACGTTCGCGTTGCCGGCGTCATCGAGAACATGTCCCCGTACATGACCGAGGACGGACGACGACACGTCGCCTTCGGTGAGGGCGGCGGCGCGGCGCTCGCTGCAGAGATCGGCGCGCCGCTCCTCGGGGCGTTGCCCTTCGACCCCGACCTCACCCGGGCGGGCGACGCCGGGACAATGCGCGAGCTCGCGACCGACGGTTCTTTCGGCACCGAGCTCGCCGCGCTCGTCGGCCGGCTCGCGACCGATATCGCCCCCCCGATCGCGAAATCCGGGTGCACGGCGCGGCTCATCCAGCACGTCGACGCGGCGCGGGGATGGCCCGCGAGCTGAGCGCGCTGGACGGTCAGCCGGCGCGGCGCTCGAGGATCTGCTTGCGTTCGACCTCGTTCAGCCCGCCCCAGATCCCGTGGGGCTCGCGGATCCGGATCGCGTAGTCGAGGCAGGGTCGCTGCACCGGGCAGAGCGCACACATCGATTTCGCGGCCGCTTCGCGGTCGAGTCGCTCCTCCTTGCCCTCGGGCTGCGTCGGGGGGAAGAAGACGGCGGCCTGCGGTCCCCGACACGAAGCTTTGAGGTACCAGACTTTCTCGGATCGCTCAGCGATCACGAACCCCTCCCCGCCTCGTCCCCTGTGGACGAACCCTCGAGCGGCCGGCCGACCCCGCTTCGACCCGTCCGCGCCAGGTCGGCTGCGTCGTGACGCTACTGCCACGTCCGGCCGCCTGACAAGGGGTTCTGCAAGCCGAGCGCCCTGGCAGCACCCGGCGCTGAGCGCCGCTCCCGGTAGTGTCGGACCCCGGATGGACGTCACGCGGTTCCTGCGCCGAAGCCACGTCCTCGTCGTCGTCGGCAAGGGCGGCGTCGGCAAGACGACGACAGCCGCGGCGCTGGCGAACCTCGCCGCCGACGCCCGCCTCGACGTGCTCGTCGTCACGCTCGACGAATCCGCCGGGCTGGCCGCCCTCTTCGGGCGCGACGGCGGTCTCGGCTACGACGAGACGACCCTGCGCCCGGGGCGGGGGTCCGTCGATCCGGACGAGACGCCCGACGGGATGGGATCACCGCGAGTCCCCGGCCGGGTGCGGGCGAGGGTCCTCACCCCGGACGCGGCGCTGCTCGAGTACCTGAGCGCGCACGGCCTCGGGCGCTTCGCGGCGCGCCTCGTGCGCTCCGGCGCGCTCGAAGTCGTCGCGACAGCGGTTCCTGGGATCCGCGAGGTCCTCATCCTCGGCAAGGTGCGCCAGCTCGAGCAGGCCGAGGTCGCTGATCTCATCGTCCTCGACGCGCCGGCGACCGGCCACGCCCTTAGCTTCTTGTCGAGCTCGGGCGGCCTCGCTGACGCTGCCCGCGCCGGTCCGCTCCGGACCCAGGCCGACGAAGTCGTGGCGATGCTCACCGACCCGGGCCGCTGTCAGGCCGTCGTTGTCACGGTTCCCGAGGAGACCCCGGTGAACGAGGCCGTCGAGACCGCCTTCCGGCTGGAGGACAAAATCGGCGTCGCCCTCGGCCCGGTCGTCGTCAACGGTTGCTACCCCGTGATCGAGCACCTCGACGAGGACCCCGCCGCGTTGGCGGCGGCGGCCGGGTTGGGGCCGCTCGATGGCGAAGTCGCCGAGGCGATCGGCCGCGCCGCGACCTTCCGGCGAGGCCGGCAGCAGCTCCAGCGGGCAGAACTCACCCGGCTCGCCGCACAACTTCCCTTGCCCCGGATCGAGCTCCCGTACCTCTTCACCGCCGAGGTCGGCAGCGCCGAGCTCGCGCAGCTCGTGGCGTCGCTCGCCGCCGGCATCGAGGCGTTGTCGTGAGCGCCCTCGACGCGACGGTCGAGGGGCGTTCGGTCGCCATCTGCTGCGGCGCGGGCGGCGTCGGCAAGACGACGACCGCGGCGGCACTCGCCGTCGCGGCGGCGCTGCGGGGCCGCACGGCCTGCGTCGTCACGATCGACCCGGCACGGCGGCTCGCCGACGCGCTGGGCGCGACCGGTGTCGGCAACGAACCCCGCGAAATCGCCGGACCGTGGCCGGGAAGGCTCAGTGTCGTGATGCTCGACGCCAAGACAACCTTCGACACGCTCGTCGGGCGCTACGCCCGCGATCCCGAGCAGGCCGCCCGCATCCTCACGAACCGCCTCTACCGGAACCTTGCTTCGGTGCTCTCCGGCACTCAGGAGTACATGGCGACCGAGAAGCTCTTCGAGCTGCACGAGCAGGCCGCCTTCGACCTCGTCGTCGTCGACACGCCGCCGACGCCTCACGCCCTCGAGTTCCTCGACGCGCCCCGCCGCCTGGAGCGCTTCCTCGACAACCGGATCTTCAAGGCGTTCGTCGCACCGGGCACCACATACCTGCGTGCAATGAGCCTCGCCGGCCAGGCCGTCATCCGGTCGATCGCCCGCGTCGCCGGCGCGGAGATCGTCGACGACACTCTCGCCTTCTTCAGCGCGTTCCAGGGCATGGAACAGGGCTTCCGGGACCGCGCCGCGCGGGTCGAGCGGCTGCTCGCCGAGCGATCGACGGGGTTCGTCCTCGTCACCACCCCCCGGCGGGACGCGATCGACGACGCTCACTTCTTCCTCGACGAGCTCGGTCGGCGCCACGGTGCCATCGACGCGCTCGTCGTCAACCGGGTCCACCCCGACTTCGGCTCGCCGCGGATCCCCAGGTCCCGCGGCGCCGGGAGCACGGCCTGGAACGAGCTCGTCGGAAACCTCGTCGACCTTGAGACGATCGCGCGGCGAGAGGAGGGCTTCCTCGCCGACCTCGTCAGGGCCGTCGCGCCCGCGCCGGTCGTGCGCGTCCCGCTCCTCGAGAGCGACGTGCACGACGTCGAGAGCCTGCTGCGCGTCGTTCGCCACCTCGTGAGCGCCTAGACCGACGTGGCACTTCCTCGCCACGAGGCGTGGACGCGTCTGCGTCGGGAAAACTTCGTGACCGCGGTTCTCTTCGTATGGTGTTCGGCCGATGGCGCGGTTCGGACCGCCTGGTCGACGAGCACCCCGCTCCGTGTCGTCCCGGTCCGAGGTCACGGCGGTGCCTGCCGATTCCTGATCGAAAGACTCGAGGGCAGGTCGTCACCGTGCCAGGCCCGCACGATGAGCCCGGATTCCCCGGTTACCGCAGCACGCGATCTCCAATGGGTCCGGCTGACCTGCCAACTGCGGCCGCGAGCTCTCTCTAGGCTGGCGGGGTGACCACCGAGGCATTCGGGCCCCGCCGGCTGGGGGCATCGGGTATCGAGGTGTCCGCCCTGGGTGTCGGCACGAACCGCTGGGGAGGGCGGGGGGCGGCGGAGCCGGACCTGGCGGCCACTTTCGGCGCCTCCATTGACGCCGGCGTCACCTTCTTCGACACCGCCGAGGTCTACATGGCAGGGCGGTCAGAACGACTCCTCGGGCGCTGCTGCCGGAAAGACGGCCGCCCCGTGATCCTCGCCAGCAAGTTCGCGCCGTACCCGACGCGCCTCGTTGGCGCGCAGTTCGCCCGGGCGTTGGACGCAACGCTGCACGGGATGGGCCGGGACTCGATCGACCTGTACTACCTGCACTTCCCCCACAGCCTGGTGCGCATCGAGACGTGGATGAACCGCATGGCGGAGGCGGTCGGCTCGGGAAAGGTTCGTGCCGTCGGCGTGAGCAACTGCGACGCCTCCCAGATGCGGCGGGCCAGAGACGCCCTGGGTCGCCACGGTATCCCTCTAGCAGCCAACCAGGTCCAGTACAGCCTGGTGCACCGCAAGCCCGAGCACGACGGCGTGCTCGCCGCATGCCGGGAACTCGACGTCGCCCTGGTCGCTTATCGTCCGCTTGGCGGCGGCCTGCTCCGGAGCGGGTCGGACGACAGCGACAACAGGGCGCTCGACGGCGCGCTGGCGCTCATCGCGGGACAACGTGGCGTCACCCCCAGCCAGGTGGCACTGAACTGGCTGCTGTGCCAGGACGCCCGGGTCATCGCCATACCCGGGGCCACGAAAATCTCACACGCTACCCAGAATGCCGCCGCCATCGCCTGGAGGCTCGACCGCGAGGAGCTGGCCATCCTCGACAGGGCTTCGGCCCATCTAATTTCATGAGGGCGGGATCTGCGAGATCCGCCACACGGTCGGATCCCTCGCGCGGGTCGTCTCACCGGGCGGCGCGGACAGAGTCTCAGTTCGCAAAGGGATCCTCGAGGACCGCTCACGAGCAGAACTGGCGAATTCAGGTGCGTCACCCGGCGGTTGCCGTGAGCCGCCCGAGAAATGGTGACTGTTCCCGTTGAAAAACTGTCCGCCCTGGACGACTGACTGGTTCCATCAAGGCCGCGCCACCTTGCGTGCCGTGGGCGCCGATCTCGTCCTTGTCGCATCGTCGTCCCGGGCAAATGCCCCCGCTACCCACCTCGTCGGCTGAGCGCTACCTTGGGTAAGTGGAGAAGATCCTGCTCGTAGCCGACGCCACGACCGTCGTCGAGGAGTTGACTGCGGTCGTCGACGACGGCGAGCGGGAGATCCGTGTCGCCCGGAGCGGCGAGGCGGTCCGTGGCCTCGCCGCGCAGTTCGCGCCCGACCTCGTCATCACCGACAGCCAGGTCCAGAACATGGGCGGATTCGCGGTCGCCTTCGACCTCGCCCACGAGGAGTCCGGCGGACGCGCCGGGCACGTACCGGTCCTCGTGCTCCTCGACCGCCGCGCCGACGTCTTCCTCGCCCGTCGCACGGGCGTCGAGGGTTACCTCGTGAAGCCGTTCGACCCGGTGCGGCTGCGCCGGGCCGTCGAGGCGTTGCTCGCCGGCGGGACGTTCCACGACGAGTCGTTCGCGCCGACGACGATCACCGCCTCCTAGCAGGCAGTTCGAACATGACGGCCTCAGTCCTCAAGCCTTTCTTCAGGCTGGCCCGACGATGAGGCGCCTGCATCTGAAGCGGGTGCCCGAGGCCGCCACCCGGGCGCCGTCGGAGCAGGAGCTGCAGATCACGAGCGGCCTGGAGGCGTTGCGCGAGTCAACGGCACGAGAGGTGATGACGCCTCGGGTCGATGTCGTCGGCCTGGCGACCCCGGTGAGTCTCGCCGACGTCGCGCGGGCCGTCAGGCGGTCGGGCCACAGCCACTATCCCGTCTACACCGACGACTTCGACCATCTCCTCGGCGTCCTGTTCGTGAAGGACCTGTTCAACCTCGACGTACCCTTCGCTTCCGGCGAGAGCGCCGGAACAACGGCGGTTCTCTCGGGCGCCGATGTCACGGCGAGGCTGCGTGAGCCCTACGTCGTGCCGGAGTCGCGCTCGGCACTCGAGATCCTCGCCGACATGCGTCGCCGCCGACGCGGCTTCGCTGTCGTCGTCGACGAGTACGGGGGCTTCGCCGGCGTGATCACGATCAACGACCTCGTGAGCGAGCTCGTCGGCGACCTCCGCGACGAGTTCGACCGCACGACGAGCCCGGCGATACTCCGCATCGACGCGCATCGTTATCTCGTCGACGGCGCCTGCGCGGTCGACGAGGTCGCGGAGCAGATCGGCGTCGCGATCCCCGAGGGCGACTACGTCACGCTCGGGGGGTTTCTCTTCGACGCGCTCGGGCACATCCCGACGGAGTCGGAGACCTACGAGCACGGGGGGTGGATCTTCCGTGTCGCGCGGATGGAAAGGCGGCGCATCGCCAAGGTCGTCGTCGAGGCACCATCGGCTACGATCGCCCCCGGAGACGGCGCGAGCCGGACGGCCGACGGGAAGTAGCGCAGCTTGGTTAGCGCGCAGCGTTCGGGACGCTGAGGTCGCGGGTTCAAATCCCGCCTTCCCGACTCAGTCGGCCGCGGCCGCGGAGAAACTGAGCCCGGGCCGCCTGGCCCTCGAGGAGCCCTGCGATGGACGATCACCTCTACGTGGCGACGAACGCCGGCGGCATCGAGCAGACGGCGACCGGCGAGATCCACTGGAGCCTGCCCGCCGTGGCCGGCGGCACGACCTCGCCCGGCGAGCCGACGCGCCCGCCCTCGGGCGAACTCGTCCTGCGCCGGGCGACGGCGTTGCTCGACGCGCTCGACGAGAGGATCTTTCTCGCCGAACCGATCGACGAAGCGCACGACGCCGGCGACACGGTCGTCGCCTGGTCGGCCCGGCTCACCGCCGAGACCGCCTGGGGGGTCTATGGCGCAGCGCGTTTCGCCCTCGAGTGCGCGGCCCACGTGCTCGGTGACGCGGCGACGACGACGCTGCCGGACGGCTCGACGCTCGGCGAGGTCGTCGCCCAGGCGAGGGTGATCCTCGAGCGCTCGAGCCCGGAGGGCGAGCAACGGCTCGGGCTGCTCGCCCGCTTCGCCGCGGTGCGGCGACTGCGCCGGCTCGGCAGTGAGCTCGGCGACGTCTCGCTGGCGACGTTGAGTGAAGATCTCGGGAGCGACCTCGACGTCCTCGACGACCCCGCCTGGACGACGATCGCCGCATGCACCGAGGCGGTGCTCGCCGCCCTCGAGGCATTGCGACACCTCGCGATGCCGCGCTACGTGCGCTCGCGCGAAGAGGTTCTCGACGAGCATCCCGCCGACACGCCGAGCGAACCGAGCGCGCCAATCCCGACGCCGTGGGGCCCGATCGCCCTCGGGGCAGAACACCGCTCGCCGTACGCACCGGCATGGGCCGCCGCCCGTGACGCCGCTGAGCGCGCCCGGGAGTCAGCCGCCGTCGATCAAGACCCCCACTCCGTCGGCGCTGAGCGCGCCTATCAGGCCGAGCTGCTCGAAGCGATTCTCGCCGACCGCTGCCCGCCGCCGGTCGCAGGAGCGGTCGGCACGGGCGACACCGCGGCGCGGGCCGAGACCGAACGACGAGAAAATCCCCGGCACGGGTGAGATCCCCGGCTTCCCGGCGGCCGCGACGAGCGTGACCCGGGCGCTCCCGAATGCTTTCCGGTAGGGCAGGACCTGCAGCCATTCGGCGTAGGGGAACCCCCATTCGGCGTTCGGCGCGCTCGTCGGGTCCTCGAGCCGCCAGTTCACCAGGTCGAGCGTGTAGTTCCAGTAGCCGGCGCCGACGTTCTCCTGGGCGAGCGTCACCGTGCCGTCGCCGGTCGCGCCGTCGACCAAGCTCGCCATGATCACGGCGACGTGGCCCGGTGACCAGCTGTCGAAGTCCGGCGAGTCCGAGAAGCTGATGACATCACCGGCGGATGGCGGATGGCGGACGGCCTGGCGCGAGCCGTTCACGTAGAGCCTCGTGTTGGCGTAGGCGGCGTGGTAGTTCGCCGCGACCTGCTGACCGTTGGCGAAGACCGGGGCGAGACCGTCGACGACCGCGAGGAAGCGATCAGCGAGCTCGACGCACTGGAACCCAGAGGTGGCGTTGAAATAGACGCGGTCCGCCCCGTACGGACCCGGCAGGTCGATGATCGACCGCGTGCCCCCTTCGTATGGGCCCGGCCCGCAGATCGGCAGGTTCGGCTTCGTCCCGGTCCAACCGACGACTGACGCGCCGTTCTCCGTGCACCACGCCGGCGTCGTACCGGGGGTCGAGGCCGCGCCGACCGGCGGTACGGCACCCGAGACGACCGTCGCGCCGAGCGCGACGAACAAGACCCCCGCGCCCCAGAGCAACGCACCAAGCGGTCCTACTCGCATCCGCTCCCCCGTCGATTCGCACGGTTCCGCGAAACAGCACCGGAAAATCACGTAGCAAGCAGCGGGTACTACCGGGTTCGCTGTCCGGGCGAATCTAGAAAACGCACCCGAGCCGCCGCAAGGTGCCGATATGACAATGGCGTGACAATGCCGGAACCCCTGCGCATGGCCTCGCGGACAACCGCCGTTTCTCACTTTGTGTGGCCAGAGCCTCACGAGTTGTGGCAAATGCCTCCCGGCACGCCGCCGCGAACTGCCTCCCGGGCCGGTGGCCGCCGGTCGGGTCCCTGATCCGCTACGTTCGCCGGGCAGCGCAACGGTTGCGCTTCAAAAGAAGACCCGGTCGCCGATGGCGAAAACAGATGAACGCGGGATCACCCCCCAGGGCGAGGACTTCTCCGCTTGGTACAACGAGCTCGTCCTGCGGGCCGAGCTCGCCGATCGCGGTCCGGTGCGCGGCACGATGGTCATCCGTCCCTACGGTTACCGGATCTGGGAGCTGCTCTCAGGCGAGCTCGACCGGCGCATCAAAGCCACGGGTCACGCCAACGCCTACTTCCCGCTCTTCATCCCGGAAAGCCACCTGCACCGCGAGGCCGAGCACGTCGAGGGGTTCTCGCCCGAGCTGGCCATCGTCACCCACGCCGGCGGCGAGGACCTCGAGGAGCCGCTCGTCGTACGGCCGACCTCGGAGACGGTCGTCGGCGAGATGTTCGCCCGCTGGATCGACTCCTACCGCGACCTGCCGCTGAAGGTCAACCAGTGGGCGAACGTCGTGCGCTGGGAGATGAGGCCGCGCCTTTTCCTGCGCACAACGGAGTTTCTCTGGCAGGAGGGCCACACGGCCCACGCCACCGAACAGGACGCCGTCGCCGAGATGATCGTGGCGGCGGACTTCTACCAGGCGGTCGCCGAGGAGTTCGCGGCGATGCCCGTGCTCGTCGGGGACAAGACACCTTCGGAGCGCTTCGCCGGGGCGATGCGGACCATCTCGCTCGAGGCGATGATGCGCGACGGCCGCGCCCTGCAGGCCGCGACCTCGCACTACCTGGGGACGAACTTCGCCCGGGCCTTCGGGATCGAGTACACGGGGGCCGACGGCAGTCGCGCCCTGTGCCACACGGCGTCGTGGGGGATGAGCACCCGGATGATCGGCGGGGTGGTCATGACCCACGGGGACGATCAGGGCCTCGTGCTGCCGCCGAGGATCGCTCCCTATCAGGTCGTCGTCGTGCCGATCGGCAGAGAAGACGAGCTCGGCGCGATCGTCGCGGCCGCCGATGTCCTGGCCGGCGAGCTCGCTGGCCAGGGTGTCCGGGTCCACGTTGACAGGCGCACCCACGTCTCGGCTGGGTTCAAGTTCAACGACTGGGAGCTGCGGGGGGTGCCGCTGCGGATCGAGCTCGGGCCGCGCGACCTCGCCGCGGGCACGGTCGTCGTCGTCGACCGGCTGAGCGGCACGAAGGCACCCGCCGCAATCGGCGAGCTCGCCGCGACGATGCCCGGACGCCTCGACGTCTTCCAGGACGCGCTGTTCCGAAGGGCGCTGGAGTTCCGCGAGGCGCACACCGCGACCGCGGACAGCCTCGACGAACTCGCCGCGGCAGTCGCGACCGGCTTCGCCAGAGCTCTCCTCTGCGGCGACCCCGCCTGCGAGCGGGCGATCCAGGAACGCACCGGCGCAACGCCGCGCTGTGTCCCGCGCGACGCGCCCGATGAGACCGGCCGGTGCGTGGCGTGCGGCCGCCCGTCGGATTACGGGCGCCGGCTCGTCTTCGGCCGGGCCTACTGAACGGCGACCGCCGCCCCTAGCGGGCGACGAGGAGCTCGGCGATCTGGACGGCGTTGAGGGCGGCACCCTTCCTCAGGTTGTCGCCCGAGACGAACAGCACCAGGCCGTTCTCGACCGTCGGGTCGCGGCGGATCCTGCCGACGTAGGTCGGATCGGTCCCAGCGGCTCTGAGCGGCGTCGGCACGTCGACCAAGACGACCCCGGGGGAAGCGGCGAGGATCTCCCGGGCCCGCTCCGGGGAGAGCGGCCGGGTGAACTCGAGCGCGAGCGCGAGCGAATGGCCCGTGAAAACCGGCACCCGCACACACGAGCAGACAACGCCGAGAGCAGGAAGGCCGAGGATCTTACGGCTCTCGTTGCGGAACTTCTGCTCCTCGTCGGTCTCTCCGGAGCGGTCTTCGACCGGCGAGCCGGCCAACGGCAGGACGTTGAACGCGACCGGCGCGGCAAACTTCGCCGGCGCGGGGAACGCCACCGCGCCGCCGTCGAAGGTCAGACCGCTGGCCCGCGCCGCGACCGCGCGGACCTGTTCGTCGAGCTCGGCGACACCGGCGAGGCCCGCGCCAGAGACCGCCTGGTAGGTGGCGGCGACGACGCGCCGCAGCCCGCCGGCCGAGTCGAGGGGCTTCAGCACCGGCATCGCGACCATCGTCGTGCAGTTCGGGTTGGCGACGATCCCCTTGGGGATCGATGCCAGCGCCTCGGGATTCACCTCGGAGACGACGAGCGGCACCTCGGGGTCCATGCGCCAGGCCGAGGAGTTGTCGATGACGATCGCCCCGGCGGCCGCGACACGCGGGGCGAGCCAGAGAGAGGTCGACTTGCCGCAGGAAAAGAGCGCGATCTCGAGTCCGGAGAAATCCGCGCCGTCGGCGTCCTCGACGACGATCGGCGAGCCCCGCCAGGAAAGCTTCAACCCGGCGGAGCGATGCGACGCGAAATAGCGCATCTCGTCGACGGGGAGGCGCCGCTCGTCGACGAGGCGCCGCATGACGCCACCGACCTGGCCGGTCGCCCCGAAGATCCCGATGCGCACACGCCCAGGTTAGCCAGGGTGTGCCGGCGCGTACCTGGCGGTTTCAGCCTCCGAGGCCGAAGGCCTCGTGCAGAGCGCGCACCGCGTCGTCGACCGAGCTCGCGCGCACGACGCAGGAGATCCGGATCGGCGAGGTCGAGATCATCTCGATGTTGATGTTCTGCTTGGCGAGGGTCTCGAACATCAGCGCCGTCACGCCCGGGTGCGTCTTCATCCCGGCGCCGACGATCGACACCTGGGCGATGCCTTCATCGACGAGGATCTCGCGCGCCCCGATCTCCGGTGCCAGCGACCCGGCGATCGCCCGTGCCGCTTCGAGCTCGGCACGCCCGACGGTGAAGGAGACGTCGGTCGTCCCGTCGACGGAGGTGTTCTGCACGATCATGTCGACGTTGACAGCGCCGTCGGCAAGGGCGCGGAAGACCCTGGCCGCGACGCCGGGGCGGTCGGGCACCGCGGTGACCGTCACCTTCGCCTCCGACACGTCGCTCGTCACCGCAGAGACGATGGGCTGTTCCATGGACGGGTCCTCCTCGGTCACCCACGTCCCGGGCTCCCAGGTGAACGAGGAGCGGACGTGGACCGGCACGTGATGGTTGCGGGCGAACTCGACGGACCGGAGGGCGAGCACACGACCCCCGGTCGAGGCGATCTCGAGCATTTCTTCGAACGAGACCTGGCGGAGCCGGCGCGCGCTCGGCACGACACGCGGATCGGCCGTGAACACGCCGGAGACGTCCGTGTAGATCTCGCATCGATCGGCGGCGAGCGCCGCGGCGAGGGCAACGGCCGTCGTGTCGGACCCGCCCCGACCGAGCGTCGTGATGTCCCGCGTGGTCGACACCCCTTGGAAGCCGGCGACGACGGGCACGACCCCCCGGGCGAGCGCCTCGGTCAGCCGGTCGGCGCGCACCTCGACGATCTTCGCCTTGGTGTGGGTCGTGTCGGTGATGATCCCCGCCTGGCTGCCGGTGAACGAGGCCGCATGGACGCCGAGCTCGGCGAGCGCCATGCACAGGAGCGACATCGTGATCCGCTCGCCCGCCGTCAGCAGCATGTCGAGCTCGCGCCCCGGCGTGACCGAGCTCACGTCGCCGGCCATCCGGACCAACTCGTCGGTCGTCTTGCCCATCGCCGAGACGACAACGACGACGTCGTCGCCGTTCTGGCGCGTCCAGGCGACGTGCTTGGCGACCTCGCGGATGCGGTCGGCGTCGGCCACCGATGTTCCACCGAACTTCTGGACGATCAGAGCCACGAGGACAACCTAGTGCTCCGTCGCGACTAGCTTGGCTGGCCGTGCCGAGCGAAAAGCGGGCGCGGCAGCGCGCGATGCGACAGGCGAAGGTCGAACACGTCCAAAAGCACAAGCGCCGATCGCGACGCCTGCGCCGGGTGGGAGGCGCGGCTCTTGTCGCGGCCCTCGTCGTCGGGGTCATCGCCTTGGTGAGCCAGCACTCCCAGCCGGCCAAGAACGCCGCGATCAAGCCGGTCTGCCTGTCGAAGGGCCAGTTCGTCGCCACGACGCGGCACACGAAGTTCACCAGCGCGCCGCCGATGTGCATCTCGGCGAAAGCCACCTACGACGCGACGTTCAAGACCGATGCCGGTACCTTCGTCGTCGCGATGGTTGCGTCAAAATCACCCAAGGCCGTGAACAACTTCGTCTTCCTCGCCGAGCACCGCTTCTATGACGGAACGAAGTTCCACCGGGTGATCCCGGGTTTCGTGGTCCAAGGCGGCGACCCGACGGGTACCGGCAAGGGCGGACCGGGCTATTCGTGGACAGGGAACACGCCCCTGCGCTCGTGCGAGGCCGCGAAGAGCTGCTATCCGGTCTGGGGCGTCGCCTACGCCAACTCCACGGGCCCGAAGACGAACGAGAGCCAGTTCTTCATCGTCTTGCCGGGAGGCGAGAAGATCCTCGATGCCGAGCCGAACTACACATTGTTCGGCAGCGTCGTATTGGGCCGACCGGTCGTCAACCGGATCGCCAAGGACGGCACCCCGAGCGGCAAGCCCAAGCGCGTCCACGACGTCATCACGGTCACGATCGCCGAAGCCACCAGATAGCCGCCGAACCCACGGGCCGCGGATCAGACGGCAGTGCCGTGCGCGACGGCTTCGCGCCGGGAAACGTCGGGCCCGGCGGGCATCGCCGCGGCACCGCCGGCGACACCGACCGGCAGCCCGCCGTGTCTCCCCGGTCTCGCCGCACCGGTCGCGACCCACCCGGTGCGAAATCGCTGGCCCGGACCGCCGCCTCGGCGGCGGCCTGCCTCACTCACCAGCTGATCCAGCCCCTTAGGAACCGACCGGCAGCCCGGCGAACGACACGGCGACACCGACCGCCGCCGCGGCGAGCAGGCCGACGACGACGTTATGGCGCAAGGCGACGAGCCAGACAAGTGCCCCCGCGAGCACGCCCACCTGCCAGAGGTGCGCGAGCGCCAGCCCGAGCGGGATCGCCGCGCCGGCGATCGCGCCGATGGCGGCGGGGCCCGCACCGGTGAGGAAGGCCTGGACGCCGCCGTTGGCGCGCAACCGGCCGAAGTGCCGACCGCCGAGCAAAACGAAGCAGAACGAGGGCAGGAAGGCGACGGCTGCGGCGATCAGGCCCCCGCGTAGCTTCGCCGCGGCGTAGCCAACGACGGCGACCGTCTGGACGACCGGACCGGGCGTGATCTGGCCGAGCGCGACCGCGTTCAGGAACTGGGCGTTCGTCATCCAGTGGAAGGTATGGACGGCGTCGGTCTGCATCAGCGGCACGATGACGAAACCCCCGCCGTACGAGAGGGCTCCGACCTTGAAAGCCTCCCAGACCACAGCGCCGATGCCTCCGACGGAGGCCACCGCGGCGACCAAGGGAAAGACAGCGAACCCCGGCAACGTCGTCGGCGGCTTGTTCCTCAGCTCCCTCACGACAACCTCGGCGATGCCACAGGAAAAGAGCACGATGACGAGGAAGGGGCCGATCGTCGCCGCAGCGGCACCCCCGGCGACGGCGTAGAGCACCCAACGGGCGTGCTCAGCACGACGCGCCC
>JBEKLG010000003.1:0-30428 GCA_050010315.1 Acidimicrobiales bacterium
GGCCCGTGGTTAGATCACCACGTTGATAGGCCGGAGGTGTAAGCGCGGTAACGCGTTCAGCCGACCGGTACTAATCGGCCGAGGGCTTGGACTCTCGCTCGTGCTCGCTATGGAAGGCTCAAGGGGACCGCGGTTGCGTGTTCCTTGGAGCGGGCCGGATTTTGTTGCATCCGGGTCGCTCGAGAGCTCAGGTTTCCGGTGGCCATGGCGGCGGTGAAACACCCGTTCCCATCCCGAACACGGAAGTTAAGCCCGCCCGCGCCGATGGTACTTGGGGGGCAACCCCCTGGGAGAGTAGGTCGCTGCCGGAATTCATCTCAGATCGGGCCCCCGAGACGTGCCAAAGGCACGTCTCGGGGGCCCTTTCGCGCCGCAACCGCAGCGGGAGCCGCAGACTTCCGGTCGTCCGCACCGAGCCGCGAGGTTGGCAACTTCGACGTCGTCGTGATGGACGATCGGCACGGTCCGTCGAAGGAAGTCGCTCAGCTGGGAGATGGGTCGGTATCAACGACGGCCGTCGCCGGCGGTATGAGGATCGGTACAGCGATTGTCACTGCCACGAGGACGGGCCCACTTGGACCGGACTTCGGCTGCCTCCTCGCGAAAGCGCAGGTAAAGCGGCGCTTCCCGGCGCAGCGGGGGGAATGTGTCGCTGAAAGGCCCCTTCGACGGCAATTCGGTATGGATTGACGTATCTCGGCATCAGAACTTGTCATGCTGCCGGGCTGTCGGTTCCAAGATGCCGACGTCGCCCTTTATGAGGCCAAGCGCCTGGGCAAGGGTCGCCAACTCCTCTACACCCCCGCCATGCGCCAGAGGGCGGTCAGCCGCTTCGCCCTCGCCCAGGAGCTTGACCACTCTCTTCACTCTGGCGAGCTCTCGATGCACTATCAGCCCATCGTCAAGCTCAGCTCGGCGAGAGTCGAGCTCACCACGAAGGGAATAGTCGGCTTCGAAGCACTGACGCGCTGGCAACACCCCGAGCGGGGACAGGTACCCCCCGACGTGTTCATCCCGCTTGCAGAACAGAGTGATCTGATCTTTCAGCTGGGCTCGTTCGCCCTCAAAAACGCCATCATCGATGCGAGCTCCTGGGGGCCAATCGGTGCTTCTGCCACCTTGCCCTATGTCACCGTCAACCTCTCTGCGCGCCAGTTCCACGACCCGGACCTGATGTCGATGATCAAGTCGCTCTTGGCGACCAACGGAGTTGCACCAGAGCGCCTCATCCTCGAAATCACCGAAAGTGTGGTTCTCGCCGACGTCGTCGGGGCAAAGAGCGTGATCCAGCACCTCGACCGGCTCGGAGTGACCATCGCGCTCGACGACTTCGGCACCGGGTACTCCTCGCTCTCCTACCTGGCGCTCTTGCGTCCATGCATCATCAAAATTGATCGGTCGTTCGTCAGCCCATCGGCGGCGAGCGCCCGCAATGACACGTTGCTCGAGGCGATCGTCTCGCTGGGCCAGAAGCTCAACATGACCGTGCTCGCCGAGGGGATCGAGACGCAAGCTCAGCTCGAACTCCTCCGCCACCTTGGCTGTGAGCTCGGGCAGGGCTACCTCTTTTCACCTGCGGTGCCGGCATGCGAGGTCGCGGCCATGCTCGGCCAGACGTCGCGTCGCCGGCCGCAGAGGCTGGCACCAACCGCGGCCGATCCTCCCCCTTGTTGAAACCGGGCGCGGGCGTCTCAGCCATAGCGATGCTGCTCATCGGGACCGGCGGGCAGCGCATCGCAACAACGACATACAACTGCACTGGCGAAAGCGGCTCTTCTCAACGAACTGGGGCGCATGAACAGCTGACCGTGCTCCGATAGGCATCCAACGGCGCGGCCAGGGGCCTCGCCATTCTCGTGGCTGTCCACAGCTCCGGCTGCGGGCACGGCTTCAAGAGCTCCCGCAACTACCGTCTACCCGTCCTCTTGCATTGCGGTGGGATCGAGTGCACGCTCATCCTCTACGACAACGCGGGCCGACTTTCCCAAGCTGGTCGCGTCGAGCCGACAAAGAGGCTGCGTGACCGTGCCCATGCCGGGCGCCGGCTCGACACGCGGTTGGACAGTCCTCGGGAACGCTTGGTAGGTTGCCGCCATGTCGAATCTGACGCACGCCTCCGTGCCGCTGCGAAACGCCGCGTGCAACGTGCCGCGCGAGGGTGTGTCGGCGGCGAGGTGTCTTTGGCAACTCTGAGCTGAGCCTCGTTCCCGATCGAGATTCGTTCGGTCGGGGGGCGCAGACTCCGGGTGCCGCGCACACCACAGTCGTCAGGGCGGTCATTCCCACCGGTGACATCACGCCTGTCACCGCCTTCTCCGTGCTGCGGCGCCGGCCGGGCGCGGCGTTCCTGTTCGAGTCTGTAGCGCACGACGAAGACCGGGACCGCTGGACATTTCTCGGTTGCGGCGGTGCTCCCGTCGTGGATTGGTCGTTCGGCAGGGATCTCGGCGATCCGTACGACGAGATGCGTCGCGAGCTCGCAACTCGCGAACACGTGTCGGACGACGGTGCCCCGCCTTTCGTGAGTGGACTTGTGGGTTTCCTTTCCTACGAGACGGCGCATCTCATCGAGCCGCGTGTTCCCGTCCTCTCCTCACCCGAGGGATTCCCCGACGCGCTGTTCGTCCGCTGCGCGGTGATCGTCGCCTTCGACCACCGCCTCGAGGTCGTCCACGTGACCGTCGAGTCGAGGATCGAACCCTCGGGGGACTTCGACGCCGCCTACGCCGCTGCTGCAGGGGACATCGAGTCGGTCATCCACGAGATCCGCGCCGCCGCGACCGCCAGCGGGTCCGCTGGGCCGTTCGCGACCTCCTCGGGCCCGGCGACGGTGTTGCCGGAACGCCCCGCCAGCGAATTCGAATCCGCGGTCGCGCGCGCCAAGGCCTATATCGAGGCCGGTGATTGCCAGCAGATCGTCGTCTCCCAGCGCTTTCGCACCGAGCTCGCGATCGACCCGTTGGCGATCTACGAGGTGCTGCGCCAGCTGAACCCCTCCCCGTACCTGTTCTATTTCGAACACGGCGAACTGGCGCTTGTCGGATCGTCGCCCGAGGCCCTGGCAAGGATCCGCGATCGGCAGATCGTCGTCCGGCCGATTGCCGGCACGCGTCCGCGAGGAACCGGGCCGATAGAAGACGAGCGGCTCGTCGCGGAACTGCTCGCCGACCCGAAGGAGAACGCCGAGCATGTCATGCTCGTCGACCTAGCCCGCAACGACGTCGGGCGGGTCGCCGAAATCGGCACCGTGCGCGTCGACCTGTTTCGGACGGTGGAGAAGTACTCCCACGTCATGCACCTCGTCTCCCAGGTGCGCGGGCGACTCGTCGAGTCGGTCGACGCAATCGAGGCGCTGCGCGCCGTCTTCCCGGCCGGAACGGTGACCGGGGCGCCAAAGGTGCGGGCGATGGAGATCATTGCCGAGCTCGAGGGCCGTGGCCGCGGCCCGTACGCCGGGTGCGTCGGCTACATCGGCGACGACGGCAACATGGACATGGCGATCGTCATCCGCACGCTCGTCTGCAACGCCGGCGCGCTCACCGTCCAGGCCGGGGCTGGCGTCGTCTACAACTCCGACCCCGTGACCGAGCAGGCCGAGACAGTCCACAAGGCGAACGCGCTGCTCGCCGCCGTGGCCGCGGCCCAAGGCCGCGCCGACGGGGGTGGCCGGCCGTGAGCACCGTCTTGGTCATCGACAACTACGACTCGTTCACCTACAACCTCGTGCAGTACCTCGGTGAGCTCGGTGCCTCGGTCGTCGTGCACCGCAACGACGCGATCGATCTCGCGGCCGTCGGCCGGCTCGGGGCCGACGGCATCGTCATCTCACCGGGACCGTGCACGCCCGAGACGGCCGGCATCAGCGTCGAGCTGATCCGCTGCTTCGCCGGCGTGGTGCCGATGCTCGGGGTGTGCCTCGGCCATCAGGCGATTGGCGCGGCCTTCGGCGCCCGGGTGGTGCGCAACCACCGCATCCTGCACGGCAAGACGAGCGACATCCACCACCTGGCTGCCGGCATCCTTTCGGACCTGCCGAACCCGTTCGTGGCGGGCCGCTACCACTCGCTCGTCATCGACTCATCGTCCCTGCCGGACGAGATCGCCGTCACTGCTTGGACAGATCAAGGGGAGATCATGGGAGTCCAGCACCGGCAACACGAGATCACGGGGGTCCAGTTCCACCCGGAATCCGTGCTCACACCCCAGGGCAAGCACCTTCTCGCGAACTGGCTGACGCAGGTGGAGGACCACTCATGAACGCGGTCCTCGATGCCCTGCGTGCCGCGACCGCCCGCCGCAACCTGACGGGTGACGAGATGACCGCGGCGATGGAGCAGATCGCCGACGGCAACTCCGACCCGATTCAGGTCGCTGCGCTGCTGACGGCGCTGCGGACGAAAGGCGAGTCCGCCGACGAGATCGGAGCCGCCGCCCTGGTCGTCCGCCGCCACGCGACGAAGGTGGACGTCGGGCGGACCGACGTCGTCGACACCTGCGGCACCGGGGGCGACGAGGCTGGCACGTTCAACATCTCGACGGCCGCGGCGATCGTCGCCGCCGCGGCAGGCGCGCCGGTCGCCAAACACGGCAACCGGTCGGCGTCGTCGCGCTGTGGTTCCGCCGACGTGCTGGAGGAGCTCGGCGTCGTACTCGGTGACGCCGAGGTGTTCCTGCGGTGCCTAAGAGATGTAGGACTCGGTTTCCTCTTCGCGCCGAACCACCACGCGGCCTTCAAGGCGGTCGGGGCGACGCGTGCCGCCTTGGGGGTGCCGACGATCTTCAACCTCATCGGCCCGTTGGCGAACCCGGCGTCGGCGAAACGGCAAGTCGTCGGTGTGGCGACCGAGGGCCATGTCCCCGTGATTGCCGAGGCGCTGAGCTCGCTCGGGACCGAGCACGCACTCGTCGTCCACGGCGACGGGACCGACGAGATCGCCGTCAGCGGCACGACGTTCGTCAACGAGGTCCGCCGCTCGACGGTGTCGGCTTTCACCTTGACCCCCGAGCAACTCGGCGTGGCCAGCTGGCGCCGCGAAGACCTGCGCGGCGGCGACGTAGCCCGCAACGCCGCCATCCTCACCGGGGTCCTCGCCGGGGAGGCGGGGGCTCCCCGCGACGCCGTTCTCGCCAACGCCGGTGCCGCTCTCTATGTCGCGGGCAAGGTGAGCTCGATACGCGAAGGCGTCGGGCTCGCGGCGCGGGCAGTCGACGACGGCGGGGCGCGCCGGAAGCTCGAAGCCGTGATCGCGCTGTCGAGGGCATCGTGATCGGGCTCGCGTCGCTGACCGCCCGCAAGCGCAACGAGGTCGAGATGACGAGATCTCGCCTGCCGATCGGCGAGCTCGAGTCGGCATGCGGCGCAAAGCCGGCCGGCCGCGGTCTCGCCCAGTCCCTCTCAGCTTCCGGAGGCCCAACCCGGATCATCGCCGAGATCAAGAGGGCGTCGCCGTCCGCGGGCGCGATCCGCCCCGACGCGGACGTCGTCTCGCTGTCCCGGGTCTACCGCGACCAGGGGGCGAGCGCGATCTCGGTTCTCACCGACTCCGCCTTCGGCGGGAGCCTCGACGACCTCTGGGCGGCGCGCCACGGCGTCGACGTGCCGCTGCTGCGCAAGGACTTCATCATCGACCGCTACCAGTTGGCCGAGGCCCGCTGCGCCGGGGCGGACGCGGTGCTGCTCATCGTGGCGGCCCTGCCCGCGGGCGAGCTGCGAGAGCTCCACGCCGCGGCGCTGGCGCTCGGTCTCGAGGTGCTCGTCGAGGCGCACGACGAGACCGAGGTGGAGATCGCGCTCGGCATCGAGGACTGCCGGATGATCGGGCTGAACAGCCGGAACCTCGCCACGTTCGACGTCGACCTCGCCACGGTCGAACGGTTGGCGCCGATGGTCGGGGGAGAGGTCGTCGTGGTCGCCGAGAGCGGCATCCACTCGCCTGCGGACGTGGCGCGCCTGCGAGGCTGCGGGTTCGCCAACTTCCTCGTCGGCGAGGCGCTTATGCGGTCGCCCGATCCCGGCGTGGCTCTCGCCGAACTGGTCGCGGTGCGATGATGGCGGTCGCGGTGAAGATCTGCGGGATCACCCGCGAAGAGGACGCGGCTGCCGCGGTCGCGCTCGGTGCCGACGCCATCGGGTTCAACTTCTGGCCGGCTTCGCCGCGGTTCTGCGACCACGCCGTCGCCGCTGAGATCGTCGCCGCGTTGCCGAGGTCTGTCTGCAAAGTGGGCGTCTTCGTTGACGAATCCCCCTCGCGGGTGAACGCGATCGCGGCACGCCTCGGGCTCTCGGCGGTCCAGCTCCATGGCCGCGAGTCGCGGCGCGACTGCGCGGCGTGCCGGCTGCCGGTCATCAAGTCGATCCCCGTCACGGGCCCAGTGGACGCGGCGAGCCTCGCCGGCTACGACGTCGCAGCTTTCCTCTTCGATTCGTCGACAGCCGGAAGAGGCGGCAGCGGCATCACCTTCGACTGGGGCTGTGTCGCTGGCCTCGCGCTAGCGAGACCGGTCGTGCTGGCGGGGGGCCTTACGCCGGCGAACGTGGCGGTGGCGATCGCCGCGGTGTCGCCGGCGGCGGTCGACGTCGCGAGCGGCGTCGAGGAGAGCCCGGGTGTCAAAGACCACGAGGCCATGGCGGCGTTCATCGCCGCGGCGAAAGGAGACGCGTGGGAGCAACGATGACCCCTGGTGGCAGAGGCTGGTTTGGCGTCTACGGCGGCCGCTTCGTGCCGGAGACGCTGATTCCCGCCCTCGACGAGCTTGAGGAGGCGTGGGAGGCGGCCCGGGTCGATTCGGGCTTCTCGGCCGAGCTCGACGGACTGCTCGCGGACTTCGCGGGCCGGCCGACGCCGCTCACCGAGGCGGTCCGGATGTCGCGGGACTGTGGTGGGGCGCGCGTCTTCCTGAAGCGGGAGGACCTCTGCCACACCGGGGCCCACAAGATCAACAACACGCTCGGGCAGGTGTTGCTCGCTAAGAGGATGGCGAAGACCCGAGTGATCGCCGAAACCGGCGCCGGCCAGCACGGCGTGGCGACAGCGACGGCGTGTGCCCTCTTCGGGATCAGCTGTGACATCTTCATGGGTGCCGTCGACGTGAGGCGCCAGGCGCTGAACGTCACGCGGATGGAGCTCCTCGGCGCCCGCGTCGTGGAGGTCAGGTCGGGATCGCAGACCCTCAAGGACGCGATGAACGAGGCGATACGGGACTGGATCGCCACCTCGGCGATCACCCATTACGTGATCGGGTCGGTCGCCGGTCCGCATCCTTATCCGTCGATGGTCGCTGAGTTCCAGTCTGTGATCGGCCGAGAGGCCCGCAGGCAGTGCCTGACGCGAACCGGTCGGCTGCCGACGGCGATCGTCGCCTGCGTGGGCGGCGGCTCCAACGCGATGGGCATCTTCGGCGCCTTCCTCGACGACGACGTCGCGCTCATCGCCGTCGAGGCCGGTGGCGAGGGGATCGCTAGCGGCCGCCACGGGGCGTCGCTCGGGTTCGGCCGCCCGGGGGTCCTCCACGGTTCGCGCAGCTACGTCCTGCAAGACGAGGACGGCCAGATCCGCGAGGCCCACTCGATCAGTGCCGGGCTCGACTACCCAGGCGTCGGGCCGCAGCTTGCCCAGCTGCGTGACGCCGGGCGCATCACGGTCACCTACGCGACCGACGCCGAGGCGGTGGCCGCCGTCGCGTACCTCGCCCGCACCGAGGGGATTATTCCCGCCCTCGAGAGCGCCCACGCCGTGAGCGAGGCCCGTAAGCTCGCCGGCACGCTCGGGGCCGACGACGCGATCCTCGTCAACGTCTCGGGACGCGGCGACAAGGACTTCGGAGAGCTCGCCCGCCTTGGGGCCGCGGGGGAGGCAACCCGGCCATGACGGTGACCTCCCGACTGGCCGGCGTCTTCGCCGCGACCGCCACCGAGGGTCGCAGCGCTCTCATCACCTACGTCATGGCCGGCGACCCCGATCCCGCCGAGTCGGGGCTTTACGCCCGGGCGTGCATCGCCGGGGGCGCCGACATCGTCGAACTCGGGATCCCCTTCTCGGACCCGCTGGCGGACGGGCCGGTCATCCAGCGCGCCGCGCAGCGCGCGCTCGCGGCCGGGACGCGGCTCGCCGATGTCTTCGGCGTGGCCGGGTCGCTGCGACGGGAGGTGGAGACGCCGATCGTTCTCATGGGTTACCTCAACCCGATCCTTTCCATGGGGGAGTGGGAATTCTTCGCGGCCTGTCGCGACTGCGGCGTCGACGCCGTCATCGTCCCCGACCTTCTCCCCGAGGCGGCCGGAAGCGTCGTCGAGGGGGCGCGGCGTAACGGCATCGGCACGGTCTTCATGATCGCGAGCGGCACGACCCCGGCGCGGCGCCGTCAGGCGAGCGAGGCCGCCACAGCCTTCGTCTATCTCACCGCGGTCGAAGGCGTGACCGGCGTGCGCCCGAACCTGCCGGAGCGAATCAAGGACGATCTCAAGCTGCTGCGCGCCGAGAGCGACGTGCCGGTGGTCGTCGGTTTCGGCATCTCGCGACCGGAGCACGTCGCGGCGCTGAACGGCTGCGCCGATGGGATCGTCGTCGGCAGCGCGATCGTCGCCGTCATCGGCGGGGGGACCGACACCCCGCGCCGGGTGGAAGCCGTCCGTAGACTGGTGCGATCCCTGCGCGCCCCGGCGGTCGCGTAGTCCCGACAGCTCCACGAAGGTTGGAACCCAGGCCATGCGCCTTCAAACGGTCGCCGGAGCTCCGGTCGACTACCCGGACCTCCCCCGAGATGCGCCGATCTGTATCGAGGTCGTGTCCGCGGCGCCGCTGCGCGGCGTCGAAGGTCTCGTCGATGAACTGCGCGCCCTGTGCGCGGCGAGCCTCGCCATCCAGATCAAGGCCGGAAAGCCCGTCGTGAAGCTCCTCAACCTCAGCGGGATCGCCAGTCGCCCGGACCGGCGGGACCGGATCGAGACGACGCTGAACACGCTCTGCGGACTCGTCCAGGATCCGGCGTTCGCGCCCCTCATTTTGCTGCGGGAGGCGATCGAGGAGGTCCCGCCCCGGCACGCGGCGCGCTTCGGCTCGTTGCCGCAGGAACACGCCCGGATCGACGCCTTCATTCACGCCCTCGGCTTCGAGGCCTCGACCCCGGAGTTGACCCGGCCGTCGATCCATCTCGCGCTCGACCAGGCCGGCTCGCCGGGGGCGCTCGGCGGCGGGGTCAGCTTCGGCCCGGGCGAGATGTCGCCCGTTCTCGCCGGCGTGGCCCACTGGTGGACGGAGCACGACCGCGCCTCGTCGGCGCGGCTATGCCGTCCGGACTTCAACAAGGCCCTCGTCGGGCGGCGCGCCCTCGTGCCGCTGCGCTACGTGCGCGACGCCGAGACGACGGAGGTGAGCGGCGTGGCGAGAAGGTCGATCCGGCCGGTGCTCGGCGAGGGTTTTTCCGGCGGCTTCAGCCTGCGCTGCACGAACGAGGAAGTGGCGCCCGGGTACCGGCGCGTACTCCTTGCCGCGACGTTCGAGAGCGTCGGCGAACTCCTCGACGAGCTTCCCGCCGCTGGCTCGCCGTGGAGCCCGGCGGGCGCGGCGACCGAGCAGGGCAAGACATGAGCCCGGACAAACCGGTGCTCGTTGTCGTCGGCGCGGCCGGCGGGATGGGGCGGTGGCTCTCCCGCCACCTGTTCTCCGCCGCCGAGTGGGACCACGCCGTGCTGCTCGACCGTGATCCGACGATCTTGTCGATCGACTTCGGGTTCCCCT
Organism: Acidimicrobiales bacterium; assembly: GCA_050010315.1. GTDB lineage: Bacteria > Actinomycetota > Acidimicrobiia > Acidimicrobiales > Bog-793 > Bog-793. Next base: position 9,738 of record JBEKLG010000003.1, read on the forward strand.
GTCCCGCCCGCTCCGGCGTCGTGCGCGACGACGGAACCGTAGGCGCGCTCGACGGGACGGGGGCGACGATCGATCTCGGGGCCGCGCCGGCGCGGGTCTGTCTCGCCGTCCCGCAGTCCGAGCTCCCCAGCGTCGCCGCCGACCTCCTGCCCGCCCTCCACCCGGGCTCGGTCGTCTTCGACACCTCATCGGCGAAGGTGGCTGCGCTGGCGACGCTGCGCGCTGCCCGGCAAGACGTCTCCATCTTCGGCATCCATCCGCTTTTCGGCCCGTCGGTGAAGTCGATGGATGGCCAGACGGTCGTCGTGTGCCCGTCCGCCGCGGTGCCCGGCGCCCACGGCTGGCTGGTCGACCTCGTCACAGCGGCGGGCGGCATCGTCGAGCTCGCCAGCCCTGAGCAGCACGACCGGATCATGGCGTACGTGCAGTCGGCGTCGCACCAGGCGCTCCTCACCTTCGCTGACGTCATTGCCAGTTCGGGTCACGACATCGAAGGCGAGCTGTGGAAACTGCGCACCCCGGTCTTCGAAACGCTGCTCGGGCTGGCCTCGCGCGTTCTTGCCCCCGGCCAGGAGGGGACGACCGTTTCGATCGAGCTCACGAGTGACGGCGCCCGAATCGCGGCGGAGTTCAACCTCGCCCACGACCGGCTGCGGTCGGCCGTGCGAACCTCTGACGCGTCGGCTATCGCCTCGTACATCGCGTCGACCCGCGAGGCGTTCGGCGGCACCTTCTTCACGACCCTGCAGCAAGCGTCGAACCTGGCGGTCGAGGCGGTGCAGGTGACGCGCACCGAGCTCGCGGGCCAGCGCCGCGGTGGCGACCTCATTGCTCTCGAACACCGCGGTGCCGGCAGGCCGCCCCGGCCCGTGGTCGGCCGGATCGAGGAGCTCACGCCGACCACGGTGACCGTCGAGGAGCTGCTCGTCGGTCCCAAGGGCCGGGCGGTGCTCGCCGCTGGCGCCGGGCTGGCGAACGCCTCCCGGCTCGGGGTCTCGCTCGCCGGCAGGCGACGCGTCGTCCGTTTCGGGCTGGCGCACGTGGGCATCGTCTCGCCTACGGAGCTCGATCGGGTCCTCGACGAATGGCTCGGCCGGGTCGCAATCGACGTGCGCGTGCTCGTACCCGAGTCGATCGCCGGGTCGGCCGTCGTCGCCGTTTGCCGTTCGATCGCCGCGGTCGACGCCGCCTCGCTCCTCTCCGAGGCGGTGCGGCTGGGCCAGCGCGAGGTCGTCGTGCGGGTCTCGGTTCGCGCCGACCGGGATCCGACCGAGGTCGCACAGCACGTCGCCGAGCGCGTCGACGAGGCCTACAGCTGGCCGGCGGGGATCATCGCGCCGCTTAACGCCGAACTCGGCGCCGTCGCCTTCCTCGGTCCGGCCGGCACCTTCTCAGAGATCGCGGCTCACCGGGCGGTCGAGCTTGTCGGGGTCCCCGGGGCCGTGCTCGTACCGGGCGCGAGTTTCGACGAGGTGATCGAGATCGTCGTCCGGGGTGACGCCGCCCTCGCGGTGCTGCCGATCGTCAACTCGTCATCGGGCCTCGTGGAGCTGGCGGCGCGCGGGCTGCTCCGCAGCCGGCAGCTCGTCGCTGGCGGGGTCATCGACGTTCCGGTCCGGTTCGACGCCTATGCCGTCGACGACGACCCGCAGGCGTTCGGTGCCTCCCCGGCCGTCTACAGCCACCCACAGGCCTTCGCGCAGTGCTCGCACTACGTCGGGCGCCTCGGCTGGGCGCTCATCGACTGCGACTCGACGGCGGCGGCGTGCGCGAGGGCCGCCGCAAACCGCGACGGTATTGCCCTCGCGGCACGCGGTCAGGCCGTGCAGGACGGGCTGGTGACGGTCGAACGTGACGTCGGCGACCTGTCGGGGGTGATGACGCGGTTCTTGGTCCTCGGCCCCGCCGGTGCCTTCGCCGGGGACGCGGCTGAGAATGACCCGACCTACCGCTGGCTCTGGCTGGTCGCGAGCGACGAAGAGCTCGTGCCGCCCAGCGCTGCTGGGCCGCGTTTTGATGAAATCGTCGTCGGCACTTCGCATCTCGCCCTGGTCGTGACGACGAGCCCGGCCAGCCCCGCGCCCGGGGCGGGGGCACTGCCGCTCGGCTACCTGCCGTGGTCGCCGCGCACGCCTGTCGTGCGGGTCGGCTAGATCTCGCTTACTGGGCCGACGGCCACGCGCCTCGGCGAGGGGAAGGGTCGCGTTGACGGCCGAGTAGCGTCAGGGCGTGGCTGAGCCTGCTTCTCGGCGATCTCCACGACGTGCCCGCAGGCCGAAGCCTGGGCCGGCGAGCCAGAACCCGCAGTCCGTCGGTGGCGCGAGCGCGGCACGCGCTGCGCCCGGCACGCCGAGGGAAGGCAGGGGCCCCGCCGCAGCGAGGACGAGGGCGGGGAGCGCCCGCCAACCCACAACGGCGCGGGGCCGCGAACGACGCGTCGCGCCCAGCCGACAGGCGTCACCCCGAGACACCCCGGCGCGCCCCGCGCCGCCCCGGGCGATCGGCCCGCGCCACAGGGCGGGGACCTTGGGGTCGACGCCTCGCTCGGCCGGGCCGGTTTTCCCTCGCCCGCGACCCTCCCGTGGGAGGAGCGCGGCCCCGGTCCGGGTGCCACGTCATGGCCCTCGGCGCTCCCCGGGCGCCGACGCCCGGCTGGCCGGTGCCGGGAAGGCGGGACAGGGCGAGGCCGAGAGCCGGCGGCGCCCCGCCCGCGGCGGCGAAGCGCCGGGCGTGACCCCAGGGCCGCGACGTGGCTTGGCGGCCGGGCGGGATCGTGCCGGGGACGACTTCCGGCGGGCCGGCCGAGCCGGCTGGGGAGGAGTGGCGAGACGTGGCGCAGCCAGTGTCCGTCGCCAGGCGAAGGAGCCCTCCCGGCCCCGTCCCGTTCGAGGGCGCGGTTCTGGCGAGCCGCGAGGACCGCTGCCGTCGCGCCTGCGCAGCCCGAGCGCGGCGCCAAGCCAGCCGACCCGGTCGGCGCTCCCGGCCGGCTCTCCGTCGCCATCTCGTGGCGGCGCGCCGCGGCGGCGAGCGCACGCCGTCGCCGGCCTCGCGACCGGGGAGTTGTCCTCGTTTCCGAGCAAGCGGCTCGCGGCCCACCTCGAGGCCCGTCTCGCCGAGGCCGCCCGAGCCTACGAGCGGGACCGCTACTACGACGCCCTCTCGATTCTGCGCGAGCTCGCGCGGACCGCGCCGGGGGTTGGGGCGATGCGCGAGCTCTACGGTCTCACGCTCTACCGGCTCGGCAACTGGAGAGCGGCGCTGCGGGAGCTGCGGGCGTTCTCCGAGCTGACCGGCTCGGTCGACCAGTACCCCGTCGCCGCGGACTGTGAACGGGCCCTCGGCCATCACGCTCGGGTCGGTGAGATCTGGTCGGACCTGCGCCGAGCCGGGGCGAGCAGCGACGTCGTCGCCGAGGGGCGCCTCGTCATGGCCGGGTCGCTCGCCGACTGTGGCCGGATCGACGAGGCGATCGCGCTACTCGAACCGGCGGCGGCGCGCCACGTCAACCGACCGCAGGAGCGCCACGTGCGGCAGTGGTACCTGCTCGCCGACCTCTACGAGCGCAGCGGCGACATCCCCCGGGCACGCGAACTCTTCGGCCGGGTCGTGGCCGCCGATCCCGAGCTCTCCGACGCCGCCGAGCGGTTGGCCGCTCTGCGCTGAGCTTCGGAGATATTCGCCCTCCGGCCTGCAGGTACGCCGGCCCGCAGGGGCGCGGCTGTTGCCGCTGCGAAAAGAGGATTCCCCTGGGGTGTCGACGTGCGCGCTCCCCGGCGACGAGGCGGACAGCCTCTCAACCACGAGTCGAGGGTGATTCGCCGTGACCGGCTCGCCCTCCCGGGCCCGGACTTCATCGACCGTGTCTTCCTCGAAGCGACCGTCCGATCCCGGTCGTGCGCAACCTTTCCGCTGCCTACGAGCACGGCCGTCTCGGCCACAGCGGATACCTGTCGGTCTTCCCCGTCGACCAGGGGATCGAGCGCCCCGCAGCGACGAGCTTCGCCAAGATCCCGGCGTATTTCGACCCGGAGACGTTCGTCGAGCTCGCTATCGCCGCCGCAAGCGACGCCGTAGCAACGACGCTCGGCGCGCTCGGGATCCTCTCGCGTCGTTACGCCCACCGGATCCCGATGGTCGTCAAGCTCACCCACCTCGAGCTGCTCACCTACCCGCCGAAGCACGACCAGGTCACCTGCGCGCCGGTACGCCAGGCGGTGGACCTCGGAGAGATGGGCGTGGGCGCGACCGTGTATTTCGGCTCAGCCGAGGCGCACCGCCAGATCCAGGAGGTCGGCAAGATGTTCGCCGAGGCGCACCGGCACGGTCTGTCCACCGTGCTGTGGGCCTATCTGCGCAACGAGGCCCCCAAGACGCCCGAGGCGGACTACCCGACCGCGGCGGACCCGACCGGGCAAGCCAACCACATCGGCGTCACGCTCGAGGCGGACATCATCAAGCAGAAGCAGCCGGAGTTGGACGGCGGGTTCACCGCCTCGAAGTTCGCCATGACCGACCGGCGCGTCTAATCCGTGCTTATGAACGACCACCCGGTCGACCTGACGCGCTGGCAGCTCGTGAACTCTTCATGGGCCGGATCGGCCTCCTCAACTCCGGCGGCGCCTCGGATCGATCCGACGACCTCTCCGAGGCGGTGCGCACGGCGGTCATCAACTAGCGCTCCGGCGGAACGGGCCTCATCCTGGGGCGCAAGGCCTTCCGGCGCCCCCTTGACGAGGTGTCGAGATCATCGGCGCCGTCGATGACGTCTAACTCGACGGATCGGTCACGATCGCCTGAGGGAGCTTGAAGCGGGAAACCGAGGGCGGCCCAGTACGATGGAGCCCTGATCCGCGATGACCAGCAGTCCCAGATGAGCGACAGCGTCGAACACCCGAACGGGCACAGGGTGCGGACGCTCGAAAGCGTCGTTATCCGCTTCGCCGGGGACTCCGGCGACGGCATGCAGGTGACGGGCGACCGGTTCACGACCGAGAGCGCGGTATTCGGCAACGACCTCGCGACGCTCCCGGACTTCCCGGCCGAGATCCGCGCCCCGGCCGGCACGCTGCCAGGAGTGTCCGCCTTCCAGGTGCAGATCGCCGCCTACGACATCCTGACCCCTGGTGACGAGCCGAACGTGCTCGTGGCGATGAACCCGGCGGCGCTGCGAGCCAATGTCGCCGACCTCGCCAAGGGCGGCACGCTGATCATCAACTCCGACGCCTTCGATGCCCGCTCATTAGGTAAGGCGGGCTACGAGTCGAGTCCGCTGCGCGACGGCAGCCTCGCTGGATACCGCGTCTACGAGATCCCGATGACGTCGCTCACGCTGAAGGCCTGCGCGCCGACGCACGTCAAGCCCCGGGACGCCGAACGGAGCAAGAACTTCTTCGCGCTCGGGATCATCTCCTGGCTCTACAACCGGCCGACCGAGACGACGCTGGAGTGGATCGCCGCCCGCTACGGGGGCAGCCCACTTGTCGTCGGGGCGAACACGCTGGCGTTCAGGGCCGGTTACAACTTCGGCGAGACCGCCGAGCTGTTCGACTCGTCCTACGTAATCCCCGCTTCTGAGCTCAGCCCCGGCGAGTACACGAACATCACCGGCAACACCGCGCTCGCCTGGGGCCTCGTCGCCGCGGCGCAGCTCACCGGGCTCCGACTCTTCCTCGGCGCCTACCCGATCACGCCCGCCTCGGACCTGCTCCACGAGCTCGCCAAGCAGAAGCACTTCGGGATCGTCACCTTCCAGGCCGAGGACGAGATCGCCGCGGCTGGCGCGGCGCTCGGCGCGGCTTTCGGCGGGTCGCTCGGCGTGGCGACGACGAGCGGGCCGGGGATCGACTTGATGGCGGAGACGATCGGACTCGCCGTCTCGGCGGAACTGCCGCTCGTCATCGTCGACGTGCAACGCGGCGGGCCCTCGACCGGACTGCCGACGAAGACCGAACAATCCGACCTTTTGGCGGTCATGCACGGCAGGCACGGCGAGGCGCCGGCACCGATCGTCGCCGCCAGGACCCCGGCGAGCTGCTTTGCCGCGGCAATCGAGGCGGTGCGCATCGCCCTCAAGTACCGCACGCCGGTGTTTCTGCTCTCCGACGCCTACCTCGCCAACGGCTCCGAGCCCTGGCTGGTCCCCCAAGTCGCCGACCTACCGGCGATCGACGTCGAGTTCGCCCGCACCCCGAACCACTTCGACGTCGACGGCACGCCGTCGTTCTGGCCCTATGCGCGGGACCCAGCTACCCTCGCCCGTCCCTGGGCGATACCGGGAACGGCCGGACTCGAGCATCGCCTCGGCGGTATCGAGAAGGCCGACGGCTCGGGCGACGTCTCCTACGACCCCGATAACCACGAGAAGATGGTCGAGTTGCGCGCCGCGAAGGTCGCCGGCATCGCGGCCGACATCGCCCCCGTTGTCGTCGACGACCCGGGCGGGGCAGAGCTCCTCGTGCTCGGATGGGGATCGACATATCCCGCGAACACCGCGGCGGTGAAGCGGATCCGGGCGCGGGGGATGAACGCCGCCCAGGCGCACCTCACGCACCTCAACCCGTTCCCGGCGAACCTCGGTGACGTTCTCGGCCGGTACCGGCGGGTCCTCGTCCCGGAGAACAACCTCGGCCAGCTCGCCGCGCTTCTCCGGTCGAAATACCTCGTCGACGCCGTGACGCTCTCCGGGCTCCAGGGACGGCCGTTCCGCATCGGCGAGGTGGAGCGGGCGATCGCCGACCTGCTCGACGCGGGCGGGGAGGTGGGCTCGTGAACGGTCCCGCCGCCCCGACAACCCGCAAGGACTGGTCGAGCGACCAGGAGGTGCGGTGGTGCCCGGGTTGCGGCGATTACTCGATCCTCGCCGCGCTGCAACTCCTTTTGCCAGAGCTCGGCGCACGGCGCGAGAACACGGTCTTTGTCTCCGGGATCGGCTGCGCGGCCCGTCTCCCGTACTACATGAACACCTACGGCATCCACTCGATCCACGGCCGGGCGCCGGCGGTTGCTACGGGGCTGGCGCTCGCCCGCCCGGACCTCGATGTCTGGGTGATCTCCGGCGACGGTGACGCCCTCTCGATCGGCGGCAACCACCTCATCCACGCCCTGCGGCGCAACGTCAACTTCACGATCCTCATGTTCAACAACGAGATCTACGGCCTGACCAAGGGCCAGTTCTCGCCGACTTCGGAGGTCGGCAAGGTGACGAAGTCGTCGCCGTTCGGCTCGCTCGACACGCCGTTCAACCCGCTTTCCGTCGCGCTCGGCGCCGAGGCCTCGTTCGTCGCACGCACCCACGACCTCGACCGCAGGCACATGATCGAGGTTTTCCAGCGGGCTTACGAGCACGAGGGGTCGGCCTTTGTCGAGATCTACCAGAACTGCAACGTATTCAACGACGGTGCCTTCGAGAAGGTGACCGGTAAGGAAGCCCGTGCCGACATGCTCATCCCGCTCGAGCACGGCAAGCCGGTCCGCTTTGGCGCCGAGGGCGAGCACGGCGTCGTGCTGCGAGCGGACGGGGCGCTCGCCATCGTCGAGGTCGCCGACGTCGGCGAGGACGCCCTCCTCGTCCACGACGAGACCAGGGAGAACCCCGGGGTCGCCTTCCTGCTCTCCCGGCTTGCCCGCGGACCGTTCGAGCCGACGCCGATCGGGGTGTTCCGCGCCGTCAACCGGCCGCACTACGGGGCGCTGCTCGAGGCCCAGATCGCCGAGGTCGCGAGGAAACGAGGCCGCGGCGACCTCGCGGCGTTGCTGCGTTCCGGGACGACCTGGGAGGTCTGACATTCTCTGAGCTCGCGCCGTGCCGGGGGCCCGAGATCGAGGTCAGGGCGGTGCCGGGAAGGAACCTCGAACTCAGAGAGAGTCTGATCCGGCGACCGCTTTGCACCTTTACGGGCTCTACGCGATTTACACCAATTCAGCGGAGGGTCCCTCAAGTTCGGTCACTAACCGGGGACTTCGAAAACGAGCGGGGTGCACCGCTCGCGACAGCAATCATCTGGCGCTCCGCGGGCCGGACTGTGCCCACCAAGCCGACGAACCGACGAAGCAGGTCCTCGACCGCGGCATGAGTTGCGTATTGGGACAAAAACCCCTATCGGCTTTTAATCGTACTACACTCTGAGTGGTAGGCCGCGCGCAGAGAGCGCGAGGCGAGCTTTGAAAACCGGGCTGGAGGTACGATGGCCCGCTCGCCACTATCGTTAGAACGTGGTCGACTCGCTGAATTAGGTTTACGCCGCGTCGAGCAGGCCGAGGAACTGCTCGCGAGGCAGGCATTCCTCTTCGATCTGGTCCTCGACGCGGTCTTTGTCTCCGGCCCCCGGCACGTCATCATCACCTGGAATCATGGCGCCGAACTGACATATGGCTACAGCGCGGACGAGGCGCTCGGGAGATCGGCGCCCGAACTGCTCAACACACGGTTCCCCGTTGCTCTCGAGGCGATCGATGCGCAGGTCGCCGAGACCGGGTCTTGGCAAGGCGAGCTTGTCCAGCGGCGCAAAAACGGCGAGCTAATCATAGTCGCCGGAAGTTGGGTTGCAGGACTGGTTCGCGCGGGGCACCCACTAGTAACGGTAGAGACCAACCGCGACGTCACGGAGGAGAAGCGGGTCCTGGAACTGCTCGCCGATCGCAGTCGCGAACTCGAGAAGACAAACATTGAACTTGCTCGTTCGAACGAGGAGCTCGAGCAGTTCGCCTACGTCGCTTCCCACGACTTGTCAGAGCCATTACGCGCGATCGCGGGCCCGATATCGCTCGTCGCACGCCGTTACCAAGGACAACTTGATCCGGAGTCGGAGCAATTCATTGCCTATGCCGTCGATGGATGCGAGCGAATGCAGAGCCTTATCGATGGCCTCCTCGCCTTCTCCCGCGTCGGACGCGTGGAGGGGTCGATTGAACCTGTCGACTCTGGCGCGGTGGTGACGGCTGTCCTTGCGTCCCTCGCTCCACAGATCGATGAGACCCACGCCGACGTGCACGTCGGTCGCCTGCCGATTGTGATGGCGGATCCAGAACAGCTGTTCCTTGTGTTTCAGAATCTCCTCACGAACGCATTGAAGTTTGCGTCCGCAGGCGTTGCTCCGAAGATCTCGGTCGGAGCGGCACTCGACGGGAATCAGTGCCGTTTCAGCGTGACTGACAACGGAATCGGCATTGAGGCGCGCCATCGCGATCAGATCTTTGGAATGTTCAAACGGCTGCACACCCGCAATGAGTACCCGGGAACGGGAATCGGCTTGGCCCTCGTAAAGAAGATCGTCGAGCGACATGGGGGAATCGTGGGCGTGGAAAGCGCCCCCGAAGGCACCGGCTCGCGCTTCTGGTTCACCCTGCCCGCAGGAAGGGGGTAGCTCCGAAGTGAGCTTCCAACTCAATATGCCGCCGCCGCTGAACATTCCCGTCGTCCGGCCGATTCACATTCTTCTCGTCGAGGACAGCCCATCGGATGCAGCGATGACGGTTGCCGCTCTACGAGAGGGCCGCATCGCCAACGAGATGCATGTCGTTGGCGATGGCGAGGAGGCGATCGAATTCCTCCGCCGGACCGGAAACCATCGAGACGCGCCGCGAGCAGATCTCATCCTGCTTGACCTCAATTTACCGCGGAAAGATGGGCGAGAAGTCCTGGCGGAGATCAAGACCGACGAGGACCTAATGGCCATTCCCGTAGTGGTCCTAACCACTTCGTCGAGCGACAAAGACATTCTGGACTCATACAAACTTCATGCCAACTCGTATGTGAGCAAGCCAGTCAATCTGGACGATTTCCTCAGCGCTATCCGTGGGATCGGAGACTTCTGGCTTTCGCTCGTCCGTCTCCCAAAATGACCCCTTCGACGGACACTTCCGAATCCGGCAGGTCGCTCAGCGATGGCAGCTCGCCGGCGAGGAGGGCGAACGCCCTCAAGCTCTTGCTCATCGAAGACAGCCCATCGGACGGAACGCTTATCGGTGCATATCTTCAGGAAGGGCTCCTTGGATCTGTCGAGCTGGCGCGAGTTCAGAGGTTGCAAAGTGGCTTGAGTTGGCTGTCTGAGGACAACATTGACGCGGTACTTCTTGACCTCGGATTGCCGGACAGTTCGGGGCTGAACACCTATCAACGCGTCCAGCACGAGTATCCCGACATGCCCGTCGTCATCATCAGCGCGCTCGCCGACCTGGATGTCGCCGAGCAAGCCGTGAGTCTCGGGGCTCAAGACTTCGTCATTAAAGGGGAACTCACGCCGACCACACTCGTGCGCGCGGTCATATATGCGGTCGCACGCCAGGGCGTTCTGTTCAGGCACGATCGTGTGCTGCACGATGAGATAGCTACCAAGGATCGCTTTTTGTCGCATGTGTCACATGAGCTGCGCACGCCTCTTGCGGCTATCCACCAGTTCGTTTCGCTCGTGGCCGATGAGACCACAGGACCACTTCTTGCCGAGCAGCGGGAATGCCTCGTGGGAGCAATGCGCAACATCCGACAACTGTCCTCGATGGTAGACGACCTGCTAGCGGTCACGCGCCTCGGGTCGGCGTTGATCGACGTCCACCCGCAGGCAGTGGCGATCGCCGACTTGGTCTCCCAGTGCGCTTCAGACTTTCTCCTTCTCGCCAAAGAAAAGGAGATCGACCTGGAAATGAATCTGCCCTCGCTTCCCGATGTTTGGTGCGACCCAGCTCGGGTGACCGAGGTTCTCGACAACCTCCTTGACAACGCGGTGAAGTTCACGCCCGGCAAAGGACGCATAGTGATATCCGCCCGCACGGAGGACGACTTCGTCCACATAAGCGTGTGGGATTCCGGTTCCGGTGTGACGCCAGAACTCCGCGAGCGAGTGTTCGAGAGCTTCTTCCAAGAGAATCGAAACGAGGATTCAGGACGTGCTGGGCTCGGGCTCGGGCTGTATGTATGTCGCCAGCTCGTCGAGCTTCAGGGTGGTCGAATCTGGATTGGCAACAGCCCTGCGTCTAACGGCTCGAGCTTCACATTGAGCCTTCCGACAACCAAACCGTCGAGCAGCGAGGCGATGAAATGGCCAAAGAGAAAATTCTTGTCGTAGAGGACGACCGAGATCTTCGATTGGGCCTCGCTCGCCGACTTCAAGCAAGCGGATACTCAGTCGCACTCGCCGCCGACGCGATGGCTGCGGTGCGACTCGCCCGGATTGAGGTTCCGGATCTCATCCTTCTCGACATCGGATTGCCAGCCGGCGATGGTTTTACGGTGATGGAGCACTATGCGCAGCTGGGTTCGCTTGGCGCGATTCCGGTTGTCGTGTTGACTGGTCGTGACCCGAGCGTTACAGAGGCACGGGCACGCAATATGGGTGTCGCCGGTTTCCTGACAAAGCCCGTTGAGAATGACAAGCTGCTCAGTACGATTGCGCGTGCGCTGCGGGGTGAGCCCGATCCCGCCGCGATCGACACACCGTAAGTACTCGATCGCCGCGGGTTCTGATCGTGATCGCGATGATCCGAGATGAAGAGGAATCCGGAAGGGTCTGCCGCATCGTCCGTTGCTGGGCGCGAAGAGTCTCTGAGTCTTATTCGGCATCGTCTCTCTGTGACCCATAGGTGCTGGTCAGGGGCAGGAAACCGTTGCAAGCACGACGGGCCCGCGTGCGCTAGACGGCGGTGAAATTCGGAGGGCAACTAAGGCTCCACGCCCCCAACTGGGGTGAACGTGCCGGCGGCGGGGACGGCCCGGGATGGGGCCGGGCGGAGCCGGCTCTGCCGTCTAGGCAAGCGGGCGGAAGACGAAGCCGGTCCGGGGCTTGGGGTGGAAATACGTCGACTTCGGAGGCATCTTCACGCCCGCGCCGACGACTTCGGCGAGCTGGCCCACCGTGGCCGGCCGCACGAGCAGGGCGGCCTGGGCGCGACCGTCCCGCACCGCGTCGAGGGCGCGCTCAGGGCTGTGCTCGTACTCGGTTTCGTGCGGGGCCAGCGTTGCGAGCAGCTCGTCGACCCGACGGGAGTCGAGCTCGTCGCGGTGAGAAGGACTCTTCGCCGGCGGGAGAAGGAGCCAGGTACCCGCGATGGTGGCGAGTGCGGGCGCTCCCCGGGACGCCATCTCCCCGGTGAGCGCGACGGCGCAGAGCGGTGCGGGCTCAAGTTGGAAATGCCCTGCGATGGCGCCAAGGAGATCGAAGCCGTCGGGCAACCCGGAGACGAGTCGGTGGATGGCGCCCAGCGTGAGTTCCTCAGGCGACAGCTCGGCGAGGAAGGCCATGATCGAGTCGGAGCCGTCCGTGGCGCCGTCGTGGTGCGCCAGGCACTCGGCCCGGTAGCGCTCGGCGGTCTCGTGCCGGTGGTGACCGTCGGCGACGATGACCGCCTCTGGGGCGACCAGGCCGGCGATCAAGCTGATCGACTCGTCGTCGTCGACGAGCCACATCTCGTGCACCGTCGACTCGTCATCGCTCGCTGCCACGTGCGCCCTCGCCCGCTCGATCGCCTTCGTGCAGGCCGCGGTGAGGCCCGCGGCGAGCGAGAGCCCCCAGATCGGCGAGGAGTTGACCCGGCAGGCGCGCAGCAGGTCGAGGCGGTCCCATCCGGGGGCGGCCATCGTCTGCTCGTGGGGCACGACGGCACCACCGGAGGGCTCGAGGCCGAGGGCGCCGATGACCCCGGTCGTCGCCCGCATCTCGCCGGCTTGGTCGACGAAACGCATCTTGTAGACGTAGAACGCGGGCGAGGGATCGCGCACAAGCACCCCTCCGGCCTGCCAGGAGGCGAACAACTCCGCCGCCACCTCGTAGCGGTCGAGGTCGCGCTCGGCGTCTGCGACCGGAAGCTCGACGCCAATCGAGTTGTAAGGGCTCCGGACCGCGAGCCGGCGTCGTTCCTCGGCCTCGACGACGTCGTAGGGCGGCGCGATCAGGTCGGCGAGGGGCGCCAAGCTCGCGGCGTAGCGCAGCCCGCGAAAAGGTCGGAAGCGGGGCACGCCACTGGCGTAGCACACCGATGGCGTTGCCTTTTCACCCGGGCCGCGCCGATGGGAGGATGGCGACCGTGGCGAAGCGCCTGTCGATCCTTGTCGACCTCGACGGCGTCCTGTGGCGGGCCGAGCAGGCGGTCCCCGGGGCAGCGGCCGCGCTCGCGCGCCTTCGCGCCGCGGGCCACCGTGTCGCCTATTTCACAAACAACTCGCACCCGACCGTCGCCAGCACCGTCGGAAAGCTCGGCAAGATGGGCGTGACGACGACACCGGAGCTCGTGCTCAGCTCGGCGCAGGCCGCGGCGACGCTCGGCTCCGCCGGCGATCGGGCGCTCGTCGTCGGTGGTCCCGGGATCGCCGAGGCGCTAGGCGGACAAGGCCTCGACGTCGTGCTGTGCGACGGGCCGGGGGACGGCGCCGGGTTCGACATCGTCGTCGTGGGGATCGACCCGGCCTTCGACTACGCGCGCCTGGCGAGGGCGATGGCCGCCGTCGACCGGGGCGCGCGCCTTATAGGGACGAACGCCGACGCGACGTATCCGACCCCGGCTGGCGAGCTGCCCGGCGCTGGTTCGATCCTCGCCGCCGTCGCCGTGGCGAGCCGGGCCGAGCCGATTGTCGCCGGCAAGCCGCACGCGCCAGCCGCCGAGCTCGTGCGTCGCCGCCTCGGACACGTTGACCTCATGATCGGCGACCGGCTGTCAACGGACGGGGCCTTCGCCCGGCGTCTCGGGGCGGGGTTCGGGCTCGTGCTCTCCGGCGTGACTGCCGCCGACCATGGCCCGCTCGAGCCGGCGCCGGATTGCGAGGCGCCAGATCTCGCGGTCCTCGTCGACGACCTCATCGCCCAGCGGTTCGTCCTGCGCCGGGACGCAGGGTGATCGACGGTACGCTGAGGACATGGAACCAGACACGGGCGGTAGGGAATCGGTTAAGGACAGCGTTCGGCATTGCATCGAATCGACCGTCTCGTTCTCGAAGATGAGCCGGCCCGAGCTCGAGAAGATGATCGGTGAGCTGTTGCGCGGCGAAGGCAAGGGCCGGGAACGTCTCGAGGAGCTCCTCGAGGAGCTGCGGCTCCGGTCAAAAAGGGGCGTCGACCGGTTCAGCGAGCTTGTTCGCTCCGAGGTCCACCGGGAGTTTGATGCTTTCTCTTCGACGCGGCGCGACGAGATCGGCGAGTTCTTCGAGCGCCTCGTGGCGCTCGTCGGCGAGTACTTCGGACCGAACAGGGCATCGCGAGCAGCAGGAAAGAAAGCCCCGGCCAGGGCCGCGGCGAAGAAGGCCCCAGCCAAGGCCGCGGCGAAAAGGGCCGCCAAGGCTGCACCGGCGAAGAAGGCTCCCGCCAAGAAGGCCCCGGCTAAGGCCGCGGCGAAGAAGGCCCCCGCCAAGAAGGCCTGAGATCCAGGCACCCGTCGCGGCCGGCCCGATCCCCACCGATGGGTCCCCGCGGGTTCCGGCGGGCCCGTGAACGCGGTGCGCTACGGTGCGCGCTGGACGCGTGTCAGATGCGTCTTACCGCGAGGATGTCAGCATGGGAAAGGTTCCGTCGCCCCCCGCCAGAAGGCAGATCGCTCTCGTCGTCCACCCCTTCGGATCCGAGGCGGCGGAGCTGGCGGTCCGGGCCCGGGCGTGGTGGGAGGAGCGCGGCTACGTCGTCGTCGACTTAGGCGGGGAGAGCACGCGGGGTGCGAGGTCGAATGAAACGTTCGACTTCGCCGTCAGCCTCGGCGGCGACGGGACGATGCTACGGACCGCGCAGTTCACCATCGGACGGGACATCCCCCTCCTCGGCGTCAACCTCGGCAGCCTCGGCTACCTCGCCCAGGTCGAGCCCACGGCGATGGAGGCGGCCTTCGCCCGGCTGATCGCCGGGGCCTACGAGGTCGAGGAGAGGATGGTCCTCGAAGTGGCCGTCCTGCGGCCCGGAGGCGACGAGGTCACGGCGTTCGGGCTGAACGAGGCCGGGGTCGTGAAGACGACGCCGGGGCGCACGATCCGGCTCGATGTCGCCATCGCCGGCCATCCGTTCCTGAGCTACGTCGCAGACGGGATCATCGTCGTGACTCCAACGGGGTCGACCGGCTACAACCTGTCGCTGCGAGGTCCGATCGTTTCCCCGCAGCTGCGGTTGCTCCTCGTCACGCCGATCTCGCCGCACATGCTGTTCGACCGTTCGCTCGTTCTCGACCCCGCCGAGGTGGTGAGGATCGAGCCGAGAGACAGCCCGGCGGCGATCCTCGTCGTCGATGGATCGAGCATCGTCGGGGTCGGCGCCGGCGACGTGGTCGAGGTCTCCGGGAGCCGGCAGACGGCGCACGTGGTGCGGTTCGAGCCACCTCGCTTCCACTCGCTCCTGCGGGCGAAGTTCGGGCTCGGGGAGCGCTAGCTGCAGCCGTGCTCAACGAGCTGCGCGTCCGCGAGCTGGGGGTGATCGAGGACGTTGACATCGTCTTTGGCCCGGGGCTGACGGCGATCACCGGCGAAACCGGTGCCGGCAAGACGCTCGTTGTCGAGGCGCTCGAGCTGCTCGTCGGCGGCCGGGCCGATGCCTCGATCGTGCGGGGGGGCGCCGACGAAACGACGGTCGAGGGCCGCTTCATTGCCGGCGAGGCCGAGACCGTGCTCTCGCGTACCGTGCCGCGCGCCGGTCGTTCCCGGGCGACGATTGACGGCCGGATGGCGCCGCTCGCCGCTCTCGAGGAGGCGGGGCGGGACCTCATCGACCTCTACGGGCAGCACGCCCACCAGTCGCTGCTGCGGCCGGCGATGCAACGGTCTGCCCTCGACCAGTTCGCGGGCGTCGACCTCAAAGAGGTGTACCAGCTCCGCCGGGAGATCGCCACCTGCGATGCCGAGCTCGCCGAGGTTGGCGGCGACGAACGCCAGCGCCGCCGCGAGCTCGAGCTGTTGCGTTTCGAGGCCGCAGAGATCGCCGCGGCGGCGATCGTCTCGGCCGACGAGGACGAGGCGCTCGCCGGCGAGGAGGAGACGCTGCGGGCGGCGGCGTCGCTCCGCGAGGCGGTGGCGGCGGCCTACGCGACTCTCGAGGGCGGCGCCCGCCCCGGGGCGCTTTCGGACCTCGGCGGGGCGGCGGCGGCCCTCGGGCGCCACGACCTTCTCGGCGCCTACGAATCCCGGTTGCGCGGGCTGCTCGCCGAGCTCGCCGACCTGGCGACGGATCTGCGGCGTGCCACCGAGACTTTCGAGGAGAACCCCGCCCGCCTCGAGGAGGTGCGGGCGCGGCGCCAGCTGCTGCGCAATCTCGTCCGCAAGCACGGCGACGAGCTCGCCGACGTGCTCGCGGCGGCGAGCCGGATCGGGGCTCGGGTGCGCGCCCTCGAGGAGACCGACGCCCGCCGGGCTGGGATCGAGGAACGCCGGGCGGTTCTTTCTGAAGCGCTCGACCTGGCCGAGGCGCGGGTCGGCGCGGCCCGGCGGGCCGCGGCGCCGCAGCTCGCGGCGACGGTCGAGGAGCACCTCCATCGCCTCGGGCTCGCCCGGGCCTGGCTCGGCGTCGTTGTCCCGCCCGAGGGGATCGCCGATGAGGTGGAGTTCTTTCTCGCCGCCAACCCGGGCGAGGCGGCGTTGCCGCTCGCCAAGATCGCCTCGGGCGGCGAGCTTGCTCGGGCGATGCTCGCCCTGCGCCTGGTGCTCACGGCGATGCCGCCGACGCTCGTCTTCGACGAGGTCGACGCCGGGATCGGGGGCGAGGCCGCGCTCGCTGTCGGCGCCGCGCTCGCCGAGCTCGGCGCTGATCACCAGGTGCTCGTCGTCACCCACCTCGCGCAGATCGCGGCCCACGCCGACAACCACCTCGTCGTCAGAAAGCTCGAGGAGAGGTCGCGCACGATCGCCCGGGTGCACCCGGTCGCCGGTCAGGATCGTCTGGTGGAACTCTCGCGGATGCTCTCAGGTCATCCCGAGAGCGAGGTCGCCCGGGAACACGCCGCAGAACTGCTGGAAAAGGTGGGCGCGCGACGGTTGTCATGAGCGGTGCCGACGGGTCCGTGCCGCGTGCGGACGCGACCTGTAGCGTTGGCATGGCCGATAGCGGAGGGTGATGTGGCGAAGTTCGTGTTCGTGACCGGGGGGGTGTCGAGCTCCCTCGGGAAGGGACTCGCCGCTTCCTCACTCGGTCGGCTGCTCAAGTCCCGTGGTCTGCGGATCACGATGTGCAAGCTCGACCCGTATATCAACTTCGATCCGGGGACGCTGAATCCGTTCGAGCACGGCGAGGTCTACGTCACCGACGACGGCGGCGAGACCGACCTCGACCTCGGGCACTACGAGCGCTTCATCGACGAGAACCTCTACCGGATCTCGAACTCGACGACCGGGCAGATCTACTCCGCCGTGATCCAAAAGGAGCGTCACGGCGACTACCTCGGGCGGACCGTCCAGGTCATTCCGCACATCACCGACGAGATCAAAGAGCGGATCCGCCGGCTCGCTACCGATGAGATCGACGTCGTCATCACCGAGATCGGCGGGACGGTCGGCGACATCGAGATCGTGCCGTTCCTCGAGGCGATCCGGCAGTTCCGCCACGACGTCGGGCGTGAGAACGTCTGCTACGTCCACCTCACCCTCGTGCCGTACCTCGCGCCCTCGGGCGAGCTGAAGACGAAGCCGACCCAGCACTCGGTCACCGAGCTGCGCAGCCGCGGCGTTCAGCCCGACGTCATCGTCTGCCGTTCGAACCACGAGCTGAACGAGGGGCTGAAGCGCAAGATCTCGCTGCTCTGCGACGTACCGATGCAGGCGGTCATCTCGGCGGTCGACGCCAAGAGCATCTACGAGATCCCGCTGCTTCTCCATGAGGAAGGCTTCGACGCCGTCGTTTGCGAGACGCTCCGGCTCGACGGACCGGACGTGAGAATCGACCTTTCGGCCTGGGAGAGGATCGTCGAGCGCGTCTCTTCGGTGACGGACACCGTGCGGATCGGCATGATCGGCAAGTACGTCGGCCTGCCCGACGCCTACCTCTCGGTCGTCGAGTCGCTCCGCCACGGGGGCTTTTTCCACGACGCGCGGATTGAGATCGAGTGGATCGAGTCCGAGACGGTCGAGGAGTCGGCCGTCGAGGCGTCGCTCGGCGGGCTCGACGGGATCGTCATCCCGGGCGGCTTCGGCGTACGGGGGATCGAGGGCAAGATCGCCGCCGCGAGCTACGCCCGCGATCACGGCCTGCCGTGCCTCGGGCTCTGCCTCGGGCTCCAGGTGATGGTCGTCGACTACGCGCGTGCGGTTCTCGGACTCGCCGGGGCGAACTCACGGGAGTTCGACCCGGCGACCCCGCACCCGGTGATCGACTTGATGGACGACCAGACCGGCGTGACCGACCTCGGCGGGACGATGCGGCTCGGCGCCTACGTCGCCCGCCTCGAAGAGGGGAGCGAGGTCGCCCGGATCTACGGCGAGACGACGGTGAGCGAACGCCATCGTCACCGCTACGAGGTGAACAACCGCTACCGCCAGCGCCTCGAGGACGGCGGCCTGCGCTGCTCGGGCACGTCGCCCGACGGCCGCCTCGTCGAGTTCGTCGAGCTGCCCGGGCACCCGTTCTACATCGGGACCCAGGCGCACCCGGAGTTCAAGAGCCGCCCGGACCGGCCGCACCCGCTGTTCCGGGAGTTCATCGGGGCCGCCGTCGCACGGGCCCGGGCGCGCAACCCGCACCTGTTCGAGGTCGAGCTCGATGCCGCCTTCTGAGCAGGTGTTCCGCCAGGTCGGCGAACGCGAGCTCATCACCACCTCGTATCTGCGCTTCGTCGAGGCCTCGTTCCTCGACCCCGAGGGCCGGCCTTTCCAACGCCAGATCGTGCGCCACCCCGGCGCGGTCTGCATCGTGCCGCTGGAAGCCGACGGCACGATCGTCATGATCCGCCAGTTCCGGGCGCCGCTCGGCCGGGCGATCCTCGAGATCCCCGCTGGCAAGCTCGACGTGCCCGGCGAGCCCCCTGCCGAGTGCGCGCGCCGCGAGCTCGCCGAGGAGGTCGGCAGGGTCGCCGGCCGCCTCGTCGAGATCGGCGCGTTCTACAACTCGCCGGGCTTCACCGACGAGCTCACGTCGTGCTATCTCGCCGAGGATCTCTCACCGGTCGGGCGGGCGACCCAGGGGACCGAGGAGCGGTTCATGACGCTCGAGCACGTGCCGCTCTCCGGTGTCTGGGGGCTCTTCGAATCCGGCGAGCTCGTCGACGCGAAGACGATCCTCGCTTGCTGCCTCGCCGGCCGGGCGCGCGCGGCGCCTGGCGGCGTCGGCTGAGGGAGCCGCCCGCGGTGGCGCACGAGGCCGGCCTCAGCGCCAACGCCGAGGAGTACCTGTCGTACCTCGCCGTCGAGCGTGGCCGCGCCCCGAACTCGATCATCGCCTACCGCCGGGACCTCGCTGCGTACGAGCGCTACCTCGCTGGGCGTCGAGTGGCTCTCGGCGACGTCACCGCCGCTGTCGTCGAGCAGTACCTCACCGTCCTCGCCACGGCTGGCCTATCGGCCTCTTCTCGGGCCCGAGCGCTCGCCGCGATCCGCGGCCTGCATGCCTTCTGCCTCGACGAGCGGGGCGCGACCCGCGACCCGACCGCTGAGGTCGAGGGCCCCCGGGTGCCCGAAGGCGTCCCCAAGGCGCTGAGCGAGGCCGAAGTCGAGCGGCTACTTCGTGCCATTGTCGGCGACGATCCCCGGGCGCGGCGCGACCGCGCCATCCTCGAGCTCCTCTACGCCACGGGGATCCGCATCTCCGAGCTCGCCGGGTTGTCGCTCGGCGACCTCGATGCCGCCGGTGGCGTCGTCCGGGTCCTCGGCAAGGGATCGAAGGAGCGCATCGTGCCCGTCGGCCGCTTCGCCCTCGCGGCCCTCGCCGCCTGGCTCGGGCCGGGCGGCAGGGGGCAGATGGCGGCGGGCAAGCAGAGCGGGCGCCTCGACGTGCAGGCTCTGTTCATCTCGACGCGGGGCCGTCGCATGAGCCGGCAGGCGGTCTGGAGCGTCGTCAACACCGCCGCCCGGCGCGTCGGCATGGCGGACCGGGTCACGCCGCACGTGCTGCGCCACTCGTTCGCGACGCACCTTTTGGACCACGGGGCGGATATCCGGGTCGTCCAGGAGCTCCTGGGCCACGCCTCGATCACGACGACCCAGGTCTACACGAAGGTCTCCCAGGAGCACCTCCGCCGTGTCTACCTCGCGGCGCACCCTCGGGCCCGCCGCCGGCCGGTAGCGCCGGCGAGGGGTGACGCCGAGCTCGCCGCGGCGCCCCGTGCAACCGCCGGGACGAGCGCGAACTAGTCTGTTCGCCGTGACCAACGAGGCCCAGACGGTCGACTACCGCGCGTTGCTCGAAGCCGAGCGCGCCTCGCTCGAGCGTCAACTCACCGAGCTCGGGTTCGGCAGCGAGACGAGCACCGGGTTGTCATACGACTCGAACTTCGCCGATTCGAGCCAGGTCACCGCGGAGCGGGGAGAGACCGAGGCGTTGGTCGCGGAGCTGCGCAACGCCCTCGGCGAGGTCGAGCACGCGCTCGCCAAGGTCGACGGCGGTACCTACGGCAACTGCGAGAAATGCGGGCAACCGATCGCCCCGGCGCGCCTCGAGGCCAAGCCGGCGGTCCGCATGTGCATCGCCTGCGCGAACGCCCGGCGCTGACGCTCCCTACGTGTCGCTGAGCCGCGAGACGCGCCTTCAGCGCTTCCACCGCAGCGGTCCGTGGGCCGTCGCGATCATCGCCATTCTCGTCGCCATCGTCGTCGAG
>JBEKLG010000004.1:0-27311 GCA_050010315.1 Acidimicrobiales bacterium
TCGATCATCGCGGCGACCGGTGAGGTGTGCAGCTGCGATCTCGAGGCGCCGCTCCACAGAAGCCAGCCGACGATCTCCCACCACACCCGCGTCCTGGCCGAAGCGGGGCTGATCGTCGGAACCCGGCGCGGCAAGTGGACGTGGTGGCAGATCGTGCCCGAGCGTCTCAGCGAGGTTTGCCGGATCCTTGGTGCTGCCTAGCAGATCCGTGTTTGGTTGATCTCCTTCTCACCTGCCCGCCAACCCGGCGAGGGCCAGCTGATCAGCCCGTGCTCGGCAGGTCATTCCTGCCTCGCAATAGCGAGATGCGAAACGGTCGGAGCTCGCCTGCAGCGAAACCGCCGCGGATCGTCGGATCTCCCTCCATGATCCGGCGCGCCGAAGCCTCGTCGGGTGCCTCGAAGATCACGACGCCGGTGTTGATCTTTCCCAGGGTGGGGCCCGCGAGGACGAGCGTGCCTTTTTCAAGGAGCTGCTGGAGGAATCGGAAATGGGCCTCCCAGGCGGTCTTTTCCTCCGCGGTCATCGTTGCGGCGAAATCGGGGCGCGGCGGTTGGAGGAAGCAGATCCACTCCGCCATGGTCCAAGTCTTGTCGGATCCGGTCGGCGCGACAACACCTGGTGGGCTCCTGTCGGGATCTTTCGGTCCCCGTCCATCGCGGTGGCGATCACGCTCTTGGCACCGGGCCCGGCAGCCGCCGGTGTCGCGGGGCGGCCGCGTGCCGGCTGACCTGCGTACACCAAGTCGGCCTCGACGCCCCGACCCAGGCCGGGGTTCGTCGCGTGGCGGTTCCACGCGGGCGCGAAAAGTGGCATCCTTGAGCGGACGTGAAGCGGGTCCCGTGAGGCCCGCACGGACGATGGGGAGCGCGGTGGCCGAGCGAGAGCGGCGGTTGGCACGCCCGGGGGGACGTGTCTTCCTCCCCCGCTCCCAAGTGATGGACGCGGACGACCTGCGTCGCGCCCTTGTGCGGATCGCCCACGAGATCCTCGAGCGCAATCACGGCACCGAAGGCCTTGTCGTCATCGGGCTGCAGACAGGCGGGGTTCCGCTCGCCCAGCGTGTCGCGGCGGATATCGCCGAGATCGACGGCTCGACCGTGCCGATCGGCACGCTCGACGTCGCGGCGTACCGCGACGACGCCCGTGTCCGCCCGGCCGTGGTGCGAGGGGCGACCGAGATCCCCGGAGACCTCACCGGTCGGACCGTCGTGCTCGTCGACGACGTCTTGTTCACCGGCAGGACGGTGCGCGCCGCGCTCGACGCCTTGGCGGATCACGGGCGGGCGCGGGCGGTACAGCTGGCGGTGATGGTGGACCGGGGCCACCGCGAGTTGCCGATCCGGCCGGACTACGTCGGCAAGAACCTCCCGACGCGCCGCAGCGAGACGGTTGACGTGAGCCGAGACGGGGTCGCGATCGGCGATCTCAGCGAGGCGTAGGCACCGTGCACCGCGGTTGTCCGCCGCCCGCCGCTCGCCCCAGTGACGGGGACGCCTTCGTGACGCCGAGTTCGTTCCGACCGCTCACCGCGGGCCGCCACCGTGTCCAACCAGTCCGGCAAGGGAGGCGCCGTGCCTGACGAGAGACGAACCGCCGGCCGACCCCGGCGCGTCGTCGTGCGGGGCGGAACGATCGTCGACTCAACCGGTGAGCGCCGCGGCGACATCTTCATCGAGGACGGACGGATCGCCGCGGTCGGTGAGGGGCTCGACGTGCCACTGGGATCGACGCTTCTCGAGGCGTCGGATTGCGTCGTCGCCCCGGGGCTCGTCGACCTGCACACGCATCTGCGCGAACCGGGTGGCGAGGCTGCGGAAACCGTCGAGTCCGGGACGCGTTCGGCCTCGCTCGGCGGCTTCACCGCGGTCGTGGCGATGCCGAACACCGAACCGGCGATCGACTCGGCCGCGGCGGTGCGCGAGGTCCTGTCCCTCGCCAGCGGGGCGTGTGCCGACGTCGCCGCGGCCGGGGCGATCACCGTCGGGCGTGCTGGTGACCGGGTCGCGCCGCTCGCCGAGATGGCCGCGGCCGGCGTGAGGCTCTTCACCGACGACGGATCCGGCGTCCAGAACGCAGACGTGCTGCGGGCTGCACTCGGCTACGGCCGCGAGCTCGGCGTCGTGCTCGCCGAGCACTGCCAGGACGACGCGCTCGCTGCCGGCGGGCAGATGCACGAAGGCACCTGGTCGCGTCGGCTCGGCCTTGTCGGCCAGCCGGCCATGGCCGAGGAGGCGATGCTCGCCCGGGACCTGATGCTCGTGCGCGAGACCGGGGCGCCGATGCACTTCCTCCACATCTCGACCGCCCGTTCCGTCGCCCTCGTGCGGGCGGCGAAGGCCGAGGGCCTGCCGGTGACGGCGGAGGCGACGCCGCACCATCTCGTCCTCACCGACGCCCTCGCCGCCTCCGGCGACGCGCTCTACAAGGTCTCCCCGCCACTGCGCAGCGCCTCGGACGGGGCCGCCTTGCGGGCGGCCTGTCGCCAGGGAGTGATCGACGCGATCGCGACCGACCACGCGCCGCACACCCGGGAGGCGAAGGAGCAGCCATTCGAGGCGGCCCCTCCGGGCATGATCGGGCTGGAGACGGCGCTCGCCGTCGCCTACGACGCCTTCGTCGGCTCTCCCGAGGACGCCGAGCCGCTTCCTCTCGTCGAGCTCTTCGCCCTGTTCTCGTGGCGCCCGGCGGCGCTGGCGGGACTCGACCGGTCCGCCGGCCACGGGGGCCCGATCGCCCCGGGGAGCCGGGCGCACCTCTGCGTGTTCGACCCGACCGCAACCTGGACCGTCGAACGTTTTGCGATGGCGAGCCGGTCGCAGAACTCGCCTTTCCACGGGATGACGCTCACGGGGCGAGTCCGCCACACGGTGCTCGCCGGCGAACCGGTCGTCGTCGACGGGAGGGCGGGCCGGTGACGGAAGGGCAGGCCGGATTGCCGCTGCGGGGACGGCCGAAGGGACTGCTCGTCCTCGCCGACGGAACGGTGTTCGAAGGCGCGGCGATCGGCGCTTGCGCCACGGGCTCCTTGCCGATCCAGTCCGGGGAGCTCGTCTTCAACACGGCGATGTCGGGTTACCAGGAGATCATCACCGATCCGTCGTACGCGGGACAGGTGATCGCCTTCACTTACCCGCATATCGGCAACTACGGCGTTAACGCGGCCGACAACGAAGCGGATCACCCGTTCTGCCGCGGCGTCGTGCTACGCGACCTTGTGGAACGGCCGAGCAGCTGGCGAGCCTGTGGGGACCTCGAATCGTTCCTCGTCGGGCACGGCATCGGTGGGCTCACCGGGGTCGACACCCGGCGGCTGACGCGTCACGTGCGCGAGGCGGGCGCGATGCCCTGCGCCTACGGCACCGCCGATGAGGCGGCGCTGTTCGCCGCGGCGCTGGCTGAGCCGGGGACCGAGGGTCAGGACTACGTCGCCGAGGTGACGACGACCACGCCCTACGAGGTCGCGGGCGGGCCGCTGCGGGTCGTCGCCTACGACTTCGGGATCAAACGGTCGATCCTCGCCCAGCTCGCGGCGATCGCCTCCACCGAGGTCGTCCCGGCGGCGACGTCCGCCGGGGAGATCCTGGCGCGCCGCCCCGACGGCATCTTCCTCTCAAACGGGCCCGGCGATCCCGCCGCGCTCGGCGAGATCGTCGACACGGTGCGGCAGCTCCTCGGCGCCGTCCCGGTCTTCGGGGTCTGTCTCGGCCACCAGCTCCTCGGCGCGGCGCTCGGGGCGAGGACCTACAAGCTCCCTTTCGGCCACCACGGAGCCAACCACCCGGTGCGCCGGCTGGCGACGGGGACTGTCGAGGTGACCAGCCAGAACCACGGCTACGCCGTCGCCGCCGACACCTTGAAGGGCGCCGAGATCACCCACGTCAATCTCAACGACCGGGTGGTCGAGGGCCTCGCCTGCCGCGAGATCCCCGCCTTCAGCGTCCAGTACCACCCGGAAGCGGGGCCCGGGCCGCACGACGCCCGCTACCTGTTCGAGGCGTTCCGCCTCCTCATGGAGGCGCACCGGTGACGGGTGCCGGCGCGGGGAGGCCGGGCTGATGGGCCGCCGAGGGGAGATCGAATCGGTCCTCGTCATCGGCTCCGGCCCGATCGTCATCGGCCAGGCCTGTGAGTTCGACTACTCGGGGACCCAGGCTTGCCGGGCGCTCGGGGAGGAGGGCATCCGGGTGATCCTCGTGAACTCGAACCCGGCGACGATCATGACCGATCCGGGGATCGCCGACCGGACCTACGTCGAGCCGCTCGAGCCAGAGGTGCTCGAGGTCATCATCGAGCGGGAGCGGCCGGACGCCATCCTGCCGACGATGGGAGGTCAGACGGCGCTCAACCTGGCGATGGCGTTGTCGCGCTCGGGCGTGCTCGCCGCACAAGGCGTCGAGATGATCGGCGCCAACGCCGAGGCGATCGCGACGGCGGAGGACCGAGAGCTTTTCAAGGCGGCGATGACCGGCATCGGGCTGCGCGTCCCGGAATCGGGGTTCGCCCACTCTGCCGAGGAGGCGCTTGCCGTCGGGGACGCCGTCGGCTACCCGACGATAATCCGCCCGTCGTTCGTCCTCGGCGGAGAGGGAACGGGGATCGCGGCCGACCGGAACGAACTGGCGCAGCTCGCCGCCGCCGGCCTGGCGGTGAGCCCGATCGGCGAGATCCTCGTCGAGCGTTCGGTCGTCGGTTGGAAGGAGTTCGAGCTCGAGGTGATGCGGGACCGCCAGGACAACTGCGTCGTCGTCTGCTCGATCGAGAACTTCGACGCGATGGGGGTCCACACCGGCGACTCGATCACGGTCGCCCCCGCTCAGACGCTCTCGGACGTCGAGTACCAGATGATGCGCGACGCGGCCTTCTCCTGCATCCGCCGCGTCGGGGTCGAGACCGGGGGCTCGAACATCCAGTTTGCCGTCGACCCAGCCACCGGCGAGCAGCTCGTCATCGAGATGAACCCACGGGTGTCCCGGTCCTCCGCCCTCGCCTCCAAAGCGACGGGGTTCCCGATCGCCAAGGTCGCCGCCCGCCTCGCCATCGGCTACACGCTCGACGAGATCCGCAACGACATCACGAAGGCGACCCCGGCGTGCTTCGAGCCGACGATCGACTACGTCGTCACGAAGGTGCCGCGCTGGGCCTTCGAGAAGCTTCCCGGCGTGTCGGGTCGCCTGGGCACGCGCATGCAGTCGGTCGGCGAGGTGATGGCGATCGGCCGCACGTTCGCCGAGTCACTGCAAAAGGCGCTGCGCGGGCTCGAACAGGGGCGGTACGGCTTGAACTGCGACCCGGCGGAGGTGCTCGTCGACCTGCCGGTGGCGCAACTGCTCGACCAGGCGTCCCGGCCAACCCCCGGGCGCGTCTTCGAAGTCGAGGCCGCGCTGCGGCTCGGGGCGACCGTCGAGGCGGTCGCCAAGGCGACGGGGATCGACCCGTGGTTCCTCGACCGCATCGGCGAGATCGTCGCCGTGCGCCGTCACCTCGACGAGCTGGCCGCGACGCCGGGGGTGCACGAGCGCTTGGCGCGAGGCGACTGGCGGCGACTGAAGCGGGCTGGCTTCTCGGACGCGCAGATCGCCTGGCGCCTCGGGCTCGACGAGTCCGAGGTGCGCGCCGCGCGCCTCTCGTCCGGCGCTTCGGTGACGTTCAAGACCGTCGACACCTGTGGCGCCGAGTTCGCCGCGGAGACGCCGTACTACTACTCGACCTACGAGGACGAGAGCGAGGTGCGCCCCTCGGCACGGCCTCGGGTGGTGATCCTCGGATCGGGTCCGAACCGCATCGGACAGGGCATCGAATTCGACTACTGCTGCGTCCACGCCTCGATGGCTTTGCGGGAGGCGGGATACGAGACGGTGATGGTGAACTGCAACCCCGAGACCGTCTCCACGGACTACGACACCTCCGACCGGCTCTATTTCGAGGCGATCACCGAGGAGGACGTCGCCGCCGTGCTCGCAGCGGAGTCCGCCGCCGGCACCGGCGGGGTGGCCGGCGTCATCGTCAGCCTCGGCGGCCAGACCCCGCTCAAGCTCGCCGGGAAGCTGCCGGGTTCGATCGTTCTCGGCACGAGCGCGGCCTCGATCGACCTCGCCGAGGACCGGGAGCGTTTCGGCGCCCTGCTCGAACGGCTCGGCATCGCCCAGCCCCCGGGTGGCACGGCGCGCACCGCCGAGGAGGCACGGGAAGTCGCACGGCGGGTCGGCTATCCGGTCCTCGTCCGGCCGAGCTACGTGCTCGGCGGCCGGGCGATGGAGATCGTCTACGACGAGGCCAGCCTCGTCGAGGCGATGGCGGCGCTGTTCGGCTTCAGCCGGCTAGCCGGCGCCGCCGCTGCCGGATCCCTGGAGCGCGAAGGGGGGCTGTCGGCGACGCGGCCGATTCTCATCGACAGCTTCTTAGAAGACGCCGTCGAGGTCGACGTCGACGCCGTCCGTGACGCGGTCGGCGAGCTCTTCGTCGGGGGGGTGTTGGAGCACGTCGAGGAGGCGGGGGTGCACTCCGGCGACTCGGCGTGCGCGATCCCGCCGCCGACGCTTCCTGGGGCCACGATCGAGAAGTTGGTCGCCCACACCGGGGCGATCGCCGAGGCGCTCGACGTGCGCGGCCCGATCAACGTCCAGTTCGCCGTGAAGGCCGGCGGGGTGTTCGTCATCGAGGCGAACCCCCGCGCCTCGCGCACCGTTCCTTTCGTCGCCAAGGCAACGGGCGTCCCGCTCGCCAAGATCGCCGCCCGCGTCGTCGTCGGCGCGACGCTCGCCGAACTGCGCGCCGAGGGGCTCTTGGCGTCGGAGCGCGGGGCTCGCGGGTACGTGAGCGTGAAGGAGGCGGTCCTTCCCTTCGCCCGCTTCCCCGAGGTGGACGCCCTGCCCGGGCCGGAGATGCGCTCGACCGGCGAGGTGATGGGGACGGCGGAGACCTTCGGCCTCGCCTTCGCGAAGAGCCAGATCGCGGCCGGGAACCGGCTGCCGGACGGCGGGCGGATCTTTTTGTCGCTCGCCGACCGGGACAAGCACGGCGGCCTCGACGCGGCGCGATCCTTCGTCGGGCTCGGGTTCGGCCTCGTGGCGACGGAGGGCACCGCGGCCTTCCTGCGCGCGAACGGCGTTCCGGTCGAGACGGTCGTCGGCAAGTTGACACGACCGTCAGACGGTCAGCTCGGAACCGACGACGTCATCGCGCTCCTCAACGAGGGATCGATCCAGCTCGTCGTGAACACGCCGCGCGGCCGCGGCGCCCACGCCGACGGCGCCTACATCCGACGGGCGGCCTCGGCCAGCCGGGTGCCGATCGTCACTACCGTGCAAGCGGCGCGCGCCGCGGCGGCTGGGATCGCCGAATGGAGGCGGTTCGACTTGAGCGTGACCAGTCTGCAGGAGCGTCACGGGGCCACCCGGTGACCAGGCGCGGCGCCCCCGTCGACCTGACGACGGCGATCGGCACGGTCGTCTTGCCGAACCCGGTGATGACGGCGTCGGGCACCTCGGGCCACGGTGCGGAGCTCGGAGCGTACTTCGACCTTTCCGAGCTCGGTGCCGTCGTCGTGAAGTCGCTCTCAGCCGACCCGTGGCCGGGGAACGCGCCGCCGCGGCTGCGGCCCGTCGCCGGCGGCATGCTGAACAGCGTCGGGCTGCAGGGACCGGGAGTCGCCGCCTGGCTCGCCCACGACCTGCCCGCCCTCGAGGCGGCCGGCGCCCGCGTCGTCGTCAGCATCTGGGGTCGGCGCGTCGAAGAGTTCGAGCGTGCTGCGGCGCTCCTCGCCCGGGCCTCGCCGGCCATCGTCGCCGTCGAGGTCAACGTGTCCTGTCCGAACCTCGACGACGGACGGGAGATGTTCTCGCGCTCCCCGGCCGCGACCGCCGAGGCGGTCGCGGCCGCGGCTGCCGCCGGGCTGCCCCGCTGGGTGAAGCTCTCGCCCGGCGTGGCGAACCTCGTCGAGGTGGCGCGGGCCGCGATCGGCGCCGGTGGTGCGGCGCTGACCCTCGTGAACACGCTGCCGGGTCTGGCGATCCGGATCGATCGCCGGCATGTCGCGCTCGGCGGGGGCGGTGGGGGCCTGTCGGGTCCTGCCCTCCACGCCGTCGCCCTGCGGGCCGTGGCCGACGTCGCCGCGGCGCTGCCGCAGGTGCCGATCGTCGGCGTCGGCGGGGTGATGTCCGGCCGGCAAGCCGTCGAGTTCCTGCTCGTCGGGGCGCGGGCCGTGCAGGTCGGGACGGCGACGTTGCTCAACCCGCGGGCGCCGAGGCGGGTGCTGTCCGAGCTGCGTCGGTGGTGTGCGGCAAACAGGGTCGCGCGGCTCACGGATCTCATCGGAGGTGCCAATGGCTGAAGCCGTGTTGTCGTCCCGGCCGTTGCGCGAGCGGCTGGCGCTCGCTCTCGACGTGCCGGACCTCTCCTCGGCGCGGGCGCTCACAGGCGCGCTTGCGCCTTGGTTCGCCGTGGTGAAGGTCGGCCTCGAGCTCTACGTCGCCGAGGGTCCGGCCGCGGTCGCCGCGTTCATCGAAGACGGCTTCGACGTCTTCGTCGACCTCAAGCTGCACGACATCCCGACGACGGTCCGTCGCGCCGCCCGGGCGATCGCCCGCACGGGGGCGCGCTACGCGACGGTGCATGCCGTCGGCGGCGCGCGGATGCTCGCCGCGGCAGCCGAGGGGTTCGCAGAGGGCGCCGCCGAGCTCGGTCGTGCGGGTCGGACGATCGGGCTCGCCGTCACCGTCTTGACGAGCGAAGCCGACGCAAGCCCGGCGCTCGTGGCCGGCCGCTGCGAGCTCGCGGCGTCTGCGGGGCTCGGTGGCGTCATCTGCGCGGTGGCGGACGTGGCGGTGGTGCGCGCCGCCGTGCCCGGGATGATCATCGTCGTGCCCGGGGTCCGGCCCCAAGGCGTCGGCCGCGACGATCAATCGCGTGCCGGAACGCCGCAAGAGGCGCTCATCGCCGGGGCCGATCTTCTCGTCATCGGGCGTGCCGTCACCCGTGCCGGCGACCCGGTTGCCGCGGCACGCGAGCTCTCGGAGGCGCTGCAGTCCGTCACGCCGCGGTGAAGCCCGGACCGGGCGGAGGGTTCTCGACGGCAAAACCGTGCTCAACCGGGGCGCCCCGCGCTAACGTTCCGACTCATGCCCCAACCACCAAGCCTCACACCCGAACAGCGCACCGCGGCGCTCGCTAAGGCGGCTCAGGCGCGCAAGGCCCGAGCGGAGATCAAAGACCAGTTGAAAAACGGTCGAGTGACGCTGAGCGGTTTGCTCGGTCGGGCCGTCAATGACGACGTCGTCGGCAAGATGAAGGTTCTCGCGGTCCTCGAGTCCCTCCCGGGTACCGGCAAGGTGAAAGCCCGCCGGCTCATGGAGCAAGTCGGGATCAGCGAAACCCGCCGGCTGCAGGGCCTCGGCGCAAAGCAGCGTCACGCGCTGCTCGAAGCCGTCGGTCGCCCCTGATCCTCGTCGTCTCCGGTCCCGGCGGTGCCGGGAAGGGGACGGTCATCCGCGAGCTCGTCGCTCGCGACCCGAAGTTGTGGCTGTCCCGGTCGTGGACGACGCGCGCCCGCCGGGAAGGCGAGGGCGATGACGCCTACGCCTTCGTCGACCGACCGACTTTCGAGGCGGCCATCGCGGCCGGCAAGTTCCTCGAACACGCCTCCGTGCTCGGCGAGTGGTACGGGACGCCGATGCCCGACGCGCCTCCGGGTCGCGACATCGTCCTCGAAATCGACGTCCAGGGCGCCGAGCAGGTGCGGCAGCGCTGCGAGGACGTCGTGTGCGTGCTGCTCGTCCCGCCCTCGGCCGAGGACCAGGCCCGACGGATGGGAGAACGCGGCGACTCCGAAGCCCACGTGCGGGCCCGCCTCGAGCTCGCCGAGCGCGAGCTCGTAGCCGGCCGGGCCATCGCCGACGCGATCGTCGTCAACGACGACGTCGACCAGGCCACCGACGAGCTCGCCTCTATACTTGAGGCCGCACGTCGCGGCGCGAGCTGAGCGCGACGGACGCGGCGGCGAATCTCGCGGTCGGCGTCAGGTGAGGAGAGTTCCGATCCGGGTGGTTATTTCCCGCGCCGCGTTCACACGATGACCGAGGAGCCCATGGCCGAAACACGTAGCACGATGATCGACCCCGCGATCGAGGACCTCCTCGACAAGGTGGACTCGAAGTTCAGCCTCGTGATCCTGTCGGCCAAACGCGGCCGGCAGATCAACTCGTATTTCAACCAGCTCGGCGAGGGCCTCGGCGCGATCGTCCCGCCGCAGGTCGGCTCCGTCGCCCGCAAGCCATTGTCGATCGCCCTCGAGGAGATCGCGGCGTCCAAGGTGCGGGCTGGCGAGCCGCCAGAGGAGAAGCCGGACGCGGCCGTCGGCGCCGACGATCCACCGGCCATTTCGTAGTTCCGCGGCCCGGTCAGCGAGCGAGAAGGCGCGGTGATGGGCTCGAGCCCGGACGATGCCAACCGCACGGGCGCAGAGCGGGGTGCGCAAGGCGCGATCGTCATCCTCGGAGTCACAGCCGGTATCGCCGCCTATAAGGCGGTCGAGGTCTGTCGGCGCCTCGTCGACGCCGGGGCGCACGTCATCCCGCTGCTCACGCCGACGGCGACGCGCTTTGTCGGCGTGGCGACTTTCTCGGCGCTCGCCTCCGAGCCGGCACGCACGGAACTGTTCGACCCAACCGACCCGATTCCCCACACGCGTCTCGCCGAGGCGGCGGACGTCGTCGTCGTCGTGCCGGCGACGGCGAACTTCTGCGCCGAGTACGCCGCGGGGATCGCGTCGGACCTGCTCGGCGCGACGCTGCTCGCGACGGCGGCTCCCGTCGTCGTCTGCCCGGCGATGCACCTCGGGATGTTCCAGCACGCCTCGGTCCAGGAGAACCTCGCGACCCTCGCCCGGCGCGGTGTCGTCGTCGTCCCTCCCGGTGTGGGCCACCTGGCGGGCGGGGACGAGGGCCCGGGCCGGCTCGCCGACCCGGCCGAGATTGTCACCGCGGTGGCGGAGCTGCTCTCCCGGCGCGGCGCGCTCGCGGGCGTGAGCGTGCTCGTCACGGCGGGTGGCACCCGAGAGCCGATCGACCCGGTCCGCTACCTCGGCAACCGTTCGTCCGGGCGCCAGGGCTATGCGATCGCCGAAGAGGCCCGCCGCCGCGGGGCCGCGGTCACCCTCGTCTCGGCGGCGTTGCTCCCGGCGCCGCCCGGCGTCGAGTTCGTGCCAATCGAGACGGCGGCGGAGCTTGCCGCGGCGGTCTTTAGCCGATCGGCCGGAGCCGACGTCGTCGTGATGGCAGCCGCCGTGGCGGACTTCCGCCCGAGGTTGGCGTCGCCCACGAAGCTGGACAAGAGCGCGGGGCCGCCAAAGATCGTGCTCGAGCCGACCGAGGACGTGCTCGCCGAGCTCGGCCGTCGGCGCCGACCCGGTCAGGTCCTCGTCGGTTTTGCCGCCGAGACCGGCGACGCCGTGGCGCGGGGGGCGGCGAAGCTCGCCGCCAAAGGCGTCGACCTCATCGTCGTCAACGATGTCGGCGCGCCGGGCGTCGGCTTCAACCACGCAACGAACGCCGTCACGATCCTCGATGCTTCGGGGGGTCGCCTCGACGTGCCGTTGGGGCCGAAGTCTACGATTGCCGCCGAGGTGCTCGACGCTGTCGTCCGTCGGCGCACCGGCACCTGATCGGCGCGTGCCCGCGAGCGAAGCGCAAGGAGTCGACTTGTCGAGCTATACGTTCACCTCGGAGTCGGTGACCGAGGGCCATCCCGACAAGATGGCCGATCAGATCTCCGACGCCGTCCTCGACGCGATCCTCGCCGAAGACCCGATGGGGCGGGTCGCCTGTGAGACGCTGCTCACCACCGGCCTCGTCTGCGTCGTCGGCGAGATCTCGACCTCGAGCTACGTCGACATCCCCCGGATTGTGCGCGACACGGTTTGTGCGACGGGCTACGACCGCGAGGAGTACGGCTTCGACGGCAACACCTGCGGCGTCCTCGTCTCGATCGGCGAGCAGTCCCCGGACATCGACGCCGGGGTCTCGCGTTCGGCCGAGATCCGCTCGGGCGACGCCGACGAGGTCTCGACGCAGGGCGCGGGCGACCAGGGGATGGTGTTCGGCTTCGCCTGCGACGAGACGCCGGATCTCATGCCGCTGCCGATCTGGTTTGCCCACAAGCTGGCGCGCCGGCTGGCCGAGGTGCGCCGGGCGAACGTGCTCCCGTACCTGCGCCCGGACGGCAAGACCCAGGTGAGCTTCCGCTACGCAGACGGCCGTCCCGCCGAGCTTGAAACGGTCCTCATCTCGACCCAGCACCAGCCGGGCGTCGACCACGAGACGCTCCTCGTGCCGGACCTCGAGGAGCACGTCGTAGAGCCGCTGCTCGGGCTCCTGCCGGCGCCCGTCGCCCGCGAGCGCCACAAGCTCCTGTGCAACCCGACGGGGGTGTTCGAGCTCGGCGGTCCGCGTGCCGACGCCGGGTTGACCGGGCGCAAGATCATCGTCGACACCTACGGCGGCATGGCCCGCCACGGTGGTGGCGCGTTCTCGGGCAAGGACCCGTCGAAGGTCGATCGCTCCGGAGCCTACGCGGCCCGCTGGGTCGCGAAGCACGTCGTCGCCTCCGGGGCGGCGCGGCGGTGCGAGATCGAAGTCGCCTACGCGATCGGCGTCGCCCGGCCGATCTCGCTCATGGTCGAGACCTTCGACACCGCGGTCGTCGACCCGGTCCGCATTGAAAAGGCGGTCGAGGAGCTGTTCGACCTGAGGCCGGCGGCGATCATCCGCGACCTCGACCTGCGCCGGCCGATTTACAAGAACACCGCCGCCTATGGTCACTTCGGTCGTTCCGAAAAGGAGTTCACCTGGGAGGCGACGCCGCGGGTCGACGACCTGCGCCGGGCGCTCGACCTGTAGCGGCCCCGTGACGGCCGGGGCGGGACGGGCCACCCGGCGCGTCGTCGCCGTCCTTCCCGACGTCACGGGCGTCGACCGGAGCTTCGACTACGCCGTGCCGCCCGAGCTCGCCGCCGCCGTCGAGCTCGGCTCGATCGTGCGGGTCCCCCTCCACGGTCGGAAGGTGCGCGGCTGGGTCGTAGCTGAGTCGTCCGAGGCCGCCGGCTACGAGCTGCGCGAGCTCATCGGCCTGGTCTCTGCCGGCCCGGCGCCCGAGCTCGTCGAGCTCGGGCGTTTCGCCGCCTGGCGCTACGTCGGCCGGTTGCGGCCGTTCCTCCTCGCCGGGTCGCCGCGGCGCCGCGTCGGCGCGCTTGCCGGGACCCGACCAGCATGGCGACCGCTCCCGGCGCCGCAAGCTACGGGGATCGCGGAGGCGACCCGAGGGGCCATCGGCTCGTCCTCGGTGCTGCGCCTGCCACCCGCCGCCTCCCGCCTCGACGTCGTCCTGGCCGCGCTCGCCGCGGTGGGCGACGTCGACACCCTCGTCCTCGTGCCGATGCGGCGTGACGGCGAGGTGCTCGCCGAACGACTCACCCGACTCGGCCAGCCGGTCGCGCTGCAGCCGGAGGCGTGGGGCCAGGCGGCCGCGGGCGGTCACACCGTCGTCGGTGCACGGGCGTCCGCCTTCGCGCCGGTCGGCCGGCTCGGTCTCGTCGTCGTCCTCGACGCCCACTCCGAGTCCTACGTCGAACAGCGCGCCCCGACGTGGGACGCGACCGTCGTCGCCGCCGAGCGGGCGCGGCGTGCCGGCGTGCCTTGCCTGCTCGTCAGCCCGTGCCCGACGGTCGACTCGCTCACCTCGTCGGCGCTTTCCACCCTGGAGCCCGGCGCCGAGCTGGCGGGTTGGGCGAGCCTCGAGGTCATCGACCGGCGGGACGACGACCCCCGTTCGGGCCTTTTCAGCGCGCGCTTCGCGGAGGTCGTGCGACAGCTCCGACGGGAGCGCCCCGAACTCCCCGTCGTCTGCGTGCTCAACCGGACGGGGCGGGCGAGGCTCCTCGCCTGTGGCGCCTGCCGCGCCATCGTGCGCTGCGAGCGCTGCGGAGCGGCGCTCGTCGAGGTGGGCGGCGGCGAGGCGGCGCTTTCCTGCCCGGTCTGCGGTGTCGGGCGGCCCTTCGTCTGCGCGGCCTGTGGCTCGACCCGCCTGAGGCGCCTGCGGCTCGGCACGGCGCGGGCCGCCGAGGAGATCGCCGCACTCGTCGGCGAGCGGGTCGACGAGGTCTCCTCTGCACAGGCGGCTGGCGACGGCGGTTCCGCTGGCGTCCTCGTCGGCACCGAGGCCGCCCTCCACCGGGTGCGCGCCGCCTCGGCGGTCGTCTTCCTCGACTTCGACCAGGAGCTCCTCGCCCCGCGCTTCCGGGCGGGGGAGGAGGCGCTCGCCCTTCTTGCCCTGGCGAGCCGGCTCGTCGGCGGCCGCGGGATGGCGGGGGGCGGCGAGGGACGACGGCCGGGCCGGGTCGTCGTCCAGACCCGGATCCCGGACCACGAGGTGACGAGGGCCGCGATCCTCGGCGACCCCGGTTCGTTCGTGGCCGTCGAGCTTCCGCGGCGCGCCGCCCTCGGCCTGCCGCCTTTTCGTGGCCTCGCGGTCATCTCCGGAGCGGGCGCGGCGGCGTGCATCGAACGGCTCGGCGCCGCGGGCGGTCTCGAGGTCGCGACGCTCGGGCCAAACCGCTTCTGTTTGCGTGGGGCGAGCTCGCCGGTCGTGGCCGACGAGCTGGCGGCGATCGGCCTGCCGGCAGAGGGAGTGCGGGTCGAGGTCGACCCGATCCGGCTGTGAACGCCGGCCCAGGCCGCCGGGGGCGGGGCACGCGGCGCGACTCTGGCCTGCAGCGGAATCCCGGACGCGGTGTTCTCATTGGTGTGCGCGCCCTCAAGGTGACGAGCGATGACGAGATCTGCCGCCAGCTCGTCGAGGACCTCGACGTCGGTTTTGCCGCCCTCGTAGAGGCGTACGGACGGACCGCGTTCAGCGTCGCGGCCCGGACGGCACCGGAAACGGAGGATGCCGAGGACCTGGCAGCGGAGGCCTTTCTCCGCGCCTACCGGGCGCTGCGCCGCTACGACGCGGCACGGATCCGGCAGCTGCGCGTCCGCCCGTGGCTCGTGACGATCGTTCTCAACGTCTCACGCAACGCCCGTCGCGAGGCGACGCGCCGGCCGCGGGCGGGCCGGCTGCCCGCAACCGACGAACCGGTCGCGCAAGGGCGCGAGGCGTCCGAGCTCGTCGAGGTCGCCGCCGCGGCAGACGAGCTGGCGGCCCATCTTCGGGCGTTGCCGGCCAAACAGCGCGCCGCTGTCGTGTTGCGTCACGTCGTCGACCTGCCGCTATCGGAGATCGCGGCTGTGCTCGGCTGCGCCGAGGGCACGGCGAGATCGCACGTCGCGCGGGGCCTCGCCGCCTTGCGCGCCGCGTATGGCACGGCGACCACCGGGGCGCTCCCGCCCGCCGCCGTCGCCGGGGAACGGAGGTCAACCCGATGAGCCCAGCTGTCCCTTCGTCGCTCGAAGAAGCACTCCGCCGTCTCGAGGTCTCCTCGCCCCGGGACTTTGTCGACCGCGTCGTCGCCCGCTACGCGACGGTCGCCGGTCCGGCCGGCGACCTTTACGTCGCCTGGACGCGTGCCGGCATCTCACTCGCCGAGTTCGCCTCGCCGGGTGGCGAGGCCGGGTTCGCGGCGCGGTACCGGGAGCGATTCGGCCGCCCGATCCTGCCGGCGGCGAATCCGTTGCCGGGACTGGCGGCCGCCGTCCGCCGCGGCCACGGCGAACGGCTCGCCTACGACCTCGCCGGTCTGTCGGCATTCGAGGTCGCCGTGCTCCAGGCGACGCTTGCCATCCCCGTCGGCGAGGTCCGGCCGTACGCCTGGGTCGCGGCGGAGATCGGCCGGCCAAGAGCCGTCCGGGCGGTCGGTTCGGCTCTCGGGCGCAACCCCGTGCCCGTCCTCATCCCCTGTCACCGGGTCACCCGGTCGGACGGGACGGTCGGCAACTACGGCGGCGGCCCGGCGAGGAAAGAGGCTTTGCTCCGGGCGGAGCAGGTGAATCTCGACGAGGTCGCCGAGCTCGCGGCCCGTGGCGTGCACTACGTCGGCACGCCGACGACGCGGATCGTCTGCCTGCCGAGCTGCAAAGACGCGCGCCGGGTCGCAGCGAGTTCCCGCCGGGGTTTCCGCGACCTTACCGAGGCCGGCTCGGCCGGTTACCGACCGTGCTTGCGCTGCCGACCGCGTCCCGGCCGGTCGGCTTGACCGGCGGCGCCGGCCTGGTTCGTGGCTGGCGGCTGGATTCCCGGACGGTCGGCTCTGACGGGGAGCTGCTAACCTGCCTACGTCGGCATTCGTCGACACCGGTGCGCAACGCGCTGCCGGTTCTGTTCTCGGTAAGCGAGGGTGACCTCGGCGGCTGAGGCACGAGATCCACGAGGGTTTGCACGTTCATGCTCGACAAGACGGCGACGATCGCCGGCTACCGGCGGCACGAGACCGACACCGGCTCGCCCGAGGTCCAGGTCGCGCTGCTCTCCGAGCGCATCAACGGTCTCACCGAGCACTTGAAGGCGCACCGCGGCGATCACCACACCCGGCGCGGCCTGCTGAGGCTCAACGGACAGCGGCGTCGCTTGCTCGACTACCTGCGGGCGAACGACGTCGAGCGCTACCGGGAACTCATCGCGCGCCTCGGCCTTCGCCGCTGACGGCACGAGTTGCCCGCGGGGTGAGTGCCCGGCGAGGCGAGAGCCGGAAGGCGAGGAGCGCCGCCCGGCGGAGAAGGGGTGTTCGAGGTCCCGTCGCCCGGGAAAGGTCGGCACCGCACACAGCCATTGGTGTCCGCAGGCGAGCTGCCAGTCGCCGGGCCCCCGGCCCGTCCGAGTGCTCGACGACTGGGAACTGGCTCGCGGGTGCCCTTGAACCAAGGAGGGACATGGCCGAGGCCATCACCGTTTCCGCCCCGATCAGCGGGTGCGATCGCACGCTTTCGTTCGAGACCGGCAAGCTCGCGGGCCAGGCTGACGGGGCGGTCGTCGCCCGTATCGGTGACACCATGGTGCTCGTCACCGCGACCGCGGCCCGCAAGGTCCGCGAGGGGCAGGACTTCTTCCCGCTCACCGTCGACATCGAGGAACGGATGTACGCCGCCGGGAAGATCCCCGGTTCGTTCTTCCGCCGCGAGGGTCGCGCCAGCGACCAGGCGATTCTCACGGCGCGGCTCATCGACCGCCCGTTGCGTCCTTCGTTTCCGGCGGGCTTCCGCAACGAGGTCCATATTGTCGGCACAATCCTCGGGGCCGACCAGGAGAACCCGCACGACGTCGTGGCGATCAACGGCGCCTCGGCGGCGCTGATGATCTCAGGGATCCCCTTCGACGGTCCGATCGGTGCCGTGCGCGTCGCCTTCTCGACGACCGGCGAGTGGTTGCCGCATGCGACCTACCAGGAGGGCGACGCCTCGACTTTCGAACTTGTCGTCGCCGGACGCGCCCTTGGCGAGGAGCCCGACGCCGAGATCGCGATCGTGATGGTCGAGGCCGGTGGGACCGAGAACGCCTTCAGCTACTTCGACGAGGGCGCGCCGAAGGTGACCGAGGAGGTCATCGCCGGTGGGCTCGAGACCGCTAAGACCTGGATCCGCGAGTCGATCGAGCTCCAGCGGGAACTCGTCCGTGCCGCCGGTGCGAAGCCGACGATCCCCTACGAGATCTTCGTCGACTACGGCGAAGACGTGCTCGCGCGTGTCGTCGCCGTCGGCGCCGGAAGAATCGCCGCGGCGAACTCGATCACGACGAAGACCGAGCGGGGCGAGGCGCTCTCCGCCGCGGGTGACGAGATCGCCGCCGAACTCGGCGAGGAGTTCGCCGGACGAGAGCGCGAGATTCCTGCCGCCGTTCGCGCCTACACGAAGACCATCGTGCGCCGGCGCATCGTCGAAGAGGGCGTCCGGATCGACGGGCGGGGCCCGACCGACATCCGCCCGCTCTCGGCCGAGATCGGTCTCATCCCGACCGTGCACGGTTCGGGTCTGTTCCAGCGCGGCGACACCCAGGTGCTCAACGTCGCGACGCTCGGCATGCCGCGGATGAACCAGATGCTCGACACGATCAGCGTGGATGATTCCAAGCGCTACATGCACCACTACAACTTCCCGCCGTTCTCGACCGGTGAGACCGGCATGATGCGCGGGCCGAAACGACGCGAGATCGGCCACGGCCTGCTCGCTGAGCGCGCCCTGCTGCCGGTGATCCCGAAAGAATCGGAGTTCCCCTACACCCTCCGGCTCGTCTCGGACGTGCTGAGCTCGAACGGGTCGACCTCGATGGCGTCGGTCTGCGGTTCGACGCTGTCGCTCATGGACGCCGGCGTGCCGATCAAGGCGCCGGTCGGCGGGATCGCCATGGGCCTCGTCTACGAAGGCGGAAAGTACACGACGCTCACGGACATCCTCGGCGCCGAGGATGCCTTCGGCGACATGGACTTCAAGGTCGCGGGGACCCGCGACGTCGTCACCGCGCTCCAGCTCGACACGAAGATCGACGGACTGCCGGCGGAGGTGCTGGCCTCGGCGCTGCGCCAGGCGCACGACGCCCGTCTCAAGGTCCTCGATGTGATGGAGCAGGCGATCGGCCGCCCGGCAGCGACCGTCAAGCCGCACGCCCCGAAGATCGTCACGTTCGAGATCCCGATGGACAAGATCGGCGAGGTCATTGGTCCCAAGGGCAAGGTGATCAACGCCCTCCAGCAGGAGACCGGCGCCGACATCGCCGTCGACGACGACGGTTCCATCGGTCGGGTGACGATCGGGGCAAAGGAGTCCTTAGCGGTTGACGAAGCGCGCCGCCGGATCGAGCTGATCCTCGACCCGCCTTTGGCTGAAGTCGGCAAGACGTATGCCGGCAAGGTCGTGAACATCACGAAGTTCGGGGCGTTCGTCAACATCCTTCCCGGGCGCGACGGCCTGCTCCACATCTCGCGACTCGGCGGTGGCCGGCGGGTCGAGCGGGTCGAGGACGTTCTCGAGCTCGGGCAGCCGGTGGAAGTCGTCGTGCAGGACATCGATCCCCAGGGGAAGATCTCGCTCGCGCTCATCGGCGAGGACGGCGAGCCGATCGGCGGCCGTGAGCCGGCGAAGGGGTCGTCGGACGAACCGGCCCGCCCGGCCCGTCGGGCGCGCCCCGAGGAGCGAAGCCCGCGCCCGGCCCCCGGTGAGCCGGAATCGGCCGATCGCGTCAAGCGCGTCTCGTTCGAGGACGAGTTCGCGGCCGAGATCGAGAACGACTTCGGTGAGCTCGGCCCCGGCGCTTCCGCCGCTACGGGCGAGCCGCGGGCGAGCCGCGGGCCCCGCCGCCGCAGCGGCCCAAGACGCTGACTGCCGCCGCCGGCGCGCCGCCGGCCTCCGCCGAACCCACGATGACGGCGATCTCGACGCTCGACTGCGGCGCACGGCTCGTGACCGAGCGCATGCCTGGCGTGCGCTCAGCCTGCCTCGGCTTCTGGGTCGGCACCGGGTCGCGCGACGAGACGGAACGCCAGGCCGGAATCTCGCACTTCCTCGAGCATCTGCTCTTCAAGGGGAGCCCGACGCGCAGCGCGCGCTCGATCGCCGAGGAAATCGACGCTGTCGGTGGCGACATGAACGCCTTCACGACCAAGGAGTACACGACCTTCTACCTCCGGATGCTCGGCGACGACCTCGACCTCGGGCTCGACATCCTCTCCGACATCGTCTGGAGTCCGGCGCTGCGGCCCGACGAGGTCGCCTCGGAGCGTCAGGTGATCCTCGAGGAGGTGCTGATGCACCTCGACGAGCCGTCGGACTTCGCCCAGGAGCGGTTCGCCGACGCGATGTTCCCCTCCCACCCGCTCGGGCGGGAGGTTCTCGGCGATCCGGAGATCATCAAGACCGTGACGGTCGACGAGATCCGCCAGTTCCTGACGGTGCACTACCGGCCGGCGAACGTCGTCGTCGCGGCGGCCGGCCAAGTCGACCACAGCCGGATCGCCGACGGCCTGCAGAGCCGTTTCGCCGGCACCCCCGGGGGTGCCGCACCGCGCCGGCAGGCCCCGTCGGCCGCCACGCGGCCAGTCGACGTGACGGTGCGCGATACCGAGCAGGCGCATCTCGTGCTGGGCGTGCGGGCCCCGGCGCGCCGGTCGCCGAGCCGGTTTGCCCTCGCGCTTCTGAACCACGTGCTCGGCGGGGGTATCTCGTCGCGGCTTTTCCAGAAGATCCGCGAAGAACGCGGCCTCGCCTACTCGATCGTCTCCGAGCGGTTCGGTTTCGCCGATTCCGGCGCGCTCGTCGTGTCGGTTGGCACGGCGCCGGACAAGGCGCACGAGGTGGTCGATCTCGTCGTGTCCGAGTTCGGCGCTCTCGCCTCGGCGGGGGTCACCGCCGAGGAACTCGCCCGTGCCAAGGGGCACGTCGCCGCCGACCTCCTGCTCGGCCTCGAGGACTCGGGGAACCGGATGTCGCGGATCGGCGCCGGGTTGCTGCTGTTCGACGAGGTGCTTTCCTCAGACGAGCAGCTCGCCCGGATCGCCGCGGTCAGCGTCGACGAGGTGGCAGCACTCGCCGCCGAGGTCCTCGACGGCGGTCGTGTGCTCGCCGTCGTCGGGCCGTCGGGCGTCGGGGAGTTTGCGCCGCTCGGTTGACGGTGGCTCCCGAGGGAAAGGGCGCCTTGTCACGCGACGGCGAAGCGAGCGTGGAGTTGCGCCCGGCGGTGAGCGTCTCGGCGCTCGAAGGCGGGGAAAGTTGGTCGGGCCCGGCATGCCAATCGGCGTCGCCAGGGCGCCCGTTGGCCCTCGGCGGCGGTCGCTCGGGGCACTCGTCTCTGCAGCACCTTGGCTCCGGTCGTGTGCTTGGCGGCGAGGTCTCGGGGTCGGCCGTCGCGGCCCA
The DNA here is from genome assembly GCA_050010315.1 of Acidimicrobiales bacterium. GTDB lineage: Bacteria > Actinomycetota > Acidimicrobiia > Acidimicrobiales > Bog-793 > Bog-793. Next base: position 20,826 of record JBEKLG010000004.1, read on the forward strand.
AGTCGCGGCGGCGGCAGGCGGCGTGGCTGCCTTCCGCCCGGAGGCGACTGTCCGCGGTGACACAGGCCGCTGAACCGGCGACCGGGCCGGCTTGGAGCGATCGGTACGGCGGGTTCGGCTGACGACTGAGGGCCGGCAATGGCGCGGGGTGACCCGCGTGGCCCAAGCTCGTTCCGTGGACCACGAGGCCTCGTCCGATTATCCCTCCCGTCGCGGCCGGGCGGTCCGGTCACTCTTCGTCGAGCCGCGCCGCCTGGGTGCGATCCGCGAGCGTCCGCAGGCGTACTGGTTCGCGGTCGGCGCCGTCTGTATCGGCGCCTTCATGGGCCAGCTCGACGCCAGCATCGTCACGCTCGCCTTCCCCTCCCTCGAGCACGCCTTCCACGCCGGCATCGGCGCCGTCACCTGGGTCGGGCTGAGCTATCTCGTCACGCTCGTCGCGCTTGTCACCGTCGTCGGCCGCTTCGCCGACATGGTCGGACGCAAGCTCCTCTACGTCTACGGCTTCGTCGTCTTCGCGGCCGGGTCGGCGGCGTGCGGGCTGGCGCCGAACCTCGCCGCGCTCGACGGCTTCCGTGTCCTCCAGGGCGCCGGGGCGGCGATGCTCCAGGCGAACAGCCTGGCGATCATCAATCTCGCCACCCCGCGAGCCGCCCTGACGCGTGCGGTCGGCGTCCAGGGGGCCGCGCAGGCACTCGGGTTGGCACTCGGGCCGAGCGTAGGCGGAGCGCTCATCGCGGCGGGAGGCTGGCGGCTGGTCTTCCTCGTCAACGTGCCGGTGGGGGTGGTCGGAGTCGTGGCGGGGTGGCTGTTCATCCCGCGCTCGCGCCATCTGCGGGATCGGGTGCCGCTCGACTGGACGGGGCTCGCCCTGTTCGTGCCGGCGGTGGCGGCGCTTTTGGTCGCAGTATCCGTCGGAGAGCGGTGGCGGTGGGGCTCGGCCGGCGTTGTCACGCTCTTTGTCGCCGGCGCGGCGGCGGGAGCGGGGTTCCTCGTCCGGGAGCGTCGGGCGCGGCACCCGATGGTCGACCTCGACCTGTTCAGACGCCGGGCGTTCCGCTTCGGGGTCGCAAGCGCGCTGCTCGCCTACCTCGTCACCTTCGGCGTACTGCTCGTGGCGCCGTACCTGTTCGAAAGGGCGCTCGCGCTCGGCCCCGGGGGCGCCGGATTGGACTTGATGGCGATGCCGCTCGCACTCGGCGTCGTCGCACTCATCGCCGGGCACTTCGCCGGACGCGTCGGCCTCCGGCTGCTGACGACGCTCGGACTGGTGCTCGTCGCGGCGACGCTCGGTGTGCTGGCCTTCTCGACCCCGACCGTCGGCCGCCTCGTCTGGGGGCTCGTCGTGATCGGCGTCGGTTTCGGCCTGTTCACCCCGGCGAACAACGCTGCGATCCTGTCGGCGGTCCCCCGAGAGCAGTCCGGGGAGGCGTCGGGTGTCGTTAACGTCACTCGTGGGATCGGCACGGCGCTCGGGCTGGCCCTCACCGGCCTCGTCTTCGCCCTCGGGGGAGGAGACCGGCCGGCGGTAACGGACGTCGTTGCCGGCTACCACCATGCCGCGGCGACGCTCGCGGTGGTGGCCCTCGTGGCGGGGATCCTCGCCTGGGCCCGCACAGCCGCTCCGGGCTCGCCGCCTCCGCTCGGCGAAGACCGTCGCGGCCCGGGTTGACGGGCATGGCCGGCTTCACGTCGATCGCCGCCCACCTGACCTGCTCCTGTGGGATCGGGTTGCGGACCCCGCATGGTCGATGCCGGATCTGGCGCGGCAAACCGATTCGGCAGGTGGCACGCCGGGTTGGATGTGCGACTCGCGTTACGAACGCGCTACTTTAGGGCCACTCCAGAAGAACTCCACATGTCGTGGGGGCGGGGCCCGAAGGGGCGGTCCTTTCGGAATGTTTCGATAGGAGGGCATATGAGAAGCTTCCACGGCCGGCGCGGCGTGCTCGCGGGCGCGCTGACTGTCGCCGTCGCGGGATCGATGATCCTCATGCTCGCGGTTGGTCCCGTGAGCTCGGCGACGGGGGCAGCCAGCAAGGCGCACGTCACGGTGGTGAAGGGTGGAACCGCCACCTTCGCCGAGCCCGCAGGTGGCGCGCCGAACTACATCTTCCCGTTCGCGCCTTTCCGGTACTTCAGCGTGGACAACCTCTCGCAATTCCAGGAGTTGATGTACCGCCCACTGTACTGGTTCGGAAACGGTGCGAACCCGACGCTCAACCTCGCGAATTCGCTCGCCAACTACCCGACGTTCTCAAACGGCGGCAAGACCGTGACCGTCACGCTGAAGAACTACGTCTGGTCCGACGGTGAGAAGGTGAACGCCCAGGACGTCGTCTTCTGGATGAACTTCATGAAGCTCGAGAAGGACACCTGGGCGGGCTACGTCCCCGGGACGATTCCCGACGATGTCGCCTCGATCACCACGCCGAACTCGACGACCGTCGTATTCAAACTGACAGGTACGGTCAACCAATACTGGTGGGTGTACAACGAGCTCGCCCAGATCACGCCGCTCCCCATGGCATGGGACGTGACGGGGGTGCACCAGAAGCCTGACACGCAGGCCTGTGGGAAGGCGTCGTACGCAGCGGTCGCCGCCAAGACGACGAAAAGCGGTGTCGTCCCGGGCAACGGGATCGCGAAGAACTGTGTCGCGGTCTTCACCTTCCTCTCGAAAGAGGCGGGTTACGACCCGAGCAACCCCAAAGGCTCGAACAACGCCTTCGCCACCTACGCGACAAACCCGCTCTGGCAGGTCGTCGACGGACCGTGGCACCTCACCTCGTTCAGCCCCTCGGGTCGCCTTACGATGAAGCCGAACCCGAAGTACTCCGGCCCGGTGAAGCCGACCTTGGCGTCATTCGTCGAGCTGCCCTTCACGTCGGGGACGACGGAGTTCAACGAGCTCGTCTCCGGGACGATCACCTATGGCTACATCCCGGCCGAAGACATCACCGTCTCCGCTCCGAGTCCGACGAAGGTCGGGCCGAACAACCCGCGGGTCGCGGGCAAGTTCAACCTCGTGCCGTGGATCGGTTGGGACATCACGTACTTCCCGCTGAACTTCAACTCCGTCGACGACGGTGGCTACGCGGGCAAGATCTTCCGCCAGCTGTACTTCCGCCAGGCGCTGCAGATGCTCATCAACCAGCCCCTGCTGATCAAGAAGATCTGGAAGGGCTACGGCGTGCCGGGTTACGGGCCGGTTCCGGTTCTCCCGGCGAACTCGTTCGTAACGAAGTATGAGGAGACGAACCCGTACCCGTACAGCCTGACGAAGGCGGTTGCGCTGCTCCAGGCCAACGGCTGGACGATCAACGCAAACGGGACGGACACCTGCGCCGACGCGGCGAAGTGCGGCGTGCCGGCGGGGACGCCGCTGTCGTTCAACATGCTGTACTCAAGTGGCGGGGTCGCCATGGCCGAGGCGGTGGCGGCCGAGGTCTCGTCCTGGTCGGCTGCCGGAATCCACGTCACGGCGACCGCCGAGACGTTCAACACGGTCTATGGCACCTCACTCCCGTGCTCCGGCTCGAGCTGCACTTGGGACATGAGCTGGTGGGGCGGCTGGGTCTACTCGCCGGACTACTGGCCGAGCGGTGAGGACCTTTTCGAGACCGGCGCGGCGTCGAACGCCGGGTCGTACTCGAACCCGACCAACGACAAGCTGATCGAGGCGACGAACTTCGGGACTGCCAGCTTGGCCCAGTGGGAGAACTACAGCGCGACGCAGCTCCCCGTGATCTGGGAGCCGACCGCGGACTACGGGCTCTCGGAGATCGCGAAGAATCTCCAGGGGGCAGCACCGCAGAACCCGCTGCTCGCGCTGACGCCCGAGAACTGGTACTTCACGAAGTAGGGCAGGCAGCGATAGCAGCAACATCGAGGCGGCTGGGCCGATCCCGGGGGATCCCCGGATCGGCCCGGTCGCCGACTATTCCGTCGCCGGGTCTATCCGGCGTGGGAACCGAGGTGTCACCGGCAACCGGCGGGAAGCGGCGGGCGCACAGCTGCGCTGTGTGGCGCGCGACGATATGACGAGGGGTGATCACAGCTGACGGGGTACCTGATCCGCCGGGTCGGCCAAGCGCTCATCGTCGTGCTCGGCGTGACGCTGCTCGTCTTTCTGCTCGAGCACCTGATCCCGGGCGGCTATGCCCGGGCGGCTCTCGGGCCACGCGCCACCCCCGCCGAGATCTACCAGTTCGAAAAGGCCAACGGCCTGTTATTGCCGATCTGGGATCAGTACTACCAGTACCTCCGCGGGCTCGTGGAGTCGTTCAACCTCGGCTACTCTTATCAGTTCAACCAGGGCGTGACGACGGTGATCGGCGAGCGCCTGCCGAAGACCTTTGTGCTCGTCGGTTTGGCGACGGTGTTCGCGCTCATTGTCGCCGTGCCGCTCGGCGTGCTCCAGGTCGTCCGGCGGAACAGGCCAGTCGATTACGCCCTCACCGGAGCCTCGTTCATCGGCTACTCGATGCCGGCGTTCCTCCTCGGACAGCTCCTCATTCTGTACTTCGCACTCGACCTCCACTGGTTCCCGAGCGAGGCGCCCCAGGGCGAGACCGTCGGGTCGATCATCGGGGACCCGAGAGCGCTCGTCCTCCCGATCCTCACGCTCTCCGCCCTCACGATCGCGGCCTTCAGCCGATATATGCGCTCGTCGATGATGGAGGCGATGACCCAGGACTACATCCGCACCGCCCGCGCCAAGGGCGCGAGCAGCGCGCGGGTGCTCTTCCGCCATGCGCTACGCAACGCGCTGATCCCGATCATCACGCTGATCGGGCTGTCGCTCCCGGGGATCATAGGCGGAGCGCTGATCACGGAGACGGTCTTCAACTTCCCGGGGATGGGTCTTCTCACGGTGAACTCGGCGTTGAACGATGACATCCCGGTGCTGCTCGGCACGACCTTCGTCGTGACCCTCGCCACGGTCGCGGGCTCGCTGCTCGCCGACATCCTCTACGCAGTCGTCGATCCCCGTGTGCGCTATGCGTAATCCCGTCGCCGAGGGAGGCTCGTGATGGCGATCGAGATCGGGGCCGGACTGAGCGACCTCTCACTCGAGGAGGCTGCCCTCGTCGAAGGTCAGCCCATTGCCGGCCCGTCGGGCGGCGAAGGGACGTCGACCGGCGGCATCGGCATCCAGATCCTTCGCGTCTTCGTCGAGAACAAGCTCGCGGTCATCGGCGCGGCGGTGATCGTGCTCATGGTCCTGTTCTGCTACCTCGGCCCGGTCTTTTACTCGACGAACCAGACCAACGCGAACAACGCGCTCATGTACTCGACGCAGAACTCTCCGCCGTCGGCCGCGAACCCGCTTGGCACCGACGCGACCGGTTTCGACATACTCGGACGCATCATGTACGGGGGCCAGGTCTCGTTGGAGGTCGGCTTCGCCGCGGCAGGCATCGCGACGGCGATCGGCGTGATCTGGGGGGCGGTGTCGGGGTTCTTCGGCGGATGGGTCGACGCGCTGATGATGCGCATCGTCGATGTGCTGTTGTCGGTGCCCCTCCTTTTCCTTCTCATCACCCTCGCGGTGATCTTCCGCCCGTCGCTATCGCTCCTCATCTTCGTGATCGGGTTCACGGCGTGGCTGATACCGGCTCGGCTCGTCCGCGGTGAAGCGCTCACCTTGCGCGTCCGCGAGTACGTCCAGTCCGTGCGCGTCATGGGGGGGACCGGGCGGCGGATCGTCGTACGCCACATCATCCCGAACACGATCGGGACGATCGTCGTCAACGCGACGTTCCAGGTTGCCGACGCGATCCTCTTGTTGGCGGCGCTCGGATTCATCGGGCTCGGCGTGCCGCTTCCCCTCACCGACTGGGGCTCGATGCTCGCCAACGCGGTGAACTATGCACTCGCCGGCTACTGGTGGCAGATCTACCCGACCGGGATCGCGATCGTGCTCGTCGTTGTGGCGTTCAACTTCGTCGGTGACGCCCTGCGCGACGCCTTCGAGGTCCGGCTGCAGCGTCGCTAGCCCGCGGCCCTGGCGCCGCGCCCGACCCGACCAGCCGGGGGTCTCAGCCGGCAGATGCGGTGGCGGCGGCGTCTGTCACGGCGGCGCCCGCCAGCGGCGACTGCAGGGGGAAGTGGCACGCCGTCAAGTGCTCGGCTCCGACGAGCTGGAGGAGGGGCTCCTCCGCGGCGCAGACTTCCTGGGCGAAGGGGCAGCGCGTGCGGAACCGGCAGCCGCTCGGTGGCGCCATTGCCGAGGGCAGCTCGCCGCGGACGATCCGGTGATGGGCCGACCGGGCGATGACCGGGTCCGGGACCGGGATCGCTTCGATGAGCGCCTGCGTGTACGGGTGGGCGGTGCGCCCGTAGACGTCGGCGGCGGGTCCGGTCTCGACGAGCTTGCCGAGGTACATGACCCCGATCCTGTCGGCGAGGTACTTGACGACGGCGAGATCGTGCGAGATCACGATGTAGGTGAGGTCGTGGCGCTGTTGCAGGTCCCGCATC
>JBEKLG010000005.1:0-27204 GCA_050010315.1 Acidimicrobiales bacterium
CGAGGTCCTGCCGCTCATCAGCTCGATCGCCGGCATCAAGCAGGCTTCGATCGTCACGACGTCGGCGCACGGGACGTTCGTCGACGCCGTCCCGAAACTCGACTTCTCCGCCCGCGCGATCAACGCCAAGGACCTCGCCGCGGGCCGGGCGACCTCGGGCCTCGCCGGCAACCTCGCCTTCGCCGCGGTGCCGCTCGTCTCGGCCGGCGGGGTCCACCTCGCGTTCTTGCTCGCCCGGCAGGTCGGCAATTCCGACGCGAGCGTCTCATACTTCGTCCTCGCTGGCGGGATCTCGCTCCTCGTCGCCGCCGCAGCCGCCGTTGTCATCTCCCGGCGCATCGCGCGCCGGGTCGTCGCTGCGGCCGGCGCCGCGCAGGAAATCGCGAGCGGCGACTTCTCGACCCGGCTCGCGGCGTCGCGCTATGACTACGCCGAGCTCGCGACGCTGACTACCTCGCTCAACCAGATGGCGGCACACCTCGAGGACCTGCGCGACCTCGACCGGCAGTTCCTCATGTCGGTCTCGCACGACCTGCGCACGCCGCTCACGTCGATCCGCGGCTACTCCGAGGCGATCGCCCAGGGCGTGGCGCCCGACGCGGCCGGCTCCGCCGCGGTCGTCGTCACCGAGTCGATCCGCCTCGAGCGCCTGATCGGCGACCTGCTCGACCTGGCGCGGCTTGACGCCCACCAGTTCTCTCTCCACCCGGCGCATGTCGACGCCGGCGACGTCGTCGCCAAGGCCGCCGAGGCGCTGCGCTACGAGTTCGAGGCCGCCGGGGTCTCGCTCGCCGTCTCTGCCGACGGGGAGCTGTGGGTCGAGAGCGACCCCGACCGCCTCGGCCAGATCGTCGCCAACCTCGCGGAGAACGCCCTGAAATTCGCCCGCACCACCGTCGAGGTCTCCTGCGCCCGACCGGCCCCCGGCACGATCATCGTCGCCGTCAGCGACGACGGCCCGGGGATCGACCCCGCCGACCTGCCTCACATCTTCGAGCGGCACTTCAGTTCGAACCGCTTCCCGGCCCGCTCGGCTGGCACCGGGCTCGGTCTCGCCATCGTCGCCGAGCTCGCCGCGGCGATGCACGGCCGGCTCGAGGTCGTCTCGCCCATCGCCGAGGGCCACGGGACGCGCATCGCCGTCTCGCTTCCCGGGTCGGCCGGGAGCCGCTAGGGACTCTCAGCGGCGCGCCAGAGCGGCAGTTCCGCCGCCTCGGCGGCGAGCAGCGAGCCGGCGTGGGCGACGTCGACCCGGGCGGGGACAGTGATCTCCCGCCGCAGGTAGCCGAGCGCGACCGCACACGACGTGCGCGGCGAGTACGCCACGCTCGTGAGTTGACCGACCGGTTTGCCCCCGACCGCGATCGCGTCGCCCGCGGCGGGGCTGCCGGAGCGGACGACGAAACCGACGAGCCGGCGGGTGACGCGGCTGCCCCGGGCGTCGAGGCGCGCCACGAGCTCCTGGCCGGTGTAGCAGCCCTTCGTGAGGCTCACGGCCCGCACGACGAGCCCCGCCTCCTGCGGGATCGTTCCTCCGGAGAGCTCGCGCCCCATCACCGGCAGGCCTGCTTCGATGCGCGCCGCCTCGAAGGCCGCGGCGTCGCCGGCGGGGACGCCGTCGGGCAGCGCGGCCGCGGTGTCGACGAGGTCGCAGCCTGAGAATCCCGGATAGTCGACGTCGAGCACGATCGCCGCCGTCGCCGTCGCGGCGGCCGGGCGAGCCCCCGGCCCGCGCAGGATCGCCGCCCGCACCCGGGTGAGTCCGAGTTCCGCCGCGACACGCAGCTTGAAACGTCGAAGGCGCGCCTCCATCGCCTCGCCCAGTCCTCGGTCGACGACGACGGCGGCGGTCGCGTCGCCGGTGCGGACGACCCGACCGTAGCCGTCGAGCTTGCCCTGCGGGGAGAGGACGAGCGTCTCGGTGCTGTCGCCCGGCGCGAGGCCGGTGAGGTCCTGGGAGACCTGACCTTGCAGGTAGCTCAAGGCGTCGGGGCCGGCGACCGTCACGACATCGACGGCGACGACGATGCCGGCGACGCGCTCGTGGAGCGCGGCGTAGGTCTCGGCGAGGTCGAGAGCAGACAGGAGGTTCGCCTAGCTCTGCAGGCGGCGCAGGAAGCAGGTGCGCGCCCCGGTGTGGCAGGCGCCCGAACCTTCCTGGTCGACCTCGACGACGAGCGCGTCGCCGTCGCAGTCGACGAGCACGCCGCGCACGCGCTGGCGGTTGCCCGAGGTCTCGCCCTTGGCCCACAGCTCGCGGCGGCTGCGCGAGTAGAACCAGGTCCTTTTCGTCTCGAGGGTGCGCCGCAGCGACTCCTCGTTCATGTAGGCGACCATCAGGACCTCGCGACTCGTCGCGTCCTGGACGATCGCCGGGACGAGCCCGTCGGGGCCGAATCTCAGTTCGTCGAGGGTGGCGGTGTCCGCCGCCGCCTGGCCGGCCCGCGGCATCCCGCGGGGCGGCGGCGCGCCTTCGTTCCGTCTCGCCGAACCGGTCACAGATACAGGCCGGTCCCGCCGTCGAGGCGTTCGGTGGCGAGGGCCTGGACGTCGCGCTCGCGCAGGATGAGGTAGTCCTCGCCCTGCACCTCGACCTCGAAGCAGTCCTCCCGGTTGAAAAGCACCTTGTCGCCGGCCTTAATGGTGCGGACGTTCGGGCCAGTCGCCGTGACCTCGGCCCAGGTGAGCCGCTTGGTGAGCTGCGCCGTGGCGGGGATGAGGATCCCGGCGCGCGAGCGCCGCTCGCCCTCGGGATCGGGCACCTGGACGAGGACGCGGTCGTTCACCATCGTGATCGGCTGCTTCACCGCGCCCGGTGACTTCTCGCCATGACGCGCCGCTGGGGCCACCGCCATGACTACGACGGTAGTGCGCGCTCGCCGGCGCCGGGTCCGGTCTCAGGCCTCGGGGGGACGCACGATGACGCCGTGGGCGGCGAGGTAGCGCTTCGCCTCGGCGATGGTCGTCGTCTGGTAGTGGAAGACGGAGGCCGCAAGCACCCCGTCGGCGCCGGCGACGGCGCCCTCGACGAGATGACCGAGGTTGCCGACGCCGCCGGAGGCGATCACCGGAACGCCGACGGCATCGACGACGCGACCGACGAGGTCGCCGTCGTACCCGGTCTCGGTGCCGTCCCGGTCCATCGAGGTGAGGAGGATTTCGCCCGCGCCGAGCCTTGCGGCCTCAGCGGCCCAGGCAACGGCGTCGAGGCCCGCGGGCCGGCGCCCGCCGTGGGAGAAGACCTCGTAGCAGTCGCCGGCCCGTCGGGCGTCGATCGCCACGACGACGCACTGGTTGCCGAAGGTCGCGGCCAGTTCGGCGATGAGCTCGGGGCGCGCGATCGCCGCCGAGTTGACGGCGACCTTGTCGGCGCCGGCCCGCAGGATCTGGCGGGCGTCGTCGATACTGCGGATCCCCCCGCCGACGGTGAGCGGGATGAAGACCTCGTCGGCCGTGCGGGCGACGACGTCGATAAGGATCGCCCGGTCGTCGCTCGAGGCCGTGATGTCTAAAAAGATGAGCTCGTCGGCCCCCTCGGCGTCGTAGCGGCGGGCGAGCTCGACAGGGTCGCCGGCGTCACGCAGGCCGACGAAGTTCACCCCTTTGACGACGCGACCGCGGTCGACGTCGAGACAGGGGATGATCCTCAGGCTGCGCATAGCGCGATGGCATCGGCGATGGCGAGCTCACCCGAGGCGAAGGCCCGCCCGACGATCACGCCGGCGAGCCGACGGCCGACCACGCTGAGGGCGACGAGCTCGCCGAGGTGGGCGAGAGTGCCGACGCCGCCGGCGGCGATCACCGGAAACCGCGTCTCGCCGAGGACGTAGCGGCAGCCGTCGAGGTCGGGACCTTCGAGCGTGCCGTCGCGCGTGATGTCGGTGACGACCACACCGGCGAGCGGCAACCCCTCGAGGCCTCGCAGCGCCGCGGCGAGCTCGACGCCGGTCGACTCCTCCCAGCCCCGCACGGCGAGCTCGCGGGTCATGCGGCCCCCGACCGTGCGACGGCGGTGGTCGAGCCCGACGAGCACCCGGTCCGGATAGCGCCGGGCGAGACGGCGCGCGAACTCCGGGTCCTCGATGCCGGCCGTGCCGACGACGAGACGCCCGATCCCGAGCTGGAAGAGCGCGTCGGCGGCCTCGATCGTGCGCACCCCCCCGCCGAACTGCACCTGGACCGGGACCTGATGGACGATCTCCTGCACGGTCTGCTCGTTGTCCGGACGGCCGGTGCGCGCCGCGTCGAGGTCGACGAGGTGGAGGAGGCTGGCGCCGGCCGCGGCGTAGGCGTGCGCCTGGGCAATCGGGTCACCGTAGCTCGTCTCGCAGGAGAACTCGCCGCGCAGGAGCCGCACGGCCTGTCCCCCGCGGATGTCGATCGACGGGATGCACTCCATGGACTCACCCTCAACTAGGTTCGCGCGCCATCGAGGTCGCCGCACCGCTCAGCAAAGGCGGCGAGCACCGCGAGGCCCGAGTTGCCTGACTTCTCGGGGTGGAACTGGGTTCCGAAACAATTGTCGCGCTCGACGACCGCGACGACCGGCCCGCCGTAGTCACAGGTCGCGACGACGGCCTGGGCGCTCTGCCCGGTCGGCACCGGCGCGTAGGAGTGGACGAAGTAGAACCACGGCCGCGCCTCGAGCCGCCCGAGGAGCACGGACTCCCGACCCGGAACGCGCTCGAGGCAGTTCCACTGCATCTGCGGCAGCTTCTCGCCGCCGGCGAGCCGGGTGACCGTGCCGGAGAAGACGCCGAGCCCGGCGACCCCCGGGCTCTCCTCGGAGTCCGAAAAGAGCAGCTGGAAGCCGACGCAGACGCCGAGCATCGGTTTGCCCGCGGCGACGGCGTCGCCAACGACGCGGTCGAGGCCGCTGGAGCGCAGCGCCGCGGCGCAGGCGCCGAAGTTGCCGACGCCCGGCAGGACGACCCCCGCCGCGCGCCCCGCCTCGGCCGCCGAGGAGACGAGACGCGCCTCAGCGCCCAAGTGGACGAGCGCCTTCTCCGCCGACCGCAGGTTGCCGATCCCGTAGTCGAGGACGGCGATCACGCCGAGAGGACCCCCTTCGTCGAGGGCACCCCGGCTCCTTCGATGAGCTTCGCCTCGCGCAACGCCCGGGCGACCGCCTTGAACGACGCCTCGAGCACATGGTGGGTGTTCTTGCCGTGGCGGCAGGCGACGTGGAGCGTCAGCGCCGCGGCGGTCACAAAAGCGCGCCAGAACTCCTCGGCGAGCTGGGGGTCGAACGGCGGCGAGCCGAGACCGGGCGTGTCCGGCGCGAACTCGATCTCGTAGCGCAGATATGGCCGCCCCGAGACGTCGAGCGCCACGTCGACGAGCGCTTCGTCAAGCGGCACCGCCACCGAGGCGAAGCGGCGGATGCCCGCCTTGTCGCCGAACGCCTCCGCCAGGGCCCCGCCGAGCGCGATTCCCGTGTCCTCGACGGTGTGGTGGGCGTCGACTTGGAGGTCCCCCGTCGCCCGCACGACGAGGTCGAAGCCTGCGTGGGCGCCGAGCTGGGCGAGCATGTGGTCGAAAAAGGGCAGTCCGGTCGCGACCTCGACGCGACCGGCCCCGTCGCGGTCGACCTCGACGGAGATGTCGGCCTCGGCCGTCTGGCGGTGGCGCGCGCCACGACGGCGCGCCGCCGTCACCTGATTGCCGTCCTCCGCCGCCACATCTACAGCCTCGCGCGTCGCCGTCGAGGCGACAGGGACGGTCGCGGCTCAGCCGACGACGTCGGCGAGAGCGGCGAGAAAGGCGTCGTTCTCGGCCGCGGCGCCAATCGTCACCCGCAGGTGCCCGGCGAGACGCGGCCAACCGGACAGGTCCCGCACGAGGACCGAGCGCGCGACGAGCCCCTCCCACACAGCGTGGGCGTCGTGCCCGCCGGTCGAGAACAGAACGAAGTTCGCCTCCGACGGGATCGCCGCGACCCCGAGGGCGGCGAGCCCCGCCAGCACCCGTGCCCGCTCGGCGACGAGGCGCGCTGCGCGCTCGTCCATCGCCCCGGTGAACCGCAGCGCGAGCAGGCCCGCCTCCTGTTTCAGGGCGTCGAGGTGGTACGGCAGAGCCGCCTGGAAGAGCGCCGCGATGACCTCGGGCGCGCCGAGCGCGTAGCCGAGCCGGAGCGCGGCGAGCGACCACGTCTTCGAAAACGTCCGCAGCACGACGAGCCTCGGATGGGCCGCGAGGAGAGCGAGCACCGAATGGCGGGCGAACTGGACGTAGGCCTCGTCGACGACGACGAGGCCGGGGGCCCGCCCGAGCACCGCCTCGATCGTCTCGTCGGGCTCGGCGAGACCCGTCGGGTTGTTCGGCGAACAGAGGAAGACGACGGCGGGCTCGCCCTCACCGGATCGCGCCGCGACTGCAAGTACCCGGTCGACCTCGGCGAGGTCGACGAGATAGGCGGGGTCGCGCTCGCCCTCGATGATCGTCGTCGAGGTGAGGCGCGCGATGTGGGCGTGCAGGGCGTAGGTCGGCTCGAACAGCACGCAGCTCCGTCCCGGCCCGCCGTAGGCGAGGAGGAGCGACTGGATGACCTCGTTCGAGCCGTTGGCGCAGAAGACCTGCTCGGTTTCGAGGTCGTGCTGGCCGGCGATCGCGGCCCGCAGTCGAAGGGCGCCGCGGTCCGGGTAGCGGTTGAAGGCAATCTCCCGCACCGCTGCCGCCAGCGCGGCGACGAACTCGGCCGGCGGCGGTTCCGGCGCCTCGTTCGTGTTCAGCCGGACCGCCACGTCGACCTGCGGCGAGTAGTAGCCCGACCAGAGCGCGCTCGCTGAACGCGGCGTCGGCCCGGGTCGCCCGCCGGCGACGGGGCTCATTGCGCGCTCCAGGTCGGCCGCCCCGTCCGCAGCCGAGCCGACTCGGCGTGGGCGGGGAGGCCCTCGGCGTCGGCGAGCCTGGCGACATCGTCGGCGACGCGTCGCGCCGCCCGTTCGTTGAAGCGAATGGCGTGCGACCGCCGCAGGAAGTCCTCCGTGCCGAGCACCGAGGAGAACCGGGCGGTCCCGGACGTCGGCAGCACGTGGCTCGGACCTGCGAGGTAGTCCCCGAACGAGGCCGGCGCGAACGGGCCAAGGAAGACCGCCCCGGCGTGGCGCACGAGCGCGAGGAGCGCCTCGGCGTCGGCAACCATCAGCTCGAGGTGCTCCGGCGCGATGGCGTTCACGACCGCCATGGCGTGCTCCGGGCCGTCGACGAGCACGACATACCCGCCGGACTCGAGCGCCGCCCGGGTCTCGTCGCGCCGCGGCGACGCCGCGACGAGACGCCCGACGGCCGCGCTGACCGCCGCGGCGACGGTCTCCGACCAGGTCACGAGCCAGGCGAACCCGTCCGGGCCGTGCTCGGCCTGGACAACGACGTCGATCGCCGCCCATTCGACAGGGGCGGAATCGTCGGCGACGACGACCACCTCCGACGGGCCGGCGAAGGCGGCCGGCACGCCGACCGTGCCCCGCACCTCCCTCTCGGCGAGCGAGACCCAGTTCGAACCCGGCCCGACGACGACGTCGACCCGGCGGATCGACTCGGTCCCGTAGGCGAGGGCGGCGATCGCCTGGGCCCCACCGACCCGGTAGACCTCGTCGACACCGGCGATCGCCGCGGCCGCGAGGATCGGCGTCGGGACCGCGCCGTCGGGTCCCGGCGGTGCGCAGCAGGCGATCGAGCCGACACCCGCGACCCGCGCCGGGATCGCGGTCATCAGCACGCTCGACGGGTACGTCGCCCGGCCGCCCGGCGCGTAGACACCGACGCGGTCGACGGGAACCAAGCGTTCGTCGATTCTCATCCCGTCGTCGCGGAAGGTCTTCGGCCGGGTGCGACCGTGCCGGTGGAAGGCCTCGATCGCCGCCGCGGCGGTCCCCAGCGACGCGACGAGCTCAGCGTCGAGCAGTCCCGGGGCGGCGACGATCTCGGACGCGGGCACACGCAGTTCGCCGAGCTCAACGCCGTCGAAGCGCTTCGTCAGCTCGCGCAGCGCCTCGTCGCCGCGCTCGCGCACCGCGGCAAGGATCTCGCGCACGACCGTGATTGGGCCGTCGCCGGCTTGCTCCGGGCGGGGCAGGTCCGGCGGCACACCGGGTGCCGTCCCGCGCAGATCGAGCGTGGTGAGCACGACGCCGAGCGTAGCGAACCACCGCTCCGCCGCCCGGTGCGTCCAGAGGGTCACGTCGCGCTGGGCAAGCTTGCCCAAGCGCTGATGCACGGTGCGCAGATCCTGCAGGTGCGAGGCAACTTCGACGCGGCACTGGTGATCGTGCGCGAGCTGCCGCCCCGGGCCCCGGTCGTTGCCGTGAACTCGTTCAACCCGATGCGAATCGAGGGTCAGAAGACGCCCGGCTTCGAGATCGTCGATATCCTTGGCGACGCCCCCGATGTCCACTTCAGCGCCGTCGGCAAGCCGGGAAGATCACGGCTGCGGCGCGACTATCGGGAGTACCGGGCCGCGGGAAGGTCGACCCGGCTACCCCGGATGCTGGGGTTTCAGGCCGCGGGAGCGGCACCGATCGTCGAGGGCCACCGGATTGACAGGCCCGAAACGGTCGCGACCGCGATCCGGATCGGCAATCCGGCGTCATGGGCCGGAGCGACCGGAGCCGCCTGTGAATCGGCCGACGCGATCAGCGCGGTGGCCGACGACCAGATCCCTGATGGCTTCCATTTCCTGGCCGAGAAGGAGTCGGTCTTCTGTGAGCCTGCTGCGGCAGCTTCGGCAGCCGACTTGTCGAAAACGGAGGTGCCGCCGGGCTCCAGGGTCGTCTGCGTCCGCACCGGGAATGGACTGAAGGATCCGGACGTGGCCATCCGCGGGGCGCGCATTCCTGACGTGGTCAACGCCACCCTCGGTCCGGTCCTCACCACGCTCACTTTCTGAAAGAAAGCGTTCCCGGGGTGGCCCGGGCCGCTTCCGGGGCGTCACCTGCCAGACGGCAGTGGTTCGAGCTCCAGCCAACCCAGTCACCGGGGTGGGCTAGGATCCTGGCCGGCGGAGGGCGGCCGCTTGATCGCGAGGCTGAGATCGCGGAATGCCGCCTGCCGCAATAGCCGCGTGGACAGAAAGGCTCGTATCCGGTGACGCTGCTCGACACTGGCGCGCCCGTCGACGGGGCACGCCCGGGACCAGCGGCCGCCCGTGCCGTCGGTCTGGTCAGGATTTTCGGCAAGGGCGACACCATCGTTCGTGCGCTCGACGGCATCAATGTCGAGTTTGCGCGCGGCCGCTTCACGGCCGTAATGGGTCCGTCCGGTTCGGGTAAGTCGACCCTCATGCACTGCATGGCAGGGCTCGACGCACCAACTTCCGGCCAGGTCTTCGTCGGTGATGACGAGATCAGCGGGCTGGACGACAAGGGGCTGACGAAGTTGCGACGGGACCGGATCGGCTTCGTGTTCCAGTCCTTCAACCTGGTGCCCACCTTGACCGCCGGCGAGAACATCAAGTTGCCAGCGGCGCTGGCGGGACGCCGGGTCGACGCCTCCTGGTTCGACTATCTCGTCGAGGAGCTCGCGATCCGCGACCGGCTGTCGCACCGGCCGAGCGAGCTTTCGGGGGGCCAACAGCAGCGAGTGGCCTGTGCCCGGGCTCTGATTGGCCGGCCGGATCTGATCTTCGCCGACGAGCCCACGGGAAACCTCGACTCGAATTCGTCGGCCGAGATGCTCGACTTCCTGCGCCGCTCCGTCGACGAATTCGGCCAGACGATCGCAATGGTGACCCACGATCCGCGGGGTGCTGCGCGTTCGGACCGTGTCGTGTTCCTCAACGACGGCCGGGTCGTCGGGGAAATGGAGTCGCCGACCGCCGATCTCGTCCTCGAGAAGATGAAGCAGCTGAGGAGCTGACGGTGTGGAAGGCCACCGTCCAAGGTCTGCTCGCCCACAAGCTGCGACTGGCGCTGACCTCGCTCGCCATCATCCTCGGCGTGACGTTTGTTTCGGGCACGCTCGTGCTCACCGACACGCTGCGCAACACGTTCGACACCTTGTTCTACAACGTCTACAAGGGCGTCGACTTCGTGGTGCGGGAGAAGCCCGCGTTCTCGGGCGCCTCGGAGCACGCCGTGCTCCAGCCGATACCGACGTCGGTGGCCAACGCAGTTCGTGCCGTACCTGGCGTGGAGTATGCCGACGGCGAAGTCGAGGGTTACGCCCAGTTCGTCGCGCCCAACGGCAAGGCCGTCACCACCGGGGGGGCGCCGACGCTTGGGGTGTCCTTCGACCCGCACGAGCAACTCTCCTCGGTGATCGTTCGCCAGGGGGCTTCCCCGACGACGCCCCACGAGGTCGCGATCGACGCCGCCACCGCCACCAAGTACCACTTCGCGGTGGGAGACAGCGTCCGGATCCTGCTCATAGGCCCTCCCCAGACCTTCACCATCTCCGGGATCGTGCAGTTCGGAACGGCGAACAACCTGGCAGGAGCCACTATCGCAGCCTTCGACCTTCCCACCGCGCAGCGGGTGCTCGACAGCGTTGGTCGGTACGACGCGATCAATGTCCTCGCCAAGCCGGGCGTCGACAAGGCGCAACTGCGCCGGGCCATCACCGCGGTGCTGCCGCGCGGTGTCGAGGTGGTCACTGGCCAGACGGTTGCGAACGAGTCCGCTAACGCCCTGAACCAGGCGCTCTCGTTTTTCTCGACCTCCTTGTTGGTGTTCGCCTTCATTTCGTTGTTCGTAGGCGGCTTCACCATCTTCAACACGTTCGCGATCATCGTGAAGCAGCGAACCCGCGAGCTCGCTCTGCTGCGCGTCCTCGGCGCGAGCCGCAGACAGGTCTTCCAGTCGGTGCTCGGCGAGGCAGCGCTCGTCGGCGTCCTCGCGTCCTTGGTCGGTCTCGGGTTCGGGGTCGCCACGGCCGTTGGGCTCGAAGCACTGCTCGCGGGATTCGGGATCACGCTCCCGTCGGGCGCCCTGGTCTTCCAAGCCCGCACCGTCGTCGCCGCGTTGGTGGTCGGCGTCGGCGTGACCGTCGTCTCCGCGGTAAGTCCGGCGCGACGCGCCGTGCGGATCGCGCCCGTCGCGGCCCTCGCCGACCAGCCGGCCGGTCAGAGCGCTTCTTCCCGACGTCGGATCGCGATCGGCGCCTCGGTGGCCGCGATTGGCGTCGCGGCCTTGGGCTTCGGGCTGACGAAGCCGGCGATCCAGTTCGTCGGGGTCGGTGCGGTGGCGATCTTTATCGGCGTCGGCATGCTGGCTCCTTTGGTCGCGCGCCCGCTGGCGAGTGCCATCGGTCGGCCTCTCGCGAGGACTCTCGGGGTGGCGGGTCAACTCGGTCGGGAGAACTCGATGCGCAGCCCGCGCCGGACAGCTCAAACGGCCGCCGCGCTCATCGTCGGGCTCGCCCTGGTCGCGACCTTCGCGGTTTTCGGCGCGTCCTTGTCCCGCTCGTTGACGTCGAGCATCGACCAGGCGATAAGCGCTGACTACATCCTCACGACATCCGGGACGGAGGGCTTCAGCACGACGGTGACGGCGGCGGTCGCGCGCCTGTCCGGCGTGACGGCGATTTCGACGGTGTACGGAGGCGAGTTCGAGTTCCGCGGCGCGCTTTCCAGCCTGACGGGGGTATCCCCGGTCCGTTTGTCCCAGACGATCATCCTGCGGATGGTCGCCGGGAGCGGTGCCCGGGCCCTGGCGGCGGGTGAGCTCCTGGTCGACTCGACGACGGCCAATGCCAAACACCTCGCCGTCGGCTCGGTCGCCTCGGTGAAGTTCGGCCTCACCGGCCTGGGGACGGTGCGGATCGGCGGGATCTTCCAGCCGAACGCCGTGCTCGGCAGCTTCCTCGTGAGCGACCGGTTCGTACGCCAGCACTTCGAGAACCCTCTGCCGGTCGCGGTGCTCGTCCGGACGGCCGGTGGTGCCAGCCCGGCGGGCAAGGCGGCGGTCGTAGCTGCTCTGCGCGCCTACCCGAACCTCACCATCCGGACCCAAGCTGGGTTCAAGCAAGCCGAGAGCCGACAGATCAATCAGCTGCTCGGCGTCGTCTACGTCCTGCTCGCCCTCGCCGTGCTGGTGGCGTTGATCGGCATCGTGAACACCCTGATCCTCTCGGTGTTCGAGCGTACGCATGAGATCGGGCTCCTCCGGGCGATCGGGATGAATCGGCGCCAGGTGCGCACGATGATCCGGTCCGAGGCCGTCATCCTTTCGGTGTTCGGTGCCGTGATCGGGGTCCTGATCGGTACCGCACTCGGTGTCGCGCTCTCAGCGTCGTTGAAGCAGCAGGGGATCACGGACATCGTCATCCCCTTCTCCAACTTGGTCGTCTTCGTCCTCATCGCGGCTTTGCTCGGGCTGGTTGCTGCCTCATGGCCCGCGCGCAGGGCGGCGAAGCTCGACGTGCTCGCCGCGATCTCGGCTGAATAGCTCTTACGTCGCCCGCTCCAGCCATCTCGGCATCACCGCGGCTCTTGGCGCGGTCTTGTCCGGCGTGGCGGGGCGGGTCCGCCGTCACCAGGGACGGCGGGCACCCGACGCGGTGGTGGTCGGTGGGGCGCCTCGAATCCCGTGGACGGACGGCCTTCGTTGCGGCCGGTAAGGATAGGGGCGTGCCGGTCGACTACTCCGAGCTCGCCTCGATCGTCGACTCGATCGAGGCGCTGGCACGCCGCGTCGGCAAGATGGGCGACGCGGCCAGAGCACTGAAGAACGACGGGACTGCGTCCGAGCTCTACGCGGTCGAACGCGCCCTCACCGGGGCGACGAGACGCCTTTCGCGTCTCGTCAAGGCGACTCGACGCTAGCCCCAGTTCGAGCCTGAGACCTCGGGCCACTCTCGCCGATCCGGAGAAACGCCATCCCGAAAGACTGAAGCTGGGCTCGGGAATTCCAGTTGCCTTGGCACGAGGCTTTTCCGCGGCTCCGCGCTCGCCCACCCCTGTGGGCTGGAGGAAGGCTCAGGCGAGCCCGTTCAGACGGGCAACCGCAGCCGCGCAGAAAGGAGAAACCCGCTCCTCAGCGTGCGAGTTCGGCTTGGTGCAAGAAAGGAGAGCCCGACTCACTGGGCCCCGGACCGGTGACGCTGGAGTGACGGCAGACGACCACTCCGCCCGGGACGCCGCCGGATCATCGGTGATTGAGACCGGTGACCCAACTTGGTGGGCAAGCCGGTCGGCTCGTCGGCGCAGCCGCGCTTGGATTCGCCCGTGCACCCTCCGTCGTTGCCGCTCATCACGCAGCCGTGCAGCTGAGGGTTCGCGGTACGGTGCCCAGCCGGGCCCGTCCCGCCAAGGGGGCGACCCCGACGCAGGAGGGCCAGGAGGGTCAGCGCGACTTTCGGGTCGAAGCTTGGGGACTGCGCCGTTTCCGCGCCGGGGAAGTTGGCGATCCGCCCTCACCCACGCCCCCCTTGGGCGCACGGGCTGGGCGCGCCGCCGGCGCGACGCTGCCCACTCCCGCTCTCGGGCAGACGTCGACAACGACGCAGGCGTCACAGGATGGCCGGCGCGCGCCACAGACGTTCCGGCCGTGCAGGATGAGCCGGAGACTGAAAGCGCCCCAGTTCGCCGGCGCGACGAGCGCGCAGAGGTCACGCTCGACGACGAGGGGATCCTCGGCCGTGCTGAACCCGAGACGCCGGGCGAGCCGGCCGACGTGGGTGTCGACCGGCAGTCCCGGCAACCCGAAGGCAACGGAAAGCACGACGTTCGCCGTCTTGCGACCGACGCCCGGCAGCGTGACGAGCTCGTCGACCGTTTGCGGCACGACACCGTCGAAGCGTTCGACGAGGGCTTGCGCCATTCCCGCAAGACTGCGCGCCTTGGCGCGGAAGAAACCCGTCGAGCGGATGAGGTCCTCGAGCTCCTCGAGGTTCGCACCCGCGAGATCCTCCGGAGTGGGGTACGCGGCGAACAATGCCGGGGTGACGAGGTTGACTCGCTCGTCGGTCGTCTGGGCCGACAGGATCGTCGCCACGAGGAGCTGGAACGCCCCGTCGTGACGGAGTGTGCACAGCGTCGCGGCATCACCCGGGTACTGGATGGCGAGGCGTTCGGTGACGATTCGCGCCCGTGCGGCAACGCTTGTCGGCTTGGCCACCACGACTGATCGTAGTGAGGCACACTGCTCGCACTCGCTCCCCCCCGGGCCGGTACCCTCGGGCCGTGACGCCAGTCGAGGTGACACGTCGGGCCGGCGACGACGCTCCAGCGATCGCCGCCCTCATCACCGCGGCGGCCAGGACGCTCGGTCACCGGCCTCTCGACGATGACAGCTGGGCCGCGCTCTCATCGGGCCGACAATCGGGCTTCGCCGGGTTCGTCGCCCGCGCCGCGCCCGGCGCCAAGATCGTCGGCTACGCCCAGGTGGACCGCCGACCCGGCTCGTGGGATCTTTCCTACGTCCTCGACCCGGGGGTCGGCCATCCATCTCGTGTTGGGCGGGCGCTGGGCCACGTCGTCCTCGACCTCGTCAGGGCAGAAGGCGGTGGTCACGTCCGGCTCTGGGTGCGACCGCCGACGGCGACGAGTGAAGAGATCGCCTCGTCGCTGGGGCTCGCTGCCGGGCGCGACCTCTACGAGATGCGGCGCCCACTGCCCCTCGGCCGCGAGGCGCTCCTAGCTTCAGCGACGCGTCCATTCCGAGTCGGCCGGGACGAGCCCGCCTGGCTGGAGCTCAACAACCGCGCCTTCGCGTCGCATCCGGACCAGGGATCCTGGAGCCTTTCTATGCTCGCCGAGCGTGAGCGCCAGCCGTGGTTTGACCCGCAAGGCTTCCTCGTTGGCGAGAAAGACGGCAGGATGATCGCCTTCTGCTGGGCCAAGGTCCACGAAGGCGACCCGCCGCTCGGCGAGATCTACGCCCTCGGTGTCGACCCTGCGGCCCAAGGGCGCGGGCTCGGCGGGGGAATGCTCCGCGCCGGTCTCGCCTGGCTCGCCGGTAAGGGACTGCACGAGGCGATGCTCTACGTCGACGCCGACAACGACCGAGCGGTTCGGCTGTACCGGGCGGCAGGCTTTGTCGTCGACCGCACCGACCGGGCGTACGTCGGAGAGGTCGCACCGTCGCAATGAGCCGCTACGACCTCGACCGGGAGGGGATTGCCGAGCTCCTCGCCGACCTACCGCGCTACCGCGCCATCCAGGTCTGGGAGGGGCTCTACCGCCAGTTCGCCGAGCCCGGCGAACTGCGCGTCCTCCCGCCGGCGCTGCGAGAGCGGCTGTCGACGACACCCGGCTTGGCGTCGGCTCTGCGCGTCGAGCGCGAACTCACCGCCGACGCGGGAACGACGCGCAAGTGGCTCCTCGCCCTCGCCGACGGAACGGAGATCGAGGCCGTCTTGATGCACCATCCGCGCCATTCGACGGTGTGCGTCTCGTCTCAGGCCGGCTGCGCGATGGCCTGCACCTTCTGTGCGACCGGCGACGCCGGCTTCTCCCGACAGCTGTCGACCGGGGAGATCGTCGAGCAGGTCGTCCTGGCGGCACGGTCGGCCAAGCGCTCGGGGCGCCGGCTCGATCACGTCGTGTTCATGGGGATGGGCGAACCGCTCGCCAACTTCGACCACGTCTGGCGGGCAATCGAACGGATTATCGACGACCTCGGCATCGCCGCCCGACACGTCACGGTGTCGACCGTCGGCGTCATCCCCGGGATCCGGCGCCTGGCGGAGTCACGGCGGCAGGTCAACCTCGCCGTCTCGCTCCACGCCGCCAGAGACGCCCTGCGCGACGAGCTCGTGCCCCTGAACCGCCGCTATCCGTTGGGCGAACTCGTCGCGGCTTGTCGCGACTACGTCGCGGCGACACACCGTCGGATCTCGCTCGAATGGGCGCTCATCGCCGGCATGAACGACACCGACGCCGACGCCGACGAGCTCGGGGTCCTGGCGCGCGAGCTGCGCGCCCACGTCAACCTCATCCCGCTCAACCCGACACCAGGCGGAGCGGCGCGCCATCTCGCCGGATCGCCTCCCGCCCGGGTCCGCGCCTTCCAGGACCGGCTCCACGCCGAGGGCATCGACGCCACGCTCCGCCGGACGCGGGGCCGCTCGATCGACGCCGCTTGTGGTCAGCTCGCGACCGTCGCCCACTTGGGACCGCGCGCCCGGTCGCATGCCCCCTCGACGTGAACCGCGCCCTGCGACAGTCCAGCTGCTCCCGGGGAAGCGACAGCGCGCTCCTCGGCACGCCGCGTCGAGATGCCCACGACCTCGGGCTCATGCTGCCCCGCCCCCGGCCGCGGTTACCCTCGGCCCCTTCCAGATGAAAGAACTTGCGTCGCGTCGGTCGGCTCAGGGCGGCGCGACGACCCTGAACACCGGGTGCTGGGGGCGACGCGGCGCAGATCCTCATCGGGCGATTTCGCTTTCGCTAGTCGAAGAAACCGGCGACCTCCGCCCCCCAGCGCTTGAAGTGGGCACGCAGGATCTCGGACTTGTCGGGGTCCGCCAGTTCCTCCGCGGCAAACGGCTCCGCCTTCCCCCGAGGACGAACTCTCCCTCCCGGGCGGGCGGAGGTTTAGCGCCCATGCCGTCTCACCGCGCACCGCCCCGAGATAGCGCGCCTCCCCCAGCGTGGGGAGGTTGACGGGCACGCCGCGCCACTCCCCCGTCGCCCGTCCGCCCGCAACACCCGCGCCCTCGAGATGCTCACTCCGAACCTCGCGGCCAGCGCCGCGGCGCCGTCGAAGACGTGGTCGACGAACCAGCCCGGTTTGCGCTAGGAGGTGATCGCCCATCGTCGCATCGTCGTCACACAACCGCCACGTCCCCGGAGGCCCCTTGGCCGCCGCGCGGGCCCGGCGCCGTGGCGCCCGCAAGTCGGCGTCGCAGGCGCGAAGCACCGCGCCGAGGCGACCCGTCAGGTGCCGGCCACGACCGGTCGAGGCCCGATCAGCTGGCAGACTGGGGCGATGGTGACGCGGCTGTCGCGGGAACGGCACTGGTTCCCGGTCCGCCAGCCGGAGACCCCGCAGGGAGCGGCCATCCTCCTTTACTCGAGCGCCTTTCTCGGCCTCATCACCGGTTTGGCAGTTGGCGGCGCCGGTCGCTACGCGCTCATCTTGACCGCCGCCGAGGTCGGTGCGGCCTTCGGGATCGCCAACGAGGGCGGTGGGGCTACGTCCTCGCGCTCTTGGCGGCGATCATCCCGCTCGTCCTCGTCATCGCCGGCCTTGTCGGCGCAGGCCTCCTCGGCCTGCTCTTCCAGGTCGCGCTCGTCGCGCTCTTGGTCCATCCACGAAGCCGTGACTACTACCGGCTCTGGTACCGCTGACGTCTGACCCCCGACCCGATCGCGGCTGGGCGCGACCGGCCGCCCCGCCAGGCGACGAGTCTTTGCCCCGGGGCGACGAGAAGGCCCTCGCCGTGCGGGCGATGTTCGACGCCATTGCGCCGCGCTACGAGCTCATGAACCGGTTGATCTCGCTCGGCCTCGACCGCACCTGGCGCCGACGCGCCGTCGCCGCGCTCGAGCTCGCGCCGTCGTCGATTGTCGTCGACCTCGCCTGCGGAACGGGTGACCTGTGCCGGGAGCTCACGAGAACGGGCCAACGCGCCCTCGGCGTCGACTTCTCGCGGAAGATGCTCGCTGCGGCGACCCGCGGCGCGGTGCCGCTCGTCCAGGCCGACGCGGCGATGCTCCCTATGGCAACGGGGACGACCGACGGGCTCGTCTGTGGGTTCGCGCTGCGGAACTTCGCCGATCTGGCCGCGGTCCTCACCGAGATCGGGCGCGTGGTGCGCCCGGGCGGGCGCATCTCGCTCCTCGAGGTCGACGAGCCGCGCGACCGATTGCTCGCGATCGGGCACCGGATCTGGTTCCGTGGGGTCGTCCCCGTCCTCGGCGCGCTCTTGTCCGACAAGGCCGCCTATCGCTACCTGCCGCGTTCGGTCGCCTACCTGCCGCGACCGACCGAGATGGCCGCGCTCGTCGCAGAGGCCGGCTTCGTCGAGGTGCGACGACTCGCGCTCCACGGCGGAATCGCCCAGATCATCGTGGCGACCCGTGCCGGAGCACGAAGGCTCACGGTGGGGCCCGGCACGGCCCCACCCGAGCGGGGCCGGGCATAGGCGCGCCGGCCCGGCTCACCATTCTCACCGCCCGCCGGGTGGCGCGCGCCCTTCGCGGCCACGCCCGGTGGTCGGTCCCGACCTCGTGCAGCAAGCCCGCTCCCATGCCTTCGGCGACGGGCGGGTGATCGAGCGCGACGGCGCGAACCGTTTGCTCCGGATCTCGCCGACGGTCGACGGTAGGGCACGGTGGTCCGGCCCATCGAAGTTCGCGAAAGGCCCCTCTGTCCGGACGACCGCGCCGGTGAGTCGCTCGCCGCGTCGAACGACGGTCCCATTGGGTCGCGAGGCGCGCCCACCTGCGCCACGGGATGCTCTCGACGGGCCGCGCCAGGCGCTTCATGGCGCGGACGATCCCCGCCGGCGCCGGGAAACCTGCGATGCTGGCCAGGTGACGGCGAGGGAGAGACGAGTTGAGCGGTTTGAATTCACGCCCAACGATCCGGCGATGGTCGTCGCCTGCATGACTCAGCTCGCTGGGGCGAGGGACGGTTGGATCAACTTGCTGCCGGCGATCGTCGACGACGAGGACGCCCCGAAGGTGCCGACCGGCTTGTCGGCGCTGTTCGGCGGCTGGAACCCGGGCGTCACGATGTGCACCTGGGTCCCTGCCGGCGAGGACCGCCGCGGGCGTGACCCGACGAGACTCGGGATCGTGCACGCCTGCGGCCGGTTCGCCACGGCCCGGTTGCGGTCTCAGGACCTCGCCGTTCCCGCGGCCTGGTTCGTCGAGCAGAACCACCCGGCGCGGGGGCTGGTTCTGCGCGTGCCGTCCGACACGCCGCACGAGGCGCTACTCGACTGGGCGCTGCGGGCCGGGAGAGCGCTGTGCACCGTCCGCCTCACGGGGAAATGGCAAGC
The DNA here is from genome assembly GCA_050010315.1 of Acidimicrobiales bacterium. Lineage (GTDB taxonomy): Bacteria > Actinomycetota > Acidimicrobiia > Acidimicrobiales > Bog-793 > Bog-793. The sequence continues at coordinate 18,889 of JBEKLG010000005.1, forward strand.
CGAGGTGCACTTCCCGGCCGAATGAGAACCCGGCGGCAGCTGGCGGAGCGAGAAAGTCGCACCGGCGCGCACGGGACCGCGCTGGGCACTTCGCCGTGCCCGGTCGCGACGAGCTGTGCGGAGGGCCCTGCCGGAAGGCACCGGGCGCGCCGGGAGCTTTCGCCCGGCGGCACGCGCCTGTCCACCCCAAAGGTTCTGTCCCGCCGGTACGCCCGTCTCGTTGCTCGATCGGGCCGGTCGCCTCGCTTTCCGGCCGCGCCCATGGCTCGCCGGCCGACGACGCTCGCCGTCCGACCGCAGCACCGTTCGGTGGGCGTGGAGGCGCCCGGTGCGAGAGTCACCTCGGGTCGTCCGTTTCGAACCTTGCCGGCGCCTCGAGCGTCTATAGGTGGGTGAGATAGGCACGCCAGGAGGCCGATCCTGTGACAACGCACACGCAACCGAGCCGCCATTCACGCCATTCGACCGGGGTGATCGTTGCCGCGCTCTTCGCTGGATCGATGCTGGTCGCCGCCGGCGGAGTCTCTGGCGCCACGGCGCGTCCGCCGGCGTCGAAGATCTCGTCGACGACCGAGCCGGCGCTGTGCGCCTCGATCGCCAGCCTCGACCGTCTGGCTGCGAGCCGTCGCGACGCCTTCCCGAAAAACGGCTTCCGCTTCAGCTTCCCCTCGATCGTCACCGTGAAGGACGCCGCGGCGGTGCGCGCCGTCGCCGGGGCGCTCTGCACGCTGCCGAAGATGCCGCGCGGCATTTCTTTCTGCCCGGCGGACTTGGGCATCACCTACCAACTCGCGTTCTCGGCAAAAGGACGCACTTTCCCTCCGGTCCGCGTCGCGGCGACGGGTTGCCAAGGGGTCACGGGTCTCGGCCGAACCCGCTGGGTCGCCCGCTCGCAGGGCTTCTGGAAGACGCTCGGCCGGGCGATGGGGCTTCCGCACCCGGACAACCAGGTTTTTCGCGGCAGCCAGACCCAGGGTTGACGGACCCGGCGGGCCGCCCTCAACCTGCCGGGAAGCGCAGCACGAACTGAATGCGGGTCGAACCCCACCGGTCGGCGGGCAAGCCTGCGACCCGGGCCCGGTCGCGAGCCGCGACCTCGCGCCCCTCCACCTCCTGCGCCCTCCACGCACCGGGGCTCGCGCCGCGGTGCCAGCTCGAGCTGGCGCTCAGGCCCGGGCGCGACGGCGCCGGGCGAGGCCGCCGAAACGGCGGATCCCGCACCACGTCACGAGCACGAACGCCTCGACGATGGTGAAGGTCGACATCTTCGAGCTCCCGGCGACGCGGTCGACGAAGTGGATCGGCACCTCGACGATCCCGGCGCCCGATTGGCGCGCGAGATGGGTCATCTCGATCTGGAACCCGTAGCTGTCAGCCCGCACCCGGTCGAGGTCGAGCCGGCGGAGCAGCGTCGCCGCATAGACGCGGTACCCGGCCGTCGAGTCCTCGACGCCGAAACCGAGGAGCACCTTGGCGTAGATGTTGCCAAGCCGCGAGATCAACCGGCGCGACACCGACCAGTTCGGGATGGAACCGCCCGGGACGTAGCGCGAGCCGATGACCAGCTCGACCCCGTCGCCGAGGGCCGCGACGAGCGTGGGCAGCTCCCCGGGGTCGTGGGAGAAGTCCGAGTCCATCTCGACGAACGCCTCGTAGCCGCGCGCCAGCCCCCAACGGAACCCGTCCCGGTAGGCGGGACCGAGCCCGGCCTTCGCCGGCCGGCGCAGCACCTCCACGCCGCCGAGGGACGCCGCGACCTTCTCGGCGAGCTCGGCGGTCCCGTCCGGGCTGGAGTCGTCGACCACCAAGATCGCGGCGTCGGGTAGCGAGTCGCGCACCGCAACGAGAATTGCCTCGATGTTCTCGCACTCGTTGTACGTCGGCAGTACGACGAGCACGCGCATGGCAGAACCCTAACCTTCGGCGACCACCTCGCTCCGGGGCGCCGGCGCGCCTTGCCGTTCGACAAGGAGCTCGCGCACCGCGACCTGGATCGAGCCGGCCGCCGGCACGGCGAGGATCGCGCCGGCGATCGCGCCAAAGGTCGCGCCGATGATGTTGCCGGTCTCCGCGCCGACCAGTACGGCAAGCAGCACCCACAGCGGCGAGAGCCGAACCGAGCGCGAGACGATGAGCGGGTACAAGACGTGGTTCTCGACCTGCTGGTAGACGAGAAAGACGATGACCATGACGATCCCCGCCACGGTCGAGTGCAAAAAAGCCAGTCCGACCGTCGGCACGCCCGCCAGCAGTCCGCCGACGAGCGGCAGGAAGTCGACGAGCCCGACCCACACCGCGAGCAGCGTGGCGAAGGGCACGTGCGTCACCTCGAGGGTCACGAATACGACCACCCCGGCGATCACCGAGGTGGCGAGGTCGCCAATCATGAAACCGGTCACCTCGCGGGCCATGGCGTCGGTGACCCGGCGGAAGCGGGCCGCGTGCTCCGCGGTCAGCAAACCGAGCACACCCTCGAAGCTGCGGGGCCCCTCGAGCAGGACGAAGAGCGAGATGAAGGCGATCGTCACGACTCCCTCGATCCCCGAGACGACGGTCCTTCCGACGGCAAAGGCGGGCTTGGAGAGTTTGGCAATCGCGCTCTCGAGGTTGGGCACATTGCGGCGCACCCAGTTCTCGAGGTGGAGCCGGGCGACGAGGCGGCCGACCGGTCCCCGACCGTGCTGGGCGTCGCGCACGATGGCCGGGAGATCGTGCGCGAAACGGCTCGCCGACGACACGAGCGGGTGGAAAAGGAGATAGCCGAAGGCGAGGGCGAGGATGACGAGCACCCCGTAGACGACGAAGACGGCGTTCACCCGCCGGAGGCCGTGCCGGCAGAGCATCCGCACGAACGGGTTCAGTAGCACGGCGATGAAGACCGAGACGAAAAGGATGAGGATCGTCGCCCGCAGCCGCCAGGCCAAGAGCGCGGCGCCGAGCACGACGAGACCAGCCAGCAGCACGAAGACCGCCGAACGCACGATGAGCCACTCCGTAGCGCGCTCGGCGGCGGCGGCCTCGGCGTCCCGCGAGCGCCCCAACCGCGTCCGAGCCCTCGGCCTCGCCGGCTCGTCCATGCACCCAGTCAAGCCGACCGGGATGAGCAAACCGCGCATTTCCCCCGAGCCGGGACTGCCTTGACGGCCCGCATCGCCAACGTGGAAGCATGGTCGGATGCCCCCCGACAAGGCGCCCCAGCGTTCGCGCTGGCGCGCCGTCGTCCCGGCGCCGCTGCGCCACGGGATCCTCGCCTTCCTGGTCATCATCGTCATCGAGTACCTCCTCGTGCCGGAGCTCATCGGCGCGAGCAGGAACATCCACTACCTCGAGAAGCTGAGCATCGGCTGGCTCGCCGCCGGCGTCGGGTTCGAGGCGGCGTCGCTCTTCACCTACGCCCTTTTGACCTGGACCGTCCTGCCGCACCATCGCCCGAGCATCTCGCGGGTGTTGCGGATCGACCTGTCGACGACGGCGGTCGCCCACACCGTCCCCGGCGGTTCGGCGGCCTCGGCGGGGCTCGGCTACCAACTCCTCACCTCGAACGGCGTCTCCGGTGCCGACGCCGGGTTCACGATGGCGACCCAGGGCCTCGGCTCGGCGGTCGTGCTCAACGTGATGCTCTGGTTGGCCCTCGTGATCTCGATCCCGCTCGCCGGGTTCCACACGATCTACATCGTCGTCGCGCTGCTCGGCGTGCTCGCCCTGCTGGCCTTCGCCGCACTCGTCTACCTCCTCACCCGGGGCGAGGACGCCGCGGCGCGCCTCGTGCGGCGGATCGGCCGAGCGCTCCCCCGAGTCCGCCCGGACCGCTTGGAAGCGACCCTCCGCCACCTCGGCGACTCGCTGAGAACGCTTGCGAGTAACAGCGACCGGCTGCGCGCCGCTCTCGTCTGGGCGGCAACGAACTGGTTGCTCGACGCCGCGTCGCTCTGGGCGTTCCTCGCCGCACTCGGGCGCTACGTCAACCCGATCGAACTCTTCGCCGCCTACGGCATCGCCAACGTCCTCGCCGCCATTCCGATCACCCCCGGCGGTCTGGGCTTCGTCGAGGCCTCGCTGCCGCTGCTGCTCGCGAGCTTCGGCGTGACGAAGAACGTCGCGCTGCTGAGCGTGCTCGGCTGGCGGGTCGTCAACTTCTGGCTGCCGATCCCCGTCGGGACCGTCTCTTACCTCTCGTTGAAGCTCCACCGCGGCGAGGGCCTCGGCGCGGGCCGGCGCGCCCTCGCCGATCTCACCGTCCGTCTCCCCCCGCCAGAGCCGCCCCCGGCGACGTAGGCGTCAGCCGAGACCCGAGCCCTCCGGGGCGACGGCAGACGAACCGTGGCGCGGCGTCTTTTCGACCCGGAAGTCGCACTCGACGCCGAAAGTCCGCTCGAAGAGCACCCGCTTGCGCCGGGCCGTCCACAGCTCGAGCTCGGGCTCGCCGCTCGCGGTGAGCACGAGCGTGAGCTGGCGGGGATCTGCCGCGGTTTCGGCCGCGAGCGCGCCGACAAGCCCGCGGTGGGAAGCGTCGAGGCTGTCGGCGAGCCGGAGCAACGCCGTCAGCGCCACGGCCCGGGCACGTTCGGGCCTGCGCAGCTGGGCGAACGACTCGTAGGTGGGCTTCGGCGTGCCGTGCACGTGGTAGCGGCTCATCGTCGCGAGGATCCGCACCTCCTCGGGCGAGAATCCCCGCAGTCCACCGTTCTCGATGAGGTAGGCGCCGTGGCGGTCGTGGTGCTGCCGGCTGATGTGCTCGCCGATGTCGTGGAGGAGGGCGCCGAACTCGAGCAGGTCGCGCTCGGCGGGCCCGAGTCGGTGGATCGCCGCCGTCGCGTCGAACAGCCCCAAGCTCAGCGCCGCGACCTGGCGGGCGTGGTCCTGGCGCCAGTTCGAGCGGCGGCAGAGGGCGAGGACCGACCAGCGCCGCAGGGCCCGGGGGTCGCCGAGGAGTTCCACCCGGTCGCGCCCGCCGATGGCGTCGAGCACGATCCCCTCGCGCAGCGCCCAGTCGCTCACGGTGAGCTCGTCGAGGTGCGTCGCCCGCATCAGGTGCTCGAGGACGGCCATCCCCGCCGGCAGGAGGTCGGCCCGGCGCGCTTCTGCGCCGGGGAGCTTGGCGCGCTCGGCCGAGGTCGCCGCACAGATGCGGTCGCGCAGCGCCTCGAGTTCGGCCCGCCCCACGGTGAGCTGGTTGACCACCTCATGAACGACGCCGTCGCGGCCCGCCGCGGCCATGCGGGCGAGCGCGACGAAGGTCCCCGACGAGCCGACCAACTGACGGGGACCCAGCGCCAGGATCTCGCCGAGGACCGGCTCGATCGTGTCGGCGATCCGCCCGCGCAACCGCTTCAGGTCCTTGTCGCTCGGCGGGTCGTTGGCGACGAGCTCGGCGGTGAGGCGCCCCACGCCGAGGTGGACGCTCGTCGCGAAGGCGAGCTCGGAGCGGTCGCCGACGCAGAGCTCGAGGCTGCCTCCTCCGAGGTCGGCGACGAGGGCGGGGCCGCGCTCGAGGAGCACGCTCGCGCGGATCGCCCCGAAGATGAGCTCGGCCTCCCGGGTGCCGTCGACGACGAAGATCTTCACGCCCGTCTCGAGCCGCACCCGGTCGACGAGCATCCCCCCGTCGAGCGCCTCGCGGATCGCCGAGGTGCCGAGGGCGATGATCTCGTCGGCGCCGTTCATCTCGGCGATCGCCTTGAAACGGGCGACGACGGCGATGGCCTCCTCGGTCGCCTGGCGGCCGAGGACGCGGTCGCGCGCCACGAGGTCCCCGAGCCGGAGCATCTCCTTTTCCCGCACGAGCGGCACGAAGCTGCCGTCGGGGCGCGCCTCGACGACGATCATGTGGAACGAGTTGCTCCCGAGGTCGAGGGCGGCGAGCCGCACCGGTTGCTAGACCGCGCCGTCGGGGCGCCGGCGGCGCGAGCGCTCCTTGGCAAGCTCCTCGAAGCGGCGCTGGGCGCACCGGCCGTTCGCGGTCGGAACCCGCGACCAGCTCCCGTCGGGGTGGAGGTCCCAGGCGTTCTCGTCGTCGGCAAGATTGAGCATCAAGATGTCCTCTAATCGACCGCAGAGCTCGGGGGCGCGCACGGGCACGACCGCCTCGATCCGACGGTCGAGGTTGCGCTCCATGAGGTCGGCCGAGCCCATGAAGTACGTCGCCGGGTTGCCGGCGCCGCCGTCCGGTTCGCCCGGCCCGAACACCGTCGCGGCGCGCACCTCAGCCGAGGGCACGCCGAAGCGGTAGATCCGGGAGTGCTCGAGGTAGCGACCGACGATCGATCGCACCCGGATCGTCGGCGACAGCCCGGGAACCCCCGGGCGCAGACAGCAGATGCCCCGGACCAGTAGCTCAATGCGCGCCCCCACCTGGGAGGCCTCGTAGAGGGCGTCGATGACGACGGGGTCGGTGAGTCCGTTCACCTTGATCACGATCCGGCCGGCGGGGCCGGCGTCGCGCTCGCGGGCGATCGCGGCGAGCACCCAGGGGCGGAACCCGCTCGGCGCGAGGATCAGCGAGCGGGTCTCGACGGCCCGCGAGAACCCGGTCAGGTGGTTGAAAAGGGCGGTGAGGTCCTCGCCGAGCACCGGGTCGGCGGTCAGCAGCCCGAGGTCCTCGTAGATCCGGGCGGTGTCGGAGTTGTAGTTGCCCGTGCCGATGTGGCAGTAGCGGCGGATCCCGTCCTCCTCCCGGCGCACGACGAGCGACGTCTTCGAGTGCGTCTTCAGCCCGACGACGCCGTAGACGACGTGGACGCCCGCCTCCTCGAGCTGGCGAGCCCAGGCGATGTTCCGTTGCTCGTCGAAGCGCGCCTGCAGCTCGACAAGGGCGGCGACCTGCTTGCCCGACTCGGCGGCGCGGGCGAGCGCCGTGACGAAAGGAGCGTCGCCCGAGGTCCGGTAGAGGGTCTGCTTGATCGCGAGCACGTCGGGGTCGTCAGCGGCCTGGGAGACGAACTCCTCGACCGAGGCGGCAAACGAGTCGTAGGGATGGTGGACGAGGACGTCGCGCTCCCGCACCACGGCGAAGATGTCGACGGCGGCGGCGCCCTCAGTCATGAGCCGCCGGGGGGTGCGCGGCGAGAACGACGGCAGGCTGAGGTCGGGGCGGTCGAGGCCGACGAACGCCCAGAGCTGGCCGAGGTCGAGCGGCGCCAGGGAGCGGTAGACGTCGACCTCACCGAGCTCGAGCTCCCGGCGCAGGAACTCGGCGGTCTCCTGCGGCATCCCCCGGTCGACCTCGAGGCGGACGGCCCGGCCGAAACGCCGCTGGCGGAGCTCGAACTCCACCGCGGCCAACAGGTCGTCGTCCTCGGAGTCGTCGAGGTCGAGGTCGGCGTTGCGCGTCACCCGGAAGGCGTGGCAGGCGCCGATCCGCATCGCCGGGAACAGGTCGTTGAGGTTCGCGGCGATCACCTGCTCGAGGGGCACGAACCGCTCGCCGTCGAGGTGGACGAAGCGCGGGAGCGACGGCGGGACCTTCACCCGGGCGAAGCGGCCCTCCCCGCTTACCGGGTCCTCGACGGCAACGGCGAGGTTGAGCGACAGGTTCGAGATGTACGGGAAGGGGTGGCCCGGGTCGACGGCGAGGGGCGTGAGGACCGGGAACATCTCCTGCTCGAAATGGCGCCGCAGCCGACGCCCGTCGGCGTTGCTGAGATCGGCGTAGTCGACGATCTCAACGCCGGCGGCCGACAGCCCCGGGCGGACGGCGTCGTTGAAGATCCGCGCCTGCCACTCGACGAGCCCGCTCACCCGGGCGCGCAGCGCCTCGAGCGTCTCGAAGACGGACCGGCCGTCGGGGAAGCGCTCGCGCCGGCCGGCGTCGAGCTGGTTCTTCAGCCCTCCCACGCGCACCTGGAAGAACTCGTCGAGCCCGGTGGCAAAGATCGCCAGGAACTTCGCCCGCTCGAGCAGCGGCAGCGACCCGTCGTCGGCGAGCTCGAGGAGGCGGGCCGCGAACTCGAGCCACGACAGCTCCCGGTTCAAAAAGCGCGCCGGCCCAAAGCTCAACCGGTCGGGGGGCGCGCCCTCGCCCGCCGCCGCGGCCGGGGCCGTCGGCCCGACGAGGGGCTCGATCACCATGGCACCAGGCTACCTGGCCAAGCGCGACGGCCCTCTTCAACTACCGTACGGGGCGTGACGCAGGTCGCCCGGCTGTCGCGCCCCAAGCCCCGGCGGCGCACCGAGGCCGGCCTGCTCGCCGTGGGAGCGGTCGTCATCCTCTCGGCGACCCTCCTCGAGTCGCTCGCCGCGACGAACGCCCTGCCGGACCACGTCGTAGCTTTCCTCGTCGGCCTCGTCGCGATCGCCGTCGGCGTGCAGGTGGTCAAC
>JBEKLG010000006.1:0-26877 GCA_050010315.1 Acidimicrobiales bacterium
ACCTCTCGATCCGCGACAAGGACAAGGGGCTTTCCGCAGGCGAGAAGCGGATGCTGAACCGTGCCCGGCAGATCCTCGTATCGGAGCTGACGTTCGCCATCGGCGTGAGCGAGGCCGAGGCCGAGGAGCGGCTCAACGCCGCACTCCCTTAATCCCCGAACCGCGAGACGCTCCGTGTCGGACGACGTCTGGGCGATCGTCGTCGCCGGCGGTGAGGGCCATCGTTTTGGCGGGACAAAGCAGTTCGCAAAAGTCGGCGGACGCCTCATCGTCGAGTGGGCGGTCGACGCAGCGCGCACCGCGGCCGACGGCGTCGTCCTCGTCGTTCCGCCGACCTTTGTCGACGACGTGTCGTGCCACGCCGGGTGCTCTCTCGTTGTCGCCGGCGGAGCGACGCGGGCGGCGTCCGTGCGCGCCGGGCTCGCACACGTGCCTGACACGGCCGGGATCGTGATCGTGCACGACGCGGCGCGTCCGCTCGCTACTCCAGACCTCTTCGCGGCCGTCGTCGCCGCGGTCCGCGCCGGGGCGGATGCGGCAATCCCGTGCCTGCCGGTGGTCGACACGCTGAAGCGGGTGCGCGGCGGCCGGGTCCTCGCGACGGTCGACCGCGCCGAGCTCAGAACCGTCCAGACGCCGCAGGCGTTCCGGGCGGAGGTGCTGCGTCGCGCCCACGGCGGTGGACCCGAGGCGACCGACGACGCCGCGCTCGTCGAGGCAATCGGCGGCTCGGTCGTGGCCATCGAGGGTGAGCCGCGCAATCGCAAGATCACCGATGCGACCGACCTCGCACTCGTGGGTTCGTGGCTCGCCGGCCGCAAGGAGGTACCGAGCGCGTGAACGAGCTCCGGATCGGCCTCGGGGTCGACCTCCACCGTTTCGCCGACGAGGCAGGTGTCGCCGGCCGGCCGCTCGTCCTCGGCGGCGCGACCTTCGCCGGCGAACGGCCCCTCGTCGGGCACAGCGACGCCGACGCGATCGCCCACGCCCTTACCGACGCGATCCTCGGCGCGGCTGGCCTCGGCGACATGGGGAGCCATTTCCCCGACACCACTCCCGCTTGGCGCGACGCCGACAGCCTCGAGCTGCTCGCCGCGGCGCTGGCCAAGGTGGCGGCGCAAGGTTGGCAGCTCGTGAACGCCGACTGCACGCTCGTCGCCGAGCGTCCCCAGGTCGCCGAGGCAAGGGACGAGATGGTCCGACGGCTGTCGGCCGCCGCCGGCGGCCCGGTGCACGTGAAGGCGACGCGTCCCGAGGGCCTCGGGAGCCTCGGCCGAATCGAAGGGGTCGCGTGTCTCGCCGTCGCGCTGATAAAGCGCTAAGGCCGCGGACAGCGGGGCCGCGGCCTGCCGGGGGTGATCGCCGGAGGGCCGGCCTCGGTGGGGAGCAGGTCGAGGGACGCCACGCCGTGCACGAGCTTCTGGCGGCGGGCAGCCGGGAGGTGCACGAGGTCGTCGTCGCCGCAGGTCAGGATGGCTCAGCCGGGCTCGAGGCCGTGATCGCCCTGGCGCGTGCCGCGGGCGTGCCGCTGCTGTCGGTGTCGCCGCAGGACTTGCGCGCGATCGCCCGCACCGAGGCCCCCCAGGGGGTGATCGCCCGGGCCGCGCCGATCGAACCGGTCGACATCGATTCCCTCGTGGCGGAGAACCGCGGGCGCGACCCGGCACGTGCCGCCGACGGCGGAACGCCGTTCATCGTCGTCGTCGCCGGGGTGACCGACCCGCGCAACCTCGGGGCGATCCTGCGGAGTGCCGTCGGCGCCGGGGCGACGGGTGCCGTGCTCGCCCGGCACCGGGCAACCCACCTCACGCCGGCGGCGGTGAAGTCGGCGGCGGGGGCGGTGGAGTACCTGCCGATCGCCTTGGTGCCCGGGATCGCCCAAGCCCTCACCATCTTGAAGGCCCGGGGCGTGTGGACCGTCGGCCTCGACGCCGGCGGTGAATGCTCACTCGACGAGCTCGAGATCGCTGCCGAACCATTGGCGATCGTCGTCGGTGCCGAGGGGAAGGGACTCACGCCGCTTATCAAGCGGCGTTGCGACTTTTGTTGCCGGATCCCGCTTCACGGGCCGGTCGAATCGCTGAACGTCTCTGTCGCCGCGGCGATCGCGCTCTTCGCCATCGCGAGCCGGCGGCAGGGAGCGGGAGCCCGGGCGTGGCAGGGCTTGGCGGGCGGGCGACGGGGTTCGTCTCGCGCCAGGGGTGGGGGGCCGTGACCTCGGGCTGCGGGCCCAGGGCGTCGAGGCGGCCGATGGAGCCGACGGGCGGTCCCAGCGTTTTCGGGCGTGGCCGGCGAGGCTCGTCGGGAAAGCTCCGTTTGGCTTGGCGGCGGGGGTCATCTCGCGACGTGGCGCGGTGACGGTTTCGGCGTCGCGTAGATCGCGGCGCCGAAGCCCTAAGGACAATCCGGCCGGCTGGATCCATGCCGGTGGATCCGCCTGTCGTCACCCGGCTCAGACGACCCCGGTTGCGGCGGCCGTTTGACAAGTTAGGGGTGTGGGGTATCTAGACGCGCTTTTCGATCGGGACGTAATCGCGTCGGGTCCTGCCGGTGTAGATCTGGCGCGGGCGAGCGATCCGTTCGTTCTCGTCGAGCATCTCGGCCCAGTGGGCGACCCAACCGGACGTGCGCGCCAGCGCGAACAGTACGGTGAACATCTCCGGCGGGAAGCCCATCGCCTGGTAGATGAACCCCGAGTAGAAGTCGACGTTCGGATAGAGCCGGCGGGACGTGAAGTACTCGTCGGCGAGGACGGCCTCCTCGAGCTTGAGGGCGACGTCGAGCAGCGGGTTCTTGCCGGCGATCTCGAAGACGTCATAGGCGATCTTGCGGATGATCGCGGCTCGCGGATCGTAGTGCTTGTAGACGCGGTGCCCGAAGCCCTGGATCCGGCCGTGGCTCTCCTTCACGGACTTCACGAAGGCGCCGACGTTGTCCATCGAGCCGATCGCGGTCAGCATCTTCACGACTTTCTCGTTCGCTCCCCCGTGCCGGGGGCCGTAGAGCCCGGCGCAGGCGGCGGCACATGCCGAATAGGGGTCGGCGTGCGCCGACCCGACGACTCGCAGCGCCGTCGTCGAGCAGTTCTGCTCGTGGTCGGCGTGGAGAACGAACAGGATGTCGATCGCGTGCGCGAGAAGGGGATCCACCACGAAGTCCGGCTTGCCCGTGTTCCACATCATCGAGAGGAAGTTCTCGCCGAACGGGAGCTTCTCGTCCGGTTCCACGAACGGTTTCCCCGCCGAGAAGCGATGCACCGCCGCCGCGAGGGTCGGCATCTTCGCGACGAGGCGGATCACCTGGAGCCGGCGGTTCGCCGGGTCGGAGACGTCCTGGGAGTCCGGGTAGAAAGTCGACAGGGCGGCGACGGCCGAGACGAGCATCCCCATTGGGTGGGCGCCGGGGTGGAAGCCAGCGACGAAGCGCTCCACGAACCTCTCTTCGATCAAGGCGTGACGGGCGATCTCGGCGTTCCAGGCGTCAAGTTCTGTGGCTGTGGGCAGCTCACCGTGGATCAGCAGGTAGGCGACCTCGAGGTACGAGGACTGCTCGGCGAGTTGCTCGATGGGATAACCCCGGTGCTCAAGGATCCCGGCTTCGCCGTCGACATAGGTGATCGCGCTCTCACAGATCGCCGTCGCCGAGAATCCCGGGTCGAAGAACCAGACGCCAGGGAGCAGCTTGGAGAACTCCGTCGCGGCGACGCCGCCGTCGACAATCGGGATTTCCACCGACCGCCCGGTCCGATTGTCGGTGATGGTGACGCTCTCGGGCACTGCCGCGGCCTCCTCGGATCGACTGCGCCGTCTCATGCGATCCTAGAGCGCAGATTCGAAATGACTTGCCGGCCAGGGATCTTCGGCCATCGCCGGCGCGGCCGGGTGGGTTCTGCGTCGGGTTCCGCCGGGGGCGCCGCCCCGGCGGTGTCAGCTTTCCAGCGAGATCCGGTAGACGTTCGTTTCCCGCCGGACGAAGCCGAGGCGTTCGTAGAGGCGGTTCGCCTCCTGTCGCGACGGTCGCGACGTGAGATCGACCGTCCGGCACCCGCTCTCGGCGGCAAGTCTCAGGGCGGCAGCGACCAGTTGTGAGGCGATGCCCCGTCCCTGGAAGAGGGGATCGACGACGACGTCTTCGATCCAGGCCCGCCGGCCCGTCAGGACGGCGAAGATCGCGAGTGACGCCGTGCCGACGATGTCGTCGCCAGAACGCGCCACGAACATCGTCACCGATGGCGAGGAAACGAGATCCCGCAGTTCGGCGAAATCGGGCGGACGCGCCGAGGAGAGGTGCGAGATGAGGCGAGCGATCGCCTCGGTGTCCCGCGAGTTCGGCGCGGCGAGCACCTCGACGGTGACTGGGTTGTCGGGCATCGTCGCCGAGCGTACCGAAGTGCGCCGGCGCCGGTGAAGGGCGCGATCCGGGGTCGTTAGGCTGGGACCGGCTCGGGGAGGCGGCGGTGGAAAAAGTCGGGGGAGGAAAAGCGAATCGCCACCCGAGCCGGTTCATTTCCCGCCGGACCGCCGACGCTCCCGGCTCCGTCGACGACCGGCGGCTCGGGCGCCCGCGGATGGTCGTCGCTTTCGAGGGTTGGAACGACGCTGGCGATGCAGCGTCGTGCGCGCTCGCGAGGCTGGCGCGCGCCTGGTCCGCGACGCCGTTCGCCGAGATCGACCCCGAGGAATTCTTCGATTTCACCGCGACGCGTCCCGAGGTCACCGTCGTCGAGGGGATGGTGCGGGAGATCACCTGGCCCGCCACCGTCTTGTCGGTTGCTCCCGGCCCGGTCGACGTCGTCACGGCCCGCGGGCCCGAGCCGCAGCTCCACTGGCGCGCCTACTGTGACGCCTTCGTCGAGCTCGCCGGGGAACTGCACACCGAGCGGGTCGTCATGCTCGGCGCCTACCTCGACGAGGTGACACACTCGCGGCCAGTTCCGCTCGCCGTCACCGGAAGTGACGCCGCACTCCTGTCCGGCGCGGGGCAGGTCCTGTCGCTCTACGAAGGACCGACCGGCATCGTCGGCGTCCTCGGTGCCGCGCTCAGCGATGCCGGGATTCCGACGATCGCCGTCTGGGCGAGCGTCCCGTGCTACTCCCTCCCGGTCTCGGCCAAGGCCGCGCTCGCCCTCGCCGAGGCCGCGACCCGGCTTGTCGGCCGGCCTGCCGACCTCGTCCAGCTCGCCGGGGAGGCGCGCGCCTACGAGCGGCGGATGGACGAGCTCGTGCGCGAGAACGAGACCGTCGCGGCCTACGTCGCGCGCCTCAACGGGTCATCCGACGAGGTCGTAGCGGGCGCTTCGGCGGAGGGCCTGAGCGAGGAGATCGAGCGCTACCTGCGGGACGAGCCCCCGGGATAGGGCGTCGGCGCAGGGATCGCGCCAGGCGCGCGACGATGGTTCATGGCCGTTGCCGAGGACTGCCGTCACTACGTCATGCAGACCGTGCGCGGCACGGAGCGGCTCGAGCGGTGCAAGCTCGGCGCGAACGAACCGATGCCCTTTGCCTGCCCAGAAGGATGCGTCTTTTACGAGAAGCGCAGTACGTCTTCGGCCGGCTGGAGCGTTGCCCGCGAGGCCGACGAGCCCCCGCCGGCGCCCTGACCCGGCGCGCCGCGCAGCCGGTCGACGCGGACCTTGGTGTCGGACGGGTTCTCGATCGCCGTCCGGCTGAGATTTCCGGAACGGAACCCCTCGAGGTCGAGCGTGGCGTAGCGGTACCCGGCAGTCTGGACGGCCGCGACGACGGACTCGCGCTCGTCGAGCGCCCGTCCGAGCTCGTCGAGGCCGAGCTCGATGCGCGCGCTCTCGCCGTAATGGCGGACGCGCACCACCCGGAACCCGAGGGCGCGCAGGGCAGACTCGGCGCGTTCGACCTGGGCGAGGACGCCCGCCGTGACGGGGGTGCCGTGCGGGAGGCGCGAGGCGAGACAGGCCGCGGCGGGCTTGTCCCAGGTGCGCAGGCCGAGCTGGCGGGACAGCTCCCGCACGTCTGCCTTGGTGAGCTCCGCGTCGACGAGCGGGAAGACCGCGCCGCGCTCGTGAGCTGCGTGCTGGCCGGGGCGGTACTCGGCGAGGTCGTCGAGGTTGACCCCGAGCGCGATCGGCGCGCCCTCCGCCTCGGCGGGCCCAGCGAGCACGTCCATGAGCTCGCGCTTGCAGTGGTAGCAGCGGTCGATCCCGTTGCGGACGTAGGACTCGTCGGCGAGTTCGTTCGTCTCGACGACGAGGTGCCGGAGCCCCCACTCGGTTGCGAGCGCCCGGCAGTCGGCGAGCTCGTCAGCCGGCAACGAGGCCGACGAGGAGGTCACGCACAGGACGCGGCGCGCCCCCAACGTCCGGTTCGCGACGTATCCGAGCAGTGCCGAGTCCACGCCGCCGGAGAAGGCGATGACGACCCGTCCGAGCTGGGAAAGGACGCGTTCGAGGCGGTCGAGCTCGGGCAGCGGGGCCGTCACGGAACCACCGGCGGTTCCGGCCGGGCCCGGCGCGCCTGGGCGAGAATTGCCGCCGGGGCCTTGACGATCCCCGTGAGGAACGGACCGAACTCGCCGTAGCGGGCCGAGGCCTCATCGAAGCGCATCGCGTAGACGCAGGATTTGACGTCGTCGAACGTGGCTCCGAACAACGTCACGCCCCACTCCCAGTCGTCGAGACCGCTCGAGCCGGTGACGAGCTGGACGACCCGCCCGCGGAAGGCGCTCCCGACCTTGCCGTGACCGATCATCATCCGCAGACGTTCCGCGTGGGGAAGGAGGTACCAGTTGTCGTCGCCACGACGGCGGCGGGACATTGGGTAGAAGCAGAACGCCGGCATCCCCTCCGGCGGGAGCTTCGGGCGCAGGCGCGCCTTCTTCGCTTCCTCGGGGACTCGCGCAGCGTATTCGGACACCTCGGTAGCCGAGACGTAGGAGTAGCGGGGTTCGCACCCGGCGTGGCGCAGCTCGGTCTGGAGCTCGCGCAACCGCTCGAACGACGGGCCGATGGCGAGGACCCCGAGGTCAGCCTTGTGCCCGAGGACCTCCACCGTGACGACCTCGTAGCCCTCGGCCTGGCAGCAGGCGAGCGCCCACTCGGCCGCGGCGTCGTCGGTGCCGGGGCCGAGCTCGCAGAACAGATGGAGCACCGCCCACCCCCCGGAGCGGTCGCCGTCCACCCCCGGGAGCGGCCAGCCCCGGGAGCGGCCAGTGTCGGCGGTCTCTGCCGGGTGTTGTCGCGAGCGTCCCGCGGCCGGGTTCGTCACGCGGCGAGTCTACGGCGCCCGGGGAATGGTTCTTCCGGCCGAACCGGGCAGAGAGGACTCGTCGCGGCCCTCTAGCGGGACTCCTAGTAGTCGTCCATCGGAGGCGCCGCGGCCGGCTGCTTCTCCTCCGGTTTGTCGACGACGACGGCCTCCGTCGTCAAGAAGAGCGCCGCGATCGAGGCGGCGTTCTGCAGCGCCGAGCGGGTCACCTTGGCCGCGTCGATGACACCGGCGGTGAACAGGTTCTCGTACACCCCGGTTTCGGCGTTCAGGCCCGCGGCAGGGTCTTTCAGCCCGCGGACCTTCTCGATTACGACCCCGCCCTCGGCCCCGGCGTTGACGGCGATCTGCTTCAGGGGCTCCTCGACCGCCCGGGCGACGATGCGGGCACCGGTCGCCTCGTCTCCCTCGAGCTTTTCGGCGAGGTCGAGTATCGCCTGCTGGCTGCGCAGGAGCGCGACCCCACCACCGGGGACGACGCCTTCTTCGATCGCGGCCTTCGTCGTCGAGACGGCGTCCTCAATCCGGTGCTTCTTCTCTTTCAGCTCGACCTCGGTCGCCGCGCCGACCTTGATCACGGCGACGCCGCCGGAGAGCTTGGCCAGCCGCTCCTGGAGCTTCTCCCTGTCGTAGTCGGAGTCGGTGTTCTCGATCTCGCTCTTCAACTGGTTGATCCGGCCCTTGATGTCCGCCTCGGCGCCGGCACCCTCGACGATCGTCGTGTCGTCTTTCGAGGCGACGACCTTGCGCGCCCGGCCGAGGAGGTCGAGCGTGGCGTTCTCGAGCTTCAGGCCGACATCTTCCGTGATGACCTGGGCGGCCGTGAGGATCGCCATGTCCTGGAGCATCGCCTTACGCCGGTCACCGAAGCCCGGCGCCTTGACGGCGACGCTCTTGAAGGTGCCGCGGATCTTGTTGACGACGAGCGTGGCGAGCGCCTCGCCCTCGACGTCCTCGGCGACGATGACGAGCGGCTTGCCGGTCTGCATCACCTTCTCGAGGACGGGGAGCAGATCGCGTACGGCGCTGATCTTGGAGCCGCAGATCAGGACGTACGGCTCCTCGAGGACGGCTTCCATCCGGTCGGTGTCCGTGACGAAGTACGGGGAGATGTATCCCTTGTCGAAGAGCATCCCCTCGACGAGGTCCATCTCCATGCCGAAGGTCTGGGACTCTTCGACGGTGATGACGCCGTCCTTGCCGACTTTGTCGATCGCCTCGGCGATCATCGACCCGATCTCCGGGTCGGCGGCCGAGATCCCCGCGACCTGGGCGATCTGGTCCTTCGAGTCGATGTCCTTCGCGATCGCCTTCAGGCTGGCGACGGCGCAATCCACCGCCGACTCGATCCCGTGCTTCAGCGCCATCGGGTTCGCACCCGCCGCGACGTTGCGGAGGCCTTCGCGCACGAGCGCCCCGGCGAGCACCGTCGCCGTCGTCGTGCCGTCGCCGGCGACGTCGTCGGTCTTCTTCGCGACCTCCTTGACGAGTTCGGCGCCCACCTTCTCGAAGGCGTCTTCGAGCTCGATCTCCTTCGCGATCGAGACCCCGTCGTTCGTGATCGTCGGCGCGCCCCACTTCTTTTCGAGGACGACGTTGCGACCCTTCGGCCCGAGTGTGACCTTCACGGCGTCGACGAGCTGGTTCATGCCCCGCTCGAGCGCCCGTCTGGCGTGCTCATCGAACTCGATCAACTTCGACATCTCCGATGCCCTCCCTTGGTCGCTCGGGCGGCCCGAGCGCTAGCACTCTCATCTGTCGAGTGCTAATAGCAAACCACGCCAGCCGCGGCCACGCAACACGCCACAGGGACGAACGGTTCCGGCGCGGGTCAGCCGCCGGAGATCGCCGGGACGACCGAGAGCGTCTGGCCTTCGCCAACCGTCGTGTCCAACCCGTCGAGGAAGCGGATGTCGCGGTTTTCGAGGAAGACGTTGACAAAGCGGCGTACCTGGCCGTCGTCGCCGACGATCCGCGCCGTGACGCCCGGGTGGCGGGTCTCGAGGGACCCGAGGGCCTCATGGACCGTCGCGGCCTCGACGACGATCTCGCGCTCGCCGCCGGTAAGCGATCGCAGCTGGGCCGGGATGCGGACGGTGACGCTCACTTCGGGTTCCTCCAGTCTTCCTCCAGCTTGGCGAAGGCTTCGAGCGTCGGCTCGATAACGGACGCCGGGGCGGCGGTGTCGCCGAACGCCTCGACCGTCTTCAGCCCCGTGCCGGTGATGCAGGCGACGACACGCTCGTCATGGCGCACGACGCCCTCGTGGGCGAGTTTGCCGAGACAGGCGACCGTCACGCCTCCCGCGGTCTCGGCGAAGATCCCCTCGGTCCGGGCGAGGAGACGCATCCCCTCGATGATCTCGGCGTCGGTCGCCGTGGCGATCGAACCCCCTGAGGAGCGCACCGACCTGAGCGCTTCCTCCCCGTCGGCCGGGTTGCCGATCGCGAGCGACTTCGCGATCGTGGCGGGCCGCACCGGTGTCGGGACGTCTCTTCTTTCGGCCAGGGCCTGGGCGACCGGGGCGCAGCCCGCCGCCTGCGCGCCGGAGATCCGCACCCGCCGGTCACCGGCGACGAGGCCGGTCAGCCCGAGCTCGCTGAACCCCTTGTCGATCTTGGTGAGCAGGCTCCCCGAGGCGATCGGCACGACGACGTGGTCGGGGAGTTGCCAGCCGAGCTGCTCGGCGACCTCGAAGGCGACGGTCTTCGAGCCCTCGGCGTAATAGGCGCGCAGGTTGATGTTGGCGAACGCCCACTCCCCGTGTTCGTCGACGATCTCGGCGCAGAGGCGGTTGACCTCGTCGTAGGTGCCGTTGATGGCGACGACGCGCGCCCCGAACACGGCGGTCGTCGTGAGCTTGGTGCGCTCGAGGTCGGCCGGGACGAAGACGTAGCACTCCATCCCGGCCCGGGCCGCATGCGCCGCCACGGAGTTCGCGAGGTTCCCCGTCGATGCGCACGCCGCCACCTTGAAACCCAGCTCGCGGGCCCGGGTCAGCGCCACCGAGGTGACCCGGTCCTTGAAAGAGCCGGTCGGGTTGCGGGTGTCGTCTTTCAGCCAGAGCTCCCCGAGCCCGAACTCGGCGGCGAGCCGGTCGGCTTTGATGAGCGGCGTGTACCCGGCGCCGAGGTCGACCGCCCCGACCGGGTCGGCAGGGAGGAGGTCGGCGTACCGCCAGATCGACAGCGGCCCTTTCCTGATCCGGGCGGGGTCGATCCGGCGTGCGATCTCCTCGTAGTCGTAGACGACTTCGAGGGGGCCGAAACACCACTCACAGACGTAGAGCGCCTCGAAGGCGAAGAGCCGCCCACATTCCCGGCAGCGCAGACCGTTGGTCGGCGAGGTCACGGCTTCCTCCTCATCGATCGGGCATTGGCACCTGGTGACGAGCCAGCTCGGCTCGCACTGGTTGTCGCGGCTTCTCCGGGCCCGTCCCTCAGCCGCTCTGGATGATGGAACCAGTTTCGTCGGCGGGGGCCGGCGGAGTCAAGATGGCGACCGTTGCCCACTACCTGGCATGAGGCGAAGATGGTCCTCGTGGGGGCCTTTGGCGGGTGGGCGGACCGATGAGCGAGCTCGTCGTTGCCGTGAACCGCGGTCCATCCTCGATTGCCGTCGACGCGGGCCGGATGCTGATGGGCCGCGCCGCCGGCGGGCTCGTGCCCAGCCTCGCCGCCGCCCTGGAGGGACGGCGCGCCCTGTGGATCGCGGCCGCGGTGTCCGAGGTCGAGCGGGAAGCCGTCGGGCGCGGCTTTGCGTTCCCGTCAGCCGAGGGTCTCGAGGTCCACCTCGTCGGGGTGCCCGACGAGGTCGCCACCGCGCACCGGGCGATCGCCAACGGCACGCTGTGGTTCTTGCACCACGGGTTGTTCGACCGGGCGCGTCGGCCGACGATCGACCGTCGCTGGCACGAGGCGTGGGCGTCGTACCGGGCCTACAACGCCTCCTTCGCCGACGAGATCGCCCGGCGGGCGCCAAAGGGCGCGACGGTGGTCGTCAACGACTACCACCTCTCGCTCGTCGGCGGCCGTCTCGCCGAGCAGCGTCCCGATCTCGCGACGATCCATTTCACCCACACGCCGTTCTGCGATCCGGACGAGCTGCGGGTGCTCCCGCGGGCGATCGGCGAGGAACTCGTCGTCGGCATCGCCTCGTGCGGCGTCGCCGGGTTCCACACGGAACGCTGGGCCGACAACTTCCGCCACTGCGCAGCCGAGTTCTTGGCCGGAGAACCCAGGGTCTTCGTCGCGCCGCTCGGCGTCGACGCGCCCCGGCTCGCCGAGGCCTCGGCGACTCCGGCGGTCGCGCGGGCACGCGAAAAGCTGCTCGCCACGGTCGGCGGGCGACGCATCGTCTTTCGCAGCGACCGGCTCGAGCTGTCGAAGAACATCGTCCGGGGGTTCCTCGCTTTCGAGGAGCTCCTCGAGGCCGAGCGGGGTCTGCGCGATTCGGTCGTGTTCCTCGCCCACCTCTACCCTTCGCGCCAGGAGATACCCGAGTACCTCGCCTACCGCAACGAGGTCGAGCGGACCGCGGCGCGGATAAACGAGCGCTTTGGCGCCGCTGGCAGGTCGGCGATCGTCCTTTCGATCGCCGACGACCACGACGCCTCCGTCGCCGCGCTGAGTTCGTTCGACGTCCTGGTCGTGAACGCCCTGCGTGACGGGATGAACCTCGTCGCCAAGGAGGGTCCGGTGCTGAACCGCCGCGACGGCGTGCTGGTACTCAGCAGGGAGGTCGGGGCTTTTGCCGAGCTCGGCGAGGCGGCGGTCGCCTTCGAGCCGTTCGACATCAGCGGGACGGCGGCGGCGATTCGCCGGGCGCTTGACATGCCGGAAACAGAACGCCGCGCCCGGGCGCGCCGGCTCGCTGATCTCTCGGCGCGCCATCCGCCCGCCGAGTGGCTCGCCGAGCTGGTTGCGCGGGCGCAACCGGGCAGGCGACCTCGCCTCGTCTAGCTCCGCACCGTGGCGCGACAAAACGGCGCCGGGTCCGACCGCTCGGGCGGTACCCGTGGGAGACGCTCAGTCGACGGCGCGGTTCGCCGGCGCTGCCCGGTTTGCTAGCTCCTCGAGGAAGCCGAGCGCGCCTTGTGGTCCCTCGACGGTGAAGTCCGCCTCTTTGGTGAGGGCCTCGGGGATTTCCGGGCCGGTCACCGCGACGCGCACGCCGCTGAAGCCGGGGGAGCGGGCGAGCGCCCCGATTGCCGCGAACGCCGGGAGGTCGCCGACATCGTCGCCGAGGACGCAACCGGCCGAACAACCCGCCAGCAGCGAGATGACAACGGACCCCTTGTCGATCGCGACCGGCAGGACGAGCTCGATTGCCCGCTTACCCTGGCGGATCGCGAGGCCGTAACGCCGGGCGATCTCGTGGGCGAGCTCGGTGGCGCGGGGCGCGACCTCCGGGGCCTCCCGCCAATGGAGCGTGAGCGCGAGCCCCTTTTCCTCGACGAGGGCCCCCGGCGGGACCGCGGCGCGAGCGTCACGGGTCGCCTTGGTGATGGCGCCTTGGTAGTCGTCGACGAGCGGGTCGCGCCCGACGGAGCCGTCCGCCGCCCGGTGCTCGAGCCCGTAGTGCCCGTAGATGGCGAGGCGATCGAGCGGGGAGCCGGTGCCGAGATGCTCGGTCAAGAACGCGACCGGCCGGCCCGAGACGACCGCGACTATGCCGAAGCGCGCCACGAGGCGCGCGAGGATGTCGAGCGCGCCGGCGAGGGGCACGGCTTTGTCAGGTTGCGGGACGATCTCGGCGAGGGTGCCGTCATAGTCGAGGACGACCCCGGTCGTCGCCGGCGCGGCGCAGAGCAGTGCGAGCGCCCGATCGACGGCCGGGTTCAGCGCGGTCGACGTTGACGGGGAGCTTCGGCGAAGAACGCGGCGCGTCTTCGTTCGGCGCGTCGACGCCGCGTCCGGTGGACGACGAGGGGGTCGTAGGCGACGGCGTCATCGGAGTCGGCGAGCGTCGAGACGATCGCGTAGTAACGCGCCGGGGAGATACCGAGTCGGGAACGGATCGCGTCCTTCTTGCTCGACAGATCAGCCCCTGTCCACCACTCGCGCTCGAAATCGAGCACTGCGCGCTCGAGCAACGTCAACGACATGGCGAGTTCTCCACAGCTCGACAATGCCGTGACGAGAACCGCGAAGCAAGCATCCTCCTCGACCGTGTCCGTCGTGACGCGCCGCCGGCGTGGACGATGGCAGCCGCAGCCCAAGGGCGGACTGGCGACGCCGCCCGTCGCCGCGCCACGATTGCGAGCCGTCACGAGCGGACGAGGTGGTAGACGACGAACTCGCGGGCGCGCCCGGCGCCGCCCACCTTTCGTCCTCCTTCCAGGACGAATGCTGCGCCGAATCGCCGGCGCAGCTCGGCGGTATCGACACCGTGCGCGCCGAGCAACCGCCAGGACGCGGGCGGTTCAGCGATGCCGGCGAGGTAGAAGTCCGCCCCGGTGTGGGCAACGGCGGCAACCCCGGCCGCGTAGGCGTCGCGGCGGCGCTCGGGTATCGCGTGGTAGCAGCCGATGTCGACGACGAGGTCGAATGGCCCCTCGACACCGGCTTCCCGCAGGCGCGAGGCGTCGGCGACGAGGAAGGTCGCGCTGGATCCGTCGGCGCGGCCCCGCGCCTTGGCGGACTCGACCGCCTCGGGCGCGAAGTCCACCCCCACCACGTTCCAGCCCTGTGCCGCGAGGTACCTGGCGTCGCTCCCGGTCCCGCAACCGATGTCAAGCGCCCGCCCGGGCCGGCGGTTCCGGACGAGCCCCTCGAGCTCGGGCCGATGCGAAGGAGAGTCCCAGCGCGGTCGGCCGAAGCGATAGACGAATCGGTAGTAGGCCGAATCAAGTCTCATGCGGCCCCTTCCCAGGGACGGACCGGTCGCCGGCGCGGGCGGGCACGTGGCAGCGAGTGCTGGGCCGGCAGCGCCCGGGGCACATCCCTTCGATACTAAGTAGCTTAGACAGCAAGTAGCTTATCTCGCCGCTATAGTTGCGTCAGTGGTGACAACGAGGCCGGAGGAGCTGGTGGCGGGGCTGCAACGGTTCGGCCTCGAGCGGGACCGGATGCGTGCCGCGCTTGCCGCCGAAGTCGGCGTCAACGCGACCGACTTGGACGCGCTCGAGCACCTTGAGGCGGACGGGCCGTTGGCGCAGAGCCAGCTGGGCGCGCGGCTGTCGCTCACGTCGGGCGCGATCACGATGCTCGTCGACCGCCTGGAGCAAGCCGGTTGGGTCCGCCGCACCCCGCACCCGCGCGACCGTCGTTCCACCCTCGTCGAGTTGTCCGCCCAGGCATTGGCGCGCCTGCCCGGGGGGATGGACGCCTACCACGCGCGGGTCCGGACGGTCGCGGGCAGAGTCCGGGTCGAGGAGCGAGAGGCGATCCTCGGCTTCCTGCGCGCCGCGGCCGCCGCAGCGGCCGACGCGGCGGAGGAGATGCGCCACGACAACCGGACGGAGAAGCGCCCTTAGGCGGTGCTGACGGCCGCGAACCCGGGTTCAGCTTGCAGTGAGCCGGCGCGCGATGTAGGGGAGGATGCCGCCGTGGCGGTAGTAGCACTCCTCGGTCGGCGTATCGATCCGGACGACGGCTTCGAACACCTTGTCGTCGGCGCGTACGGTGACGTGCTTGCCGATGAGGCCGCCGCGGGTCGACCCGGTGAGACCGTTCACGGTGAACACCTCCGTGCCGGTGAGCCCTAGCGTCGTGGCGCTCTCCCCGGGGAGGTACTCGAGGGGGACGACGCCCATGCCGATCAGGTTCGAGCGGTGGATCCGCTCGAAGCTCTCAACGAGGACGGCGCGCACGCCGAGGAGGGCGACCCCCTTCGCGGCCCAGTCCCGGGACGAACCTGAGCCGTATTCCCTGCCGGCCAGGACGATGAGCGTCACTCCCTCGGCCCGGTAGGCGTTGGCGACGTCGTAGATCGATCCGAGGGTCGCGTCCGGGAGGTGGATGGTGACACCGCCCTCCGCCCCGCCAGCGAGGGCATTGCGGATTCGCCGGTTGGCGAACGTGCCGCGCACCATGACCTCGTGGTTGCCGCGGCGTGTCCCGTAGGAGTTGAACTCGGACGGGTCCACGCCCTCGGCGACGAGCCACTTGCCGGCCGGGCTCGCCGGGTCGATCGAACCGGCCGGCGAGATGTGATCGGTCGTCACGCTGTCCCCGAGGACGGCGAGGACGCGAGCGCCGCTGATGTCC
This sequence comes from Acidimicrobiales bacterium, assembly GCA_050010315.1. Taxonomy (GTDB): domain Bacteria; phylum Actinomycetota; class Acidimicrobiia; order Acidimicrobiales; family Bog-793; genus Bog-793. The sequence continues at coordinate 15,449 of JBEKLG010000006.1, forward strand.
GCGACCGGCCCCGGGTCGCGCGACATCCCATCGAGAAACGGCGGCTTGCGCAGGTAGGTGGATTCGTCGTCCCAGGCGAAGCGCTGTCCGGGCGGAACCTTGAGCGATCGCCAGTTGTCGTCCCCAGCGAAGACGTCGGCGTAGTCCGTGGCGAACATCGCGGAATCGAGGGCGTCCTCGACGACGGCGGCGACCTCGGCTTGCGTCGGCCAGAGGTCCCGCAGGTAGACCGGTGTGCCGTCGGGCGCCGAGCCGAGAGGGTCGCGGTATAGATCGACGTCCATCGTCCCGGCGAGCGCGAAGGCGACGACGAGCGGCGGCGAAGCCAGGTAGTTCATCCGCACCTCGGGGTGGATGCGCCCTTCGAAGTTGCGGTTGCCCGAGAGGACCGCGACGCAGGCGAGGCCGCCGGCTTCGATCGCGGCGGAGACCTCCGTAGCGAGCGGTCCCGAGTTGCCGATGCAGGTCGTGCAGCCGAACCCGACGACGCCGAAGCCGAGCTTTTCGAGATACGGGGTGAGCCCCGCCCGGTCGAGGTAGTCGACGACGACGCGCGAGCCGGGGGCGAGCGACGTTTTCACCCACGACTTGACGGCGAGCCCGTGCTCGACGGCACGCCGGGCGAGAAGCCCGGCGGCGATCATGACCTGGGGGTTCGAGGTGTTCGTGCAGCTCGTGATTGCGGCGATGACGACACTGCCGTCGGCGAGTTCGGCCTTCTGGCCGTCGGTGAGCACGAGCGGCAGACGGCGGTTGCCGGGTGGGCCCGGGCGGGGCTTTGGCCCGGCGGCGGCGAGCGAACCGGCAAAGGCCTCCTTGGCGCGGTCGAGGGGCACGCGGTCCTGGGGGCGCGCTGGCCCAGCGATGCTCGGGACGATCGTCGACAGGTCGAGCGCGACGGTTTCGCAGTACGCGGATTCGTGCGCCGGGTCGTGCCAGAGCCCCTGTTCCTTGGCGTACGCCTCGACGAGGCGGACGGTTGACTCGGGGCGTCCGGTGAAGCGCAGGTAGCGCAGCGTCTCGGCGTCGATCGGGAAGATCGTCACCGTCGAGCCGTATTCCGGTGACATGTTGCCGATCGTCGCCCGGTTCTCTGCGGGCACGTGGGCGAGGCCGCTCCCGAAGCATTCGACGAACTTGCCGACGACGCCGTGGCTGCGCAGCAGCTCGGCGATGGTGAGGACGAGGTCGGTCGCGGTCGCCCCCTCGGGCAGCGCGCCATCGAGGCGGAGCCCGACGACACGCGGGATGAGCAGCGGAATCGGCTGGCCGAGCATCGCCGCCACCGCCTCGATGCCGCCGACGCCCCAGCCGAGGACGCCGAGGCCGTTCACCATTGTCGTGTGGGAATCAGTGCCGACGAGCGTGTCGGGGAAGGCGGCGCCGGTCTCATCCGCCGTGACGACCTTGCTCAACAGTTCGAGGTTCACCTGGTGGCAGATCCCGGTGTCGGGCGGCACGACGCGTAGACCCGCGAATGTCTGCTGTCCCCAGCGGAGGAACCGGTAGCGCTCGCCGTTGCGCGCGAACTCGAGCCGGGCGTTCGTCGCCGAGGCGTCGGGCCGCCGGGCCACGTCGACGACGAGCGAGTGGTCGATGACGAGGTCGGCGGGGATCCGCGGGTTGACGAGTCCGGGGTCGCCGCCGAGCGACGCAACAGCATCCCGCAGCGCCGCGAGGTCGGCGATGCAGGGCACGCCGGTGAAGTCCTGGAGCAAGATGCGCGCCGGCGAGAAGGCGATCTCGCGCTCCGGGGCGCCGCCCTCGGCGGACAAGGCCAGTGCGGCGATGTCGTCGGCGGTGACCACCTCGCCGTCTTCGTGACGGAGCAGGCCCTCGAGGAGGACCTTGAGCGAGTACGGCAGTCGATCGACTCGGAACTCGTCCGGCAGAGCGTCGAGCCGTTCGATCCTGTAGTCGTCGCCGTCGACGGTGAGGCGTCCGATCGTGCCGAACGAGTTCATCCCCATGAGCGCTCCCCCTGCGCCGGATCCTGGACCTGACGCGAACGGGCAGGGGCCGGAGGGGGAACCTCCGCCTGATGGGAGATGTGGGCGGCTTGCGGATGGACACGATCGCGCAGCCGACGGAGAAGCGAGATAAGGGTTTCCGTGTCGTCCGGATCGAGGATCCCGGCGATCAACGTCTCGATGTCCCGCTCGTGATGCCGCAGCGCCTCGACCGTCCGCGCCCGCCCGAGCGCGGTGAGCGTCGCGAAAGCGCCTCGCCGGTCGTGCCGGCACGTCTCCCGGCAGACGAGGCCGGCCTCGACGAGGCGGTCGATGGTGCGGGTGAGCCCACCGGGCGTGAGGCCGGTCTGGGCGGCGAGGTCGGTCATCCGCAGCCTGGCCCCGGGGGAGCGCTCCAGGCGCACGAGGACCTCGAAGGCCAGACCACCGAGGCCGAGCTCGCATTCGATGCCCGGGGATAGGGCGCGGCGCAGTCCAGCGGCCGTCTCCAAGATGAGCCCGGTGAGGGTGATCCCCGTTGTCTCCGCCAGCCCGGTCTCGGCCGCCAACGCGGTGACCTGCCCGTTCGCGCGGTCGATGCCCGCTTGGGTGAGCTCAGGTCCCTCGGTCACGTGAGCAGTGTAGCCGACTTCCCGCCTAGTGTTTGCGTTAGCAATAGTTGCTGTTATAATTAGTGACGAATCAAAGATAAGACACATAGGCAGCACAGCGAGGAGGACAGACACAATGGCCGCAGCCACCGCAGACCTCACCAGGGTCGTCGCCGGGGAGATCGTCCCGGCCCCGGGCACCTACGTCCTCGACAGGGCGCACACCGTTGTTGCCTTCGTCGTCCGTCACCTGATGGTGACCAAGGTGCGCGGCACCTTCGCCGACTTCGAGGGGACGGTCGTCGTCGCCGAGGATCCGGCGGAGTCGAGCGTGCGAGCGACGATCCGGACCGACAGCGTGTCGACGGCTGAGCCCCAGCGCGACGCGCACCTGCGCTCGGGGGACTTCTTCGGCCAGGACAAGTACCCGACGATGACCTTCGCCAGCACGGACGTGCACCCGGTGGGAGAAGGTAAGTGGCAGGTTGGAGGCGACCTGACCATCAAGGACGTGACCCGTCCGGTCGTCCTCGACCTCGAGTTCAATGGCGCGACCTCCGACCCGTGGGGCGGCGTGAGGCTCGGGTTCTCAGCTGCGACCGAGATCGACCGCACCGAGTTCGGCGTCTCGTGGAACGCCGCGCTCGATGGCGGCGGCGTCGTCGTCGGCAACCGGGTGCGGATCGAGATCGAGGCGGAAGCCATCCGCGCCGACTGACCGGCGGGGAGGTGTCAGGCGTCGGGATCGCTTCTCGTTCCCGGCGCCTTATCGCTCCCGGCCCGGGCGTTGCGGCGTCCCGGAGCGCCTGCTCGAATGCTCAGGTGGACTCCGGGCGGGTTGGCTGCATGGCGGCGGTCCTCCACGAGGTGCGGGTCGTACTCGGCGGGAGGACGGTGCTTGGCCCGCTGTCGGCCGAGATCGCCCGCGGCGAGCACTGGGCGCTCCTCGGTCCGAACGGCGCCGGCAAGACGACGCTGCTCTCCTTGCTCGGCGCGGAGCGCCACCCGACGTTCGGGAGCGTCGAGGTCCTTGGCGAACGCCTTGGCTGTGTCGACCTGCGGGCGCTGCGCCGGCGGATCGGCGTCGTCGGCCACCGTGTCGCCGACCGGCTGCCCCCTGGCGCGACGGCACTCGAGGTCGTCCTGACCGGCGAAGAGGGGCTTCTCGCCCCGTGGTGGGGGCGGTTCGACGAGCGGGCGCGTGCCGCCGCGGCGGTGATGCTCGCCCGGGTCGGCTGCGACCAGATCGCTGAGCAGCCATACGGCCAGTGCTCACAGGGAGAACGTCAGCGGGTCCTCGTCGCGAGGTCGCTTTTCGGGCGGCACGAGTTGCTCCTGCTCGACGAGCCGGCGCTCGGCGTCGACCTTCCGGGTCGGGAGGCGTTGATCGGGGTGCTCGACGAGCTTGCCGGGCCGGACGGCCCGACGACGGTCCACGTCGCCCACACCCTCGAGGAGCTCCCCGGTCTCACGACGCACGCGATGCTCCTCGCCCGCGGCCGGCTCGTCGCTTCGGGGGCGGCGGCCGAGGTCCTCGTCGACGCGGCGCTGAGCGAGTGCTTCGCGGCGGCGTTCGTTGTCGAGCGGGTCGGCAGGCGCTACAGCGCCCGTGCCGCGGGATCCTGGTAGCCGCGGCACCGTCGAGCCGTCGCCGGCGCGGGAGCAGCCCCCAGTGCTCGTCGGGCACCGGGTTCGGGCGGTTGCGGGCGATGACGGGGACGTCGATGCCCTGCGCCGCGGCGAAACGGAGAACCCTCGAGACGACGGATCCCTTGGTGATTCCCTCGAGGTGTGAGCGCCGACTCGCACCGAGGAAGATCTGGGTGATCTGGTGGGCGTGCGCGAACTCGACGACGGCCCGGGCGGCGTCGTCGGGCCTCATCTCGTGCCAGGTTCCGCCGCCTCCCGGCGGCCTTGCGGATCTCGCGCATCGTCTCGGCCGAGGAGGAACCGACCGAGCTGTCGGTCCGGACGTGGACGACCTCGAGGTTCGACTTCAACCTGTTGGCGATCCGGGCCGCTCGCCGCACGACGCTCGCCGAGGCCGGGCGTTGGTCAGCGCGACCATGATGCGTTCGTCGGTCCCCCAGACCGGTCCGGGGTGATCGCTAGTGAGGTAGTCGAGGAGCTCCTCTTCGGTCTCGTCGGCGACGTAGCGCGGCGCGAGCTCGCGCAAAGCGACGAGGTTCTCGGTCCTGAAGAAGTTCCCGAGAGCGCCGGCAACCTTGTCCGGGGGTAGATCTGGCCGTGGAGCATCCGCCGGCGCAGCGCCTCGGGGGAGGAGTCGATGAGCTCGAGCTGGTCAGCCTGGCGCACGACCCATTCCGGGACGCGCTCACGCACGTAGACGCCGGTGATCGCCTGGACGGCGTCGGCGATGCTCTCAATGTGCTGGATGTTCACCGTGCCCAAAATGGCGATCCCCGCATTGAGCAGCTCGGTTACGTCCGGCAAGCGTTTCTCGTTGCGCCCGGAATTCGGGACGTTCGTGTGGGCGAGCTCGTCGACGAGGGCGACTTCCGGATGACGGGCGAGCACCGCTTCGAGGTCCATCTCCTCGAAGGTCGCTCTGCGGTACTCGACGCGGAGGCGCGGTACGACCTCGAGCGTCCCGATCTCCTGGGCGGTCCGCCCCCGGCCGCGGTCTCGACGAAACCGATGACGACGTCCTTGCCCCGTTCGCGGCGCCGGTGGCCCTCGTCGAGCATCGCGATGGTCTTGCCGACCCCGGCGACCGCTCCGAGGTAGATCCGGAGTCGCCCCGTCGAGGCGACGGAAGCCGCGACCTCGTCGGGTCGCTCGTTTCCCTGGGCCATGTCTCCGTTGTCGCCGACGGCGCGGGCCGACGTCGCCTGTCTCGTCGCGGCAAGGCGCGGCCCGACTCTCGTTTCCCGCCGGCTCCAGGCGTGTCGCGCCGTCCCCGGTAGACTGCCGCCGCAACGGATCTGACGCGGGACGGCATGGAGAGATTCGAGCGATACCTCGTGCGCGTGCTCGTCGTCCTGGCGGCGATCGCGGCGATCGGCTTCGTCCTGCTTCCCTTGCGCGGGCACGTCGACCCCGAGACGATCGGCCTCGTCCTCGTCATCCCGGTGTTCGCCGCGGTCGCCGCCGGCGGCTACTTCGCCGGCGCGGTCGCGGTCGTCGCCTCGTTCCTCGTCTACGACGTGCTGTTCATCCCGCCGTATGGGTCGCTGGCGATCGGGCCGGCCGAGAACTGGGTGCCGCTCGGCGTCTACACGGTCGTCATGTTGGCGGTCGCCCGCATCCTCGCCAGTCTCCGGCGTGCCCGCGCCGACGCGGCGAGACGCGAGGCCGATACGCGACGCCTGTTCGAACTGTCCGAGACGCTGACGGCGGACCGGCCTCTTCCGGTGCTGCTCTCGGCGCTCGTCGATTCGGTGCAGGACGCCTTCGGACTGACGAGCGTGTCTGTTCTCCTGCCGAAAGGCGACGGCTTCCGCGTCGCGGCGCAGGCCGGCGAACCGGCAACCGCCGACGAACTGCGCGCGGTCTTTCCGGCTGCGGGCGAGCTGCGGAGCCTTGGCGCCGTGACGACGCCGTCGGGCTCTCTTTCCGGCATCCCGCTTGCGGCTGCCGGCCGGCCGATCGGCCTGCTCGTCGTTTCCGGGGAGGCGATCCCAACCGGCGATCTCGTCTCGTTGCGCACCTTCGCGAACCAGGCGGCGCTCGCCGTCGAGCGGGCGCGTCTGCGCGAGCAGTCGGTGCAGACCGAGCTGTTGCGCCAGGTCGACGGCTGGCGCGCCGCGCTGCTGGGGGCGGTTTCCCATGACCTGCGGACCCCGCTCGCGTCACTCAAGGCCGCGGTGTCCGACCTGCGTCGTCATGACCTCCACCTGTCGAAAGGGGACGCCGACGAACTGCTCGCCCTGATCGAGTCGCAGTCCGACCGCCTGGCGCGATTGGTGACGAATCTCCTCGACATGACCCGCATCGAGTTCGGCGAGCTGCAACTCCACCGGGAGCCGGCGACGCTCGAAAAGCTCCTCGCCGAAGCCCTTTCGGCGTTCGGTGCCGCGCCGTGGACCGACCGGGTTGTCGCCTCGTTCCCTGCCGATCTCCCGCCGGTCGATGTCGATCGGCTACTCGTCGGTCAGATCCTCGCCAATCTCTTAGAGAACGCTGAACGGCACGCGCCGGAGGGGACGCAGATCTCTGTCGGCGCCCGCGTCGTCGATGACGCGGTCGAGATCTCGGTCGAGGACTGTGGCCCGGGTGTGCCGGAGGCCGACCGGGACCGGATCTTCAAGATGTTCAACCGGGTCTCCGGCGGGGGACGGGCGGGCATCGGCCTTGCCATCGTCCAGGCTTTCGTCGAGGCGCACGGGCAGTCCGTGCGCGTCGAGAACTCCCCGGGTGGCGGCGCGCGCTTCGTGTTCACCCTGCCGATGGCGACGAGCACGGCGGGGGTCGCCTGAGTGCCGCGAGTCCTCGTCGTTGACGACGACACCTCACTGCTCAAGGCCCTCCAGATCGGCCTGTCTGCCCGCGGCTACGAGGTCCGCCTCGCCCGTACCGGCGAAGAGGGGATCAGCCAGGTCGCTCTCGGATCTCCAGACATCGTCGTCCTCGATCTCGGGCTCACCGACATCGACGGGCTCGAGGTCTGCCGCCGGGTCAGGTCCTGGTCAAGCGTGCCGATCGTCGTGCTCTCGGCTACGGGCTCGGAATCGCGCAAGGTCGCCGCGCTCGACGAGGGTGCCGACGACTACGTCACGAAGCCCTTTTCCATGGCCGAGCTGGAAGCGCGGCTGCGTACCGCCCTGCGGCACGCCGGGGCCAACGCTGTGGAGCCGACCGAGATCTCCGTCGGGAGGATCTCGGTCGATCTTGTCCGGCACAGCGCCCGGCTCGACGGTCGTCCGGTCGATCTCACGCCGCACGAGTTCTCCTTCCTGAGCTACCTCGCGCGCCACGCCGGGAAGGTGTGCACCCACCAGATGATCCTCCGGGCTGTCTGGGGGCCCGGTTACGGCGCCGAAAGACGTTACGTCCGTGTCTACGCCCACCGGCTGCGGCGCAAGCTCGGTGACGCGGACGGTCGGATACTGCGCAACCACCCGGGAATCGGCTACGAACTCGTCGCGCGTTGAGCCCAGATCGGCCAGCGGGTTGCGAACTCAGCGCAGGCGGGCGAGCGCCTCGTTCAGTTGGAGCAGGTTCACGTAGGAGTTGCCGAGGACGCCGAACTGCGGGCCGACGACTTGCGCGGCGATGAGACGGCGGACCACGCCGACGGGGAGCCCGTTCGCGCCGGCGACGGCCGCGGCCTGGGCGTAGGCGTCGGCCGGGCTGATGTCGGGGTCGACGCCGCTGCCGGATCCGGTGACAAGATCCGCCGACGGGGTGATGCCCTCGCTGCGGAGGAGTTGGAAGCGCGCCGCGAGCACCTTCACGAATTCCTTCGAGCGCGGCCCGTAGTTCGCGGCGGCGGTCGCGGCGGGGTTGTCGGGATCGTCCCGACCTTGGAACCACCGCGGGCCCTTCCACTGCTGGCCGACGAGGGTCGATCCGCCCGCGGTCAGGGAGCCACCGGCCTGGTGGCTGAAGAACACATCGGCGATGCCGGTCTCGACGGCCGGGTAGGCCAGCCCGAGCAGGACGAAGAAGATGACCGAGGCGACGACGGCGCGGCGCAGCTGCACGAGCATCAGTAGGCCCCTGTCGCCGTGAGGACGAGGTCGACGAGCTTGATCCCGATGAACGGCAGGATCACGCCCCCGACCCCGAAGATCCAGACATTTCGCCGGAGGATCGCAGCCGCGTTCATCGGGCGGAAGCGCACGCCGCGCAGAGCAAGTGGAATCAGCGCCACGATGATGAGGGCGTTGAAGATGACGGCCGAGAGCACGGCGCTGCTCGCGTTGTGGAGATGCATGACGTTCAGGCTATTAAGCGCGGGATAGGTCGCGACAAATAGCGCCGGGATGATCGCGAAGTACTTGGCGACATCGTTCGCGATGGAAAACGTCGTCAACGCCCCCCGCGTGATCAGGAGCTGCTTGCCGATCTCGACGATGTCGATGAGCTTCGTCGGGTTCGAGTCGAGGTCGACCATGTTCCCGGCTTCCTTGGCGGCCGACGTCCCCGTGTTCATCGCGACACCGACGTCGGCCTGGGCCAAGGCGGGTGCGTCGTTCGTCCCGTCGCCGGTCATCGCCACGAGCTTGCCGTCTTGCTGCTCGGACCGGATGAGGGCCATCTTCCGCTCTGGGGTCGCTTCGGCGAGGTAGTCGTCGACACCGGCTTCGGCCGCGATCGCCGCCGCGGTGAGGGGATTGTCGCCCGTGATCATCACGGTCCGGATGCCCATCGCCCGCATCGCGGCGAATCTTTCCTGGATGCCCTCTTTGACGATGTCCTTCAGTTCGATCACGCCGAAGACGGTCGAGCTGTCGGCGACGACGAGCGGAGTCGCGCCCGCCCGGGCGATGCGTTCGACGACGCCGTCGAGTTCGGGAGGCACCGTCCCGTCCTTCGTCGCGACCCACTGGCGGACGGCATCGGCCGCGCCCTTGCGGATCTGGCGGCCAGTGACGTCGAGGCCCGACATCCGGGTGAGCGCCGAGAACGGGATGAACTTGTGGTCCCCGAGCGCCTGCTCGCGGATGTTGAAGCGCTCCTTGGCGAGCACGACGATCGAGCGCCCTTCGGGTGTTTCATCGGCGAGCGACGCGAGCTGGGCGGCTTCGGCCACTTCCCGCTCGCTGTGTCCCCCGACCGGGGTGAACGACGAGGCCATGCGGTTGCCGAGAGTGATCGTTCCGGTCTTGTCGAGCAGCAGGGTCTGGACGTCGCCGGCTGCCTCGACCGACCGACCGCTCATCGCGAGGACGTTGCGCTGCACGAGCCGGTCCATCCCCGCGATACCGATCGCCGAGAGCAACGCCCCGATCGTCGTCGGGATGAGGCAGACGAGCAGCGCGACGAGCACGACAACCGAGACGGAGGCGCCGGCGAAGTGGCCGAAAGGTTCGAGCACGACGACGACGGGCAAGAAGATGATCGTGAGGGCGGCGAGGAGGATCGTGAGGGCGACCTCGTTCGGTGTCTTCTGACGGCTTGCTCCCTCGACGAGGCTGATCATCCGGTCGAGGAACGTATGCCCGCGCTCGGCGGTGATCCGAACGAGGATACGGTCGGACAGCACCCTCGTCCCACCGGTGACCGCCGAACGGTCACCGCCCGACTCGCGGATCACCGGAGCAGACTCGCCGGTGATCGCCGATTCGTCGACCGACGCGACGCCTTCGATGATCTCGCCGTCTGACGGGACGATGTCGCCGGCTTCGCAGACGACGACGTCACCTTTTGCAAGCTCGGCGGCCGCCACTCGCGTCTCGACGCCGGACGCGTCGACGCGGCGAGCCTCGGTTTCCGCCCGCATCTTGCGGAGGGTCTCAGCCTGTGCCTTGCCGCGACCCTCGGCGACCGCCTCGGCGAAGTTGGCGAACAGGACCGTCAAGAACAGCCAGACCGTCACCGACCACGTGAAGATCCCGGGATGGGCGATCGACTCGATGGCGGTGACGACCGCGCCGACCAGTACGACGAACATGACGGGGTTGCGGATCTCCAACCTCGGGTCGAGTTTCCTTGCGGCGTCGACCGCGGCGCGGCTGAGGATCTCTCGGTCGAAAAGCCCCCGCTTCGTGGCGACGCCGTGCACGCCCGGCCGGTCGGCGAGCACAGGGGCGGCCTCCGGCGGCATCAGAAGAACCTCTTAGTGAGCAGTTGCTCGACGATGGGACCAAGGGAGATGGCCGGGAAGAAGGTGAGGGCGCCGATGATGAGGATCACGCCGAGGAGCAGTCCGGTGAACATCGGAGTATCCGTCTTGAAGGTGCCCAGGGAAGCGGGGACGACCTGCTTGGCAGCGAGCACGCCTGCCAAGGCGAGGCACGGGATCATGATGGCGAATCGCCCGAGCAGCATCGCGACCCCACCGGTCACGTTGTAAAAGGTCGTGTTGCCGGCGAGGCCGGCGAACGCCGAGCCGTTGTTGTTCGCCATCGAGGTGTAGGCGTAGAGGATCTCGCTGAATCCGTGTGGACCGTGGTTGAACACCCCGGCTCGCCCGGCTTCGATCGACACGGCGACGCCGGTGAAGATGAGCACGACGATCGGCATGACGAGCGCGCCGAGCGCGGCGAGCTTCACCTCTTTCGACTGGATCTTTTTACCCAGGAACTCCGGCGTGCGCCCGACCATGAGACCGCCGATGAAGACCGTGACGATCGCGAAAAGAAGGATCGTGTACAGCCCGCTGCCCGTTCCTCCCGGGCTGATCTCGCCGAGCATCATGCCCGTGAGCAGCGCGAAGCCACCGATGGGCGTATAGGAGTCATTGGCGGAGTCGACGGAGCCGGTCGAGGTCTGGGTGGAGGCGATGTTGTAAAAGACCGAGTCCGCAACCCCGAACCGGACCTCCTTGCCTTCGACGTTGCCGCCCGGTTGGTACGTGACACCGGCTGCGGCGACGGCAGGGTTCGTGCCGTGCTCGGCGATCTCGCCCATCGCCAGCCAGGCGCCGAAGAGAATGACCATCGCCGCGACGACGGCGACTCCCTGGCGGAAGCTGCCGACCATCTTGCCGAACGTGTAGGAGAGGGCGAAGGGGATGGCGAGTATCAGCACGATCGAGAGGAAGTTCGTGAACGCCGTGGGGTTCTCGAACGGGTCGGCGCCGTTGGCGTTGTAGGTCCCGCCGCCGTTCGTCCCGAGTTCCTTGATGACCTCCTGGGAGGCGAACGGGCCGCGGGGGATCACCTGGGTCACGTGGTTGAGCGGGTCGTGGATGGTCACCGGGCCGGCGAAGGTCTGGATGGCGCCCTGGCCGATGAAGATG
>JBEKLG010000007.1:0-26813 GCA_050010315.1 Acidimicrobiales bacterium
TTCTCCGGATCGATCGGCAGCCCGAACAAGCCGTTGACGTACTGGCCGACGAGGTCGGCGCCGGCGGCGAGCGACAGGGCGAGGCCGCCGGAGAACCTCGGGTTGAGCTCCGTGAAGGCGATGTTGCCTTCGTGGGAGACGTATCCCTGGACGTTCGCCGCGCCCCTGAGGGCGAGTCCCCGCAGGACGTTCTCGACAAGGCCGACGAGCGCCTCGTTCCTAAAGGTTTCGCCTTGCGTCGTGATCCCGCCCCGTGTCGCGAGACGCCAGCGTGGCACCGCGCCGGCGAATGAACCGTCCCGCGCGACGAGCGCGTCGACGGTGAACTCCTTGCCCGTCAGCCGCGACTGCACGAGCGGGCTCGGAACGTGGTCGAGGACCCAGGCGAGATCCTCGGGCGTCTCGACGGAGATCACGTCCCGCGATCCCCGCCCGAAGCGCGGCTTCACGATCCACGGCCCGGGAACGCCTTCGGCGGACCCGAGATTCGTCGGCGGAACCGGCAGGCCGGCGGATCGTGCCGCCAGATGGAACAGCCACTTGTCGATGCAGGCCTGGACGACTCCACGGTCCGAGATCCACGTCGCGAGGTGCGCCTCGTCGAAAAGGTCACGATGGTTCCACAGATGCGGCATCTCCTCGGCGACCGTCGAGACGATCGCCTGCGCGCCCTGGGCGACGGCGAGTTTGCTCAGGAAAGTCGCGAACTGCGGGTCAGCTGGCCTCGGGATGACCTGCGCCGCGTGCGCCAACCGCAACCCGACCGCGAGCGGGTCCGTGTCCGCGGCGACGACGCGGTGGCCCGCTGCCATGAGTGCCCGGATCACGGTCACTCCCGCCGCACCTCCGGCCCCCGTGACGAGGATGCCAGGCTTGTCGGCGCGATATGGCGGTCCAGCCTTCCCACCCGCTGCGGCGTCCGGCAGCGCAGCGGGTGCGGGCGGGACTCGCTCGCCCTCGGGTCGGTCGGCATCGGGCACTGTAAACGCCCCCGCGGCCTGCCCTTCGGCGGGGTTGGCATCGCTCGCGAGCGGGACCACGGGGACCGCCACCGTCGGCACGACGTCGGCCGGGACAGGCTCCATCGCCACGGTTGGCGGCTCCGACACCGGCTTTCCAAGATGACCTACCGGCACGTCCGTTTCTCGTTCGCGACGCCCGATGCGATCGGCGTAGTAGCGGTGGGCCCAGATGCGCAGCTCGACGACGTCGGCGTCGTCGGACGGCTCCCACTGGTGGCGCGCGACGGCCTCGGCGAGCTCGCGCAGGACTCGCGGGTCCTTCTCGATTTCAGAAAGGCGGCGCAGGGCGCGCACGTGGCGGGCAAGCTCCCCCGTCGCCGCGATGTCGACCCCGGCGATCCGCTCCGCCGGATCGGCGCTCGACACGAGCTTGCTCACCGTCCTTCTCGCCGACCGCGCCCGAACGATGAAGAAGATGGCGACGACGATCACGACGACGAGGCCAGCGCCGATCCCGACGACTTGTGTGAAATCGAGCACCGTGTGGGTGCCGGGGATTCTCCAGTGCACCGTCGGCAGGTGCAACGCCGCGAGCACGAGCATCAGGTGGCGCCTTCGGTCTCGAGACTCGGGACCGGTCTCGTGCCACGCGCCGGAAGGAGTATCCAGAGCATGAGCACGAATCCTCCGAGCGTGAACGCGAAGCCGATCATGCTGCCGACCCAGTCGTGGAACAGGACCAGGCTCGGCTTGCCAGCGTACAGGCCGACGATGACGGAAGAGCAGATCCGCAGGAAGTTGCCGACGAATACGGCGATCACCGCGGCCAGGACGGCGAACACCCGGCGGCCGGCGGCCCGCGGCATCACCGAGGCGAGACAGGTGACGGCGAGGGCCGGGGCGAGCGCCGAGCACGACGGGGTGAGCGTGACCCAGAAGGCGCCGTGGTGATCAGGCACGAGGAGAAGCGACGTGCCGAGCACCGTGGGCAGTCCCTGGAAGCCGAGGCCGCGCACGACGTGCGCCGTGACGATCGTCTCCCAGCGCCGGACCGGGTACTCGGTCAGGACGTAGACGAGCGGTGTCATCGCGCAGACGAAGATCAACCGCCAGCCGACACGCCACCGTCTCACGAGACCACCTCGGCACCTAGGGGCGCGACCGTCGCCACGCGGTTCCTTGCCTCTCTTGGCCTGCCGGCGCGCGCTGTCCGCACCCAGAAGTACGGCTTGCCGGTGAATCCGTCGAACCACGCCTCGGCGCAGACGGCCATGGAAACAAAGAAAAGTGGCAGGAAATAAAAGAGCAGTAAGGCCGAACGGCGCGGGGCCTTGGCGATGAGGAGGCCGGCGCCGAGCTCGAGCAACGGGCCGAGGAAAAGCAGCATCCAGAAGATCGAGAGATTGATCGCGCCGATCGCGGGCACGAAGCCGATCATCCACAGGACGAGCACGACGACGCCGATCGCCGACGCCACAGGCAGGTGGAACGCCAGCATGAACATCGTCGTCTCGATCTTCTCGGGCCGCTTCAGCCGCCGTGACCTCCACACCGTCCAGTGGTAGTCCCGCCATACCCGCTGGTGCCCCCGGGCCCAGCGGTAGCGCTGGCGCCAGTACCGAGCGAGCGTGACGACGCCCTCCTCGACGTCGACCGCGGTCAAGTCGTAGCGCACCCGCGAGCCGGCGAGGATCAGCCGCAGCGTGAGATCGGTGTCTTCGGTCACGCTCTCGGGATTCCAGCCGCCGAGGGCGCGCACGCTCGACGCCCGCACGGCACAGTTGGCGCCGCCGTAGGCGGGCAGCCGGTAGAGCGACTGGCGACCGTACTCGTTGACGAAATAGCCGGCGAGGTAGTCGAGCGCGACGAGCTCAGAAAGCGGCGTCTCAGCGGCGTTGCCGATCTCGCAACGGCCCTGGACCGCGGCGACAACCGGGTCGGAGAAGTGCCGGACCAGCCGCCGCACACAGTCCCGACGCGGCTCGTGGTCAGCGTCGAAGACGACGATGATCTCGCCCGTCGCCAGGTCGAGCCCGTCGTTGAGGGCGCCAGACTTCCCCCCGCCAGAAAACGCTGGCCGGTGGACGACGGTGAGACGCCGCTCGCCCCCGGCGATCTCGTCGAGGATCGCGCCAGTGCGATCGGTCGAGGCGTCGTCGACGACAATGATCTGCGTCTTGTCGACGGGGTAGTCCACGGCGAGCAGGCTCGTCGCGAGCTTGGACACAACCGCCTCCTCGTTCTTGGCTGCGACGAGGATCGTCACCGACGGCTCGTACCCGCTGTCGAGTTCCGGCATGACGAGGTCGAGCGGGCCCGTCCGCAAGGCGGTCATGGCGAAGCCGAGGTGGCGGAGGAAAAAGACGAAAAAGATCGCCTGGAGCGAGATGGCGATCGCGGCCACGACGACGGTCGGGCCAAAGACGCCACCCAGGACGAGGATGACGCCGACCACGGCGAGCACGCGCCACGGTGTGCGCCGGCGAAGGTCACCCCGCGACCAGAAGGCGACCTCCCGGTCCCATCCCTCGGGAGAAGCCTGCGACATCGGCGAGCTAGCGCCAGCCGGATCGTCTGTGGTCAACGACCCGTGCCCGTCCGAAATACACCACCCGGAGGGGTCGTCCCCGGGCCGCGACGCCACGGCAACCTCGTTCCCGCCCCTCACGCCCTCACGCCCCGCAACGGCATCCTCGCAGCCTACGGCGGTTCGGAGTGCACGCGAAATGGGCGGCCGGGGCGCCGCCGTCAACCCCGCTCCGCTACCAAGGCAGCTGGAAAAACGACGAGGTCCCGCCTGGCATGCTCAGGCTTCGTCCGTCGTGTACTCACGGAAAGCCGCGAGCGCCCGAGGTCCCCACATCGTGCCTGGACCTCCGTTCATGAGGATCACCACCCCCATTGCCTCGGCGACCTCCGTCTCGCTCGCACCGGCCCGGGCGGCTCCCTGAGCGTGCGAGGCGATGCAGGCGTCGCACTCGCGGGTCGCGCCGATCGCCAGCGCGATGAGTTCCTTGTGCCTCACGCTCAGGGCGCCCTCGGCCATCACCGCCCGATCGAGCGCGCCAAATGTCGCGTAGACGTCCGGGATCTGCCTGCGCAGCACCCATCCCGGCTCACGTAGCTCATCAAGGATCTCATGGGCATGTGCCATCGCGTCTCCTCGATCGTCCCTTCCGTCCGCCGCATCCGCTTCGAGGGTAGCTCCCGGCCAACGGTGCCCGCGAAGAACGCCGAAACCGTGGGCCACTCCTCACGGCGCGCTGGGTGGCCGGCACACCCCGGTAGCCTCGACGAGTACCAGATTCCCCGCCGTGTCCGGCACGCGCCCCATCTCCCGGGCGTGTGACACGCGGCATCGACTGAGGCCAACCCAGATCTTGTGACTGAGACGCTGATCGCGACCGAGAAAGTCGCCCACCGGATTGTCGAGTTCTCCGCCGAGAAGCGCCGCCTCATCATCGGCGCGCTGCTGCTCGGGCTCCTCCTCGCGGCCTTGGACCAGACGATTGTCTCGACCGCGTTGCCGACGATCGTCGGCGACCTCCACGGCGGGACCCACCTGTCGTGGGTTGTCACGGCGTACCTGCTCTCCTCCACCGCCTCGACTCCGCTGTGGGGCAAGCTCGGCGACCAGTACGGTCGCAAGAGGTTCTTCCAGGCCGCGATCGTCATCTTCCTCGTCGGATCGGCCTTGTCCGGAGCCAGCCGGGACATGTCCCAGCTCATCGCGTTCCGTGCGCTGCAAGGACTCGGCGGCGGCGGCCTGTTCGTCGGCACCCAGGCAATCATCGGCGACGTCGTGCCGCCGCGTGAACGCGGCCGCTACCAGGGATTGTTCGGCGCCGTATTCGGCGCGGCGAGCATCATCGGCCCCCTCCTCGGTGGCGTTTTCGTCGACGACCTCTCCTGGCGCTGGATCTTCTACATCAACCTGCCGATCGGCGCCGTCGCGCTCGCCGTGGTCGCCGCGACCGTCCCCGGCGCGCTCACCCGCATCCACCACGTCATCGACTACGCCGGCACGCTGCTCATCGCGTCGGCGGCGACGAGCTTCGTCATGCTCACGAGCCTCGGCGGCACGACCTACGCCTGGAGATCGTCACCGATCTTCGTGCTCGGGGCTCTCGGCGTCATCCTCACCGCCACCTGGGCCGTCGTCGACCGCCACGCCGCCGAGCCGGTGCTGCCCCTTCACCTCTTCGCCAACCGCACGTTCGCACTCGTCGCGGCGATGAGCTTCATCGTCGGTTTCGCCATGTTCGGGGCGACAGTCTTCCTGCCGCTTTTCCTCCAGTACGTCCGGGGCGCGACGCCGACGGCATCGGGGCTGTCGCTCCTACCGCTCATGGGCGGCCTCATCACCACATCGATCGGCTCGGGCCAGATCATCACCCGCACCGGCCGTTACCGGAGGTTCCCGATCATCGGGTCGGCTCTGACGACGATCGGGCTGTTGTTGTTGTCGTTCCTCCACGCCCACACGAGCTCACTTGCCATGTCCGCCTACATGGTCGTGCTCGGCGCCGGCCTCGGCTGTCTCATCCAGGTGCTCGTGCTGGCGGCACAGAACGCCGTGCCGCACTCAGAGCTCGGCGTCGCCACATCGGGGACGACGTTTTTCCGGACGATCGGGGCGGCGTTCGGCACGGCGATCTTCGGCGCGATCCTCGCCAACATCATCGGCGGCAACCTCCGGTCGGCCCTCGCCGGCCTGCGCCTCCCGGCGGGGGTGCACCTTGCCAATCTCACGCCGAAGTTCGTCTCAACGCTGCCGCCGCCGGTCCACCATGCCTTCGTCGCCGCCTATGCTCACTCGCTCGACATCGTCTTTCTCGTCGCCGTGCCGATCGCGGCGGTCGCCTTCGGTCTGTCCTGGTTCATGCCCGAGATCTCGCTGCGCCACACGACCCATGGGGAACCGTCGTCACATTGACGCCTGCGGGCTGGCAGGATTCTTCCCATGGATCGTTTCTTCGCCGGCCTCGGTCGCGCCAGCGTGCGCTTTCGCTGGTTCATCCTCGTCGGTTGGATCGCCGTCGTCGTCGTGTCGACCTTGACACTGCCGACGCTCGGCAGCGAGGTCAACAACGACAACAGCCACTTCCTGCCCACGAGCTCGCCTACGATCCAAGCCTTCAACCTCGCGATCCCTCTCCTCGGCAACACGGCAACGAACAGCGTGGTCGTCGTCGTCGCGGCGAGAAACGCCCCCCTCGGCGCGGCCGACGCCGCCGCTCTCACCCGAGAGGTCGTCGCCGCGAAGGCGATCCCCCGCGTCCGCGAGGTGCGCTTCATCGGCATCTCGCCGAACCGGCACGCCGCGGAGCTGCTCGTCAACGCCCACATCAGTGCGAGCGACATCGCCGACGAGAACACCCTCGTCGCCGACCTCGAGGCGAGCTTCCGGGCGGTTCACCCCCCGGCGGGACTCGGGATGCACGTCGCCGGTGCCGTCGCCTCGAACGTCGCCAACCAGGCGAAGTCGGCGCTGACCGGCAACCGCGTCCAGGACTTCTCCGTTGTTTTCATCGTCGTCTTGTTGTTCTTCGTCTTCCGCTCGGTGCTCGCGCCTTTCATCACCCTCATCCCCTCGGCGCTCGCCCTCGTCGTCGCCAACCGGTTCATCGGCGGCCTCGGCGCCCACGGCTTGCAGATCTCCGTGTTCACCCAGCTGCTCCTCATCGTTCTGATGCTCGGCGCGGGAACGGACTACGGATTGTTCCTCGTCTTCCGGGTTCGTGAGGAGCTGCGCGCCGGACGGGAAGTTGACGACGCCGTCGCCCTCGCCCTGACCCGCATCGGTGAGTCGATCACCGCCTCCGGAGGGACGGTGATCTTCGCCCTCCTAAGCCTGCTTCTCGCGACGTTCGGCCTCTACCACGACCTCGCCGTGCCGCTCGCTGTCGGCATCGCGGTGATGCTGCTCACCGGCCTTACGCTCCTCCCGGCGCTGCTCGCGATCCTCGGGCGGGCAGCCTTCTGGCCGTCTCCGATTGCGCCGGGAACCGAGCGCGAGGGCTGGTGGACCGCTGTCACCCGGCGGCTTCTCCGCCGCCCCGGCGCGACGCTTGGACTCGGACTCGTCCTGTTCGCCTGTCTCGCCTCCGCAGCGCTCTCCTACCGGTCCGGGGGCTTCGGCGGCGCAACGAACGCCCCGGCGGGCAGCGACGCCGCGGCCGGCAACGCCGCGTTGCTCGCCGACTTCCCGCAGGCGGCGACGAACCCGACAAGCATCCTCATGAGATTCGCCTCGCCAGTCTGGCTAGCGCCGACAGCGCAAGACGTCGCTGCCGGCGAGGCGGTGCTCGCTCGCTCGGCCGCCTTTCGGACACTCGACGGGCCGTTCGACCCGACCGGCGTGGTGATCCGGCCGATCGACTACGCGAAGCTCCACGCCTTCCTCGGCAACCCGGCGCTGCTGCCCTCGACCGAGCCGGCTCGCCTTACAAAGCTCATCCCCGTCGGCGCCTACGAGATCTACCACGCCACCGAGGCGTTCATCTCCGCCGACGGAAAGACGATCCAGTTCGAGGTCAGCCTGCGAGTCGGCAGCCCCGACTCGAACGCCGCGATCAACTCGGTGCCACGCCTGCGCCAGATCGTGAGCGCGGCCGCGCTGACCGCCCACGCCGAGGCCAACGGGGTCGCTGGCGACGCGCCCGCCCTCTACGACGTCGCCAACACCTCGAACCACGACCTTTTCCATATCATCCCGATCGCGATCCTCGCGATCGCCATCCTGCTCGCGCTCGTGCTGCGGAGCATGGTCGCGCCCTTGTACCTCATCGTCAGCGTCGGGTTGTCCTACCTCGCGGCGCTCGGCGTCTCCGTCCTCGTCTTCATCGACATCGCGGGCGACTCCGGGATCACCTTCGTACTCCCGTTCCTCATGTTCATCTTCCTTCTCGCATTGGGCGAGGACTACAACATCTTGGTGATGACCCGCATTCGCGAAGAGGCGCGCCGGCGCCCGATCCGCGACGCCGTGACGTACGCCGTCGGGCGGACCGGACCGACAATCACCTCGGCCGGGCTCGTCCTCGCCGGGAGCTTCGCCGTGCTCGCCATCGTCGGCGGGAGCGGGCCGTCCGGTAGCCAGATCAAGGTGATGGGGTTTGGTCTGGCGATCGGCATCCTTCTTGACACCTTCGTCGTGCGCGTCCTCCTCGTCCCGGCGACCGTGGCGCTGCTCGGCCGCTGGAACTGGTGGCCGTCGCGCCTCGGGCGCCAGCACGACACCCACCCCGCTTTCTCCGGTCACGACCCGGCGCTCCCCGGGCGTGCCTGAGGCGACGGCGATGCGCCCCTGGACCCTCGAGCTCGCCGGCCGACTCGAGACCCGTGAGCTCACCGCCACGGCGCTCCTCGACAACCCGCTCGGCGATCCGGCATCACGCCCGGTCTGGGTCTACCTCCCGCCGGGATACGACGAGTCCCGCCGCCGCTACCCCGTCGTCTACCTCTTACAGGGTTTCGGCGGTTTCGTCACGCACTGGGGGCAGCGTTCGATGTTCAGCCTCACCGTTCCGGAACTCATCGACGCCGTCTTCGTCTCGGGCGCAGCGCCGTGCCTCGTCGTCTACGTCGACGCCTGGACCTCGCTCGGGGGCAGCCAGTTCCTCGACTCGCCCGGAACGGGCCGCTACCACACCTACTTGTGCGAGGACGTCGTCGGCTTCGTCGACGGCGAGTACCGCACGATCCCCGACGCCGCCCACCGCGGGTTGCTCGGCCATTCGAGCGGCGGCTACGGCGCGATCGTCGCGGCGATGCTCCGGCCGGACCTGTTCTCGGCGTTCGCCTCGCTCGCCGGCGACTGCTGCTTCGAGCTCTCGCTCCTGCCGGACGTGGCGGCCGCCTACCGGGCGCTGCGCGACCACTACGACGGTTCCTACGAACGGTTTCGCGCCGAGCTTTCGTCACGACCGGCGACGCCGCGGGCCGAAGACTTCACACTGAACTTGGTCTGGGCGATGTCGGCCTGCTATTCCGCCGAACCGGACGGGTCGGTGTCCCTCCCGTTCGACACGGCGACCGGCCGGATCCGGCCGGACGTCTGGGCCCGCTGGCTCGCCCTGGACCCGGTGCGCATGGTCGAGCACCACGTCCCTGCGCTGCGGGCGGCGCGTGCGATCTGGGTCGACGCCGGACGGCACGACGACCATCTCCTCGACGTCGGTGCCGAGATCCTTGTCGCAGAGCTTGCCCGCGTCGGGGTCGACGACGTCGCCTTCGAGCTATTCGAAGGGACCCACTACCACAACGCGCCCCGTTACCCGCTCGCCGTCTCCTACCTCGCCCCACGCCTTTCTCAACTGCGCTGAGGACGATTCTTCGCACCTGCCGCGGGCGAGAGCGACACCGGCCTTATCATTGGCCAGGCCAAGGAGGCACGTCTCCGTGTCGTACCAGACGCTGCTGACAGTGAACGTCGCACATGTCCACCAGTTCGCCCTGATCTTCATCATCCTCGTCGTCGTCATCGTCGCGGTTCTCTTCCTCCTCTGCCTCGTCGTCATCGCCCGGGCCTACGCCAGTACCGGCAAGGTGACAAAGCCCTCCTATCGCTCGGACGAACCGCCAGAGCTCATCCTTGCCCGGCGCTTTTCTTCCGGCGCGATCGACGAGGCCGAATACCACCGCCGCCTCGACGCCATACGAGGCCGCGCCGCCCCGCCTTCCGACTGACGCCCGCGGTCCCTCAGTCGACCGCTGGCCGGCGGGCGTCGAAGGTCGCGACGAGATGGCGCGCCGCCCCCGCCTCGTCGAGCCGTCCAACCGGCGTCGTGCGGGGCGCGGCGCGCGCCGGTTGGTCAGTGCCGGCGACGGCGTGGGCGCGGGCCTCGGCGGCGATCGCCAGGAGCGCGTCAGCGAGGGCGGCGACGGTCTCGGGGCTCTCCGTCTCGGTCGGCTCGATCATCAACGCCTCCTCCACGACGTGCGGGAAGTAGATGGTCGGGGCGTGGAAGCCGTGTTCTAGAAGGCGTTTGGCGACGTCGAGGGCCCGCACGCCGGTCTCGTTCCTCAGCGTCGCCGCCGAGACGACGCACTCGTGCATGACCGGCCGGTCGAAGGGGAAGTCGTAGGCGCCGCGCAGCCGTTCGCGCAGCCAGTTGGCGTTGAGCACCGAAGCTTCCGCGACGCGCCGCAGGCCCTCGCGGCCGTTTAGCGCGAGGTAGCACCACGCCCGGAGCAGCACGAGGGCGTTCCCGTGGAACGAGTGGACCCGCCCGATCGAACGCGGCGGCGTCGCCAGTCCGTAGCCGTCGCCGAGGCGCACCGGGCGCGGCCCGGGGAGGAGCTCGGCGAGGCGGCGCGTCACCGCGACCGGGCCCGCCCCCGGCCCGCCACCACCGTGGGGCGTGGCGAACGTCTTGTGCAAGTTGAGGTGCACGATGTCGAAGCCCATGTCGCCGGGCCGCACGACGCCGAGGATCGGGTTGAGGTTGGCGCCGTCGTAGTAGAGCAGCCCCCCGGCGCCGTGGACCATCCCGGCGATCTCGAGGATCTCCTCCTCGAACAGCCCGAGCGTGTTCGGGTTCGTGAGCATGATCCCGGCGACGTCGGGGGCGAGCACACGGGCAAGCTCGGCGCGATCGACGAGGCCCCGGGCGTCGGTGCCGACGGTTGCCACGGCATAGCCGCCGAGCGAGACCGAGGCGGGGTTCGTGCCGTGGGCGGACTCGGGGATGACGACCCGGCGGCGCGCCTCCCCGGAGGCCTCGTGGTAGGCGCGCATGATGAGCAGCCCGGTGAGCTCCCCCGCCGCGCCGGCCGCCGGCTGCAGCGTCGCCGCCGCCATCCCGGTGATCGCGCAGAGCGCCTCCTCGAGCTCGACGAGGAGGCGCAGCCATCCCTGCACCCCCGACGGCGGCGTGGCGGGATGGACGTCGCGGAATCCCGGCAGCGACGCTGCCTCGTCGCAGACCTTCGGGTTGTACTTCATCGTGCACGAGCCGAGCGGGTACGCCCCGAGGTCGACGCCGTACTGGCGGTGCGAGAGCCGGGTCACGTGCCCGACTAGGTCGCGCTCGGAGACCTCGGCGAGGGGCACCGGCATGCCCCGCAGGTGCTCGCCCGGGACGAGCTCGGCAGCGGACCACTCCGGCAGGCCCGTTGTGCGCAACGACCACGCCGCCCGACCCGGGGCCGAGAGCTCGAAGATCGTCGGCTCGCAGGCGCGCCCCATGAGCGGTGCCGAGGCCGCCCGGCCGCCCGGGGCGCCCCCCGTCGGCGCCTCGCCGCTCATCGCAGCGCCCGGGCGAAGGCCGCGACGTAGCCGTCGATCTCGGCCTTCGTGCGCCGCTCGGTGACGGCGACGAGCAGCCCACCCTCGGCGCCCGTTCCCTCGAAACCCTGGCGCAGCGGGATCCCGGCGAGGTAGCCGTCCTCGAGGATCCGCTCGACCAACACCTCGCCCTCGACCCTGGCGCGCACGGCGAATTCCCGGAGGACCGGCGCTGACGTCACCGGCTCGACGCCGGGGATCGCGCCCAGCGCCTCCCGGCAGTAGCGGGTCCCGCGGGCGCAACGCAGCGCGACCTCCCTCAGGCCTGTCGTCCCCAGCCAGCCGAGCTGGATCGCTGCGGTCACGGCGAGCAGCGTCTCGTTCGTGCAGACGTTCGACGTCGCCTTCTCGCGGCGGATGTCCTGTTCGCGGGTCCGCAACGTCGTCACGTAGGCGCGCCGGCCCACCTCATCGACCGTCTCGCCGACGAGCCGGCCCGGCAGGCGCCGCACGTGCTCGGCCCGACAGGCGAAGAGCCCCAGGTAGGGCCCTCCGAAGCCGAGCGGGTTGCCGAGCGCCTGACCCTCACCCACGACGACGTCGGCGCCGAACTCCCCCGGGCTGCGGAGCAGCCCCGCCGCGATCGGGTCCTGGCAGACGACGAGGAGGGCGCCGAGGCGGTCGGCGGCGCGGCGCGCCGCGGCGAGATCCTCGAGGACGCCGAGGTAGTTCGGGTAGGCGACGACGACCGCCCCGGCGGCGGTCCCGCCGAGGGAGTCGAACGCCGTCACGCCGTCGCGCAGGCCGACCGTCTCTATCGCGTGACCGCTGCCGCGGGCGAAGGTCCGCAGCACCTCGGCGAAGTGGGGGTTCACGCCCTGAGAGCAGTAGACGAGCGACGAACCGCTCGCCGCCACGGCGAGGTTCGTCGCCTCAACGAGTGCCGCGGCACCGTCGTAGAGCGAGGCGTTGGCGATCTCCAGACCGGCGAGCCGGGCCACCATCGTCTGGTACTCGAAGAGGGCCTGGAGCACGCCCTGGGCGACTTCCGGCTGGTACGGGGTGTAGGCGGTGACGAACTCGGCGCGCCCGGCGAGCTGGCGCACGACGGCGGGCACCTCGTGGTCGTAGGCGCCGCCTCCGGCGAAGCAGATTGCGCCGGCGCTGCGGTTCGCCGCGGCGAGCTCGCCGAGGGTCGCCACCAAGTCGGCCTCGGCTACACCCTCGGGCAGATCGAGGCCGGCGAGCCGGATCGCGGCCGGGACCGCGGCGTACAGCTCGCCGAGGTCTTCTAGGCCGAGGAACCCGAGCATCGCGGCGATGTCCGCCTCGGTGTGGGGAACGAAGCTCCCCATCGTCGTCCTAGTCGGGTGCCAGCAGGGCGAGCCGCTGGAACGGTGGTTTTGCGACCGAGGTCAAAACCGTCGTCCCCCGCACGTCGGCCTCGACCTCGTTCCCGTCGGCGACGCCCGGCGGGAGGAAGGCGAGGGCGATGCCCCGCTCGAGGACAGGCGAGAAGCTCCCGCTCGTCACGAAGCCGACGTCGGCGCCGCCGATCCGGCAGCGGTCGCCGCTACGCGGGAAGCGGCGGGTCGCCGACACGAGGCCCCGCAGCCGGCGGGTGATCCCCGCCTCCCTCTCGGCTTCCAGAGCGGCCTTGCCGCGAAACACCGGCTTGTACCAGGCGACGACCCAGCCGAGCCCGGCCTGGACAGGCGTGATCCCCGGGCCGAGCTCGTAGCCGAAAAGCGGCAGGCCGGCCTCGAGGCGGAGCGTGTCCCGCGCCCCGAGCCCCGCCGGTAACGCCCCGGCGTCGACGACGGCACGGAAGAACTCCGGGGCGGCGACCGCCGGCACGGCGCACTCGACGCCGTCCTCACCGGTGTAGCCGGTGCCGGCTGCGACGCAGTCGACGCCGTGGTAGCCGAAGCGCGCCACGCCGAAGTGGGCCACGCCCGCCGCGGCCGGCGCGACCTTGGCGATGACCTCACGCGCCGTCGGCCCCTGGACGGCGATGATCGCCCGTGACGCCGTCGTGTCCTCACCACCGATGGCTTCACGCACCGAGGCGGTGTTCGAAGCGTTCGGCATGACGTCAAAGGTCGTCTCGTCGAGCCACCAGATGATGCAGTCGTCGGCGACAGAGCCGTCCTCGGCGAGGAGATGCGTGTACTGCGCCCGTCCCGGCCCGATCTTGGCGAGGTCGTTCGTGAAGCTCTCCTGCAGCAGGTCGTAGGGGCTGACGCCGTCGAGGCGCACGGTGCCGAGGTGGCTCACGTCGAAAACGACCGCCGCCCGGCGGCAGGTGAGGTGCTCTCTCAGCGTCCCGGCGGGATACGAAAGTGGCATCTCCCAGCCACCGAACTCGACGAACTTCGCCCCGAGGGCTTCGTGCTCGGTTCGCAACGGGCTCTGGCGCAGGCTCGTCGTCATCGCTAGCCGGCCAGGGCGGACGGCAGCGTCGCCGGGCCGCGGGCGTTGAGGATCGCCTTCAGCTCCAGGTTGGCGCAGTCCCGCCGGTAGAGCATCCGGATGTTGAGGTTGGGGTGGAGCTCGCAGAGCCGGCGCACCTTGGCGTTCTTCTTCGTCACGAGCTGCTGGCGCAGCGTCGTCAGCTCGAGGAACAGGTCGTACTCGGACAGGTAGAAATCGGGTCGGAACCCCGAGGTCGGCCGGCCCTCCTCGTCCCAGGAGAGGACGAATTCGACGGGCTCGTACTCCCAGGCGATCCCGTAGAAATCGAGGACGTCAGCGAGGAACCGTTCCGAGGCATGCGCGAACCTCACCGTTCGCTCTGCTCGGTCCGGGCGGATGGTCTTGCCTGGCCTTGCTAGCTGCCCGCCCGGCGCCCGGGCGCCTCCGGCAGCGCTTCGGGCCCGGTCGCGGCGGCGCCCGGCGGGGCGAGGACGAGGATCGCCGCGTCGACCTCGCCGAGGACGGCCGCGAGCGGCACGATGTTGAACACGCCCTGGCCGCCGCGCAGCAGGTCAACGATCTCCTCGCCGGAGCGGGCGAGCACGGTCCCCTCGGCCCCGAGCACGAGGTTCGCCGTGGCGAGATCGCCTCCGGACCGACGCAAACAAGCGATCGCCCGGCGCGCCTGGACGAGGTTCACCCCGGCGTCGAGCAGTTGCTTGATCACCTTCAGCTCGACGAGATCGGAATAGGAGTACCGGCGCTGGGATCCCGAGCCGTGGGCGTCGGCGAGCGACGGCCGCAGCAGATCGGTCCGCGCCCAGTAGTCGAGCTGGCGATAGGTGATCCCGACGATCTTGCAGACCTGCGGACCCCGGAAGCCCTCCTCGGTCCCGACCATCGCGCGCTCCTCTCGGACATCTACCTGGCGCAGGCGACGCAACGATGACAGGCGCGTAACTACGCCACTGTTGTGAGGTTACGGCTGGCACCGGGGTGAGTCAACGATCACGCCCACCCGCCGTGGGCCCTGGGACCTAGGCCGTGAAGTCCTCCGGGCGCACCCGCTCGAGGAACTCGCGGAACTCCCCGACGATCTCCTCGGGGGCGGCCTCGTCGTCGTCCTCGTCTTCTTCGAGCACGATCCCCGCCGCCTCCATCAGATCGTCGGCGACGTAGAGCGGCGAATGGGTGCGCGCCGCGAGCGCGATGGCGTCGGACGGCCGCGCCGAGAGCTCGAGCGCCCGCCCGGAGATCGCGAGGTGGATCGTGGCGAAGTAGGTGGCGTCGCGTACCTCGGAAACGACGACGCGCTCGACGCTCGCGCCGAGCGTGTCGAGCAGGTCCTTCATGAGGTCGTGGGTCATCGGGCGCTGAACCTCGACGCCTTGGAGGGCGAAGGCGATCGCCGTCGCCTCGGGCGCGCCGATGAAGATCGGCAGCGAACGCTCGCCATCGACCTCCTGGAGCAACACCACGGGTGTGTTCGACTGGAGATCGACCCGGACCGCCGTCAGCCGGACCTCCAGCATGTCCCGAACTTACTCCCGGGGCTCGACGGTCGAAACTGCGCCCGCCCACCCGAACAGCGCTGCTTCCATGACTCCCCGCTCCCGGGAGATTCCCTCCGGGTCGACGACGTGGATCGCCGGCAGGTTGCGGTAGCGGTCGGCGAGGTCGAGCCCGTAGCCAACGAGGAAGTCCTCGGTGATCTCCGTGCCGCAGTAACGGAGCGGCACAGGAAGGATCCGGCGGCCGGGACGGTCGAGCAGGCTGCAGACCTCGACGCGGCGTGCCCCCCGGCGTTCGAGGAGGTCGACGACATAGCGGATCGACAACCCGGTGTCGACGACGTCGGCGACGACGATGACGTCGAGGCCGGACACGTCCTCATCGAGGTCCTTTAGGATCCGCACCCGGCGCTCGCCCGGGGAGTAGGAGGAAAGGGCGAGAAAGTCGACGGTGCAGGGGACGTTCAGCGCCCGGACGAGGTCGGCAACCAAAAAGACGCTCCCTTTCAGCAGGCCGACGATCACCACACCGTCCGGATGGTCCGCTGCGATCTCACCGGCGAGCCGGGAGACGATCGTTGCGATCTCGCCGGCCGACAGTTCCACCGTCGGCCTGAAGTTCATCCCCGGCCGAGGTCGTCGATCGCCGCCCGCACAAACGCCTCGTGGAGCGAGGCGCCGAGCTCGGCGAGCTCTCGTAGCTCGCTCTTCGCCCGGGCGCGGGCCTCGGGGTTCCGCTGGTAGAGAAGCGGCGTGACGACCTGGGAGAAAAGCCCCGCCTCACGCTCGGCGGCGTGCTTGAAGGTCCGCAGATGGCGCGGTCCGACGCCGAACCTGCCGAACGCCGCGGCAAGCCGCGCCACCTCGAGCGCCTCGGGGCGGTAGGCGCGCTCCCCCGCCTCATCGACAGCACCGATCAGACCGTACTCGTCGAGCTCGGCCACGAGGGCCACCTCGACCCCAGCAGCGGCGGCGAGTTCCTCAGCGCTGTAGACGGTCGCCCGGCCACCCGGGCCCGGAGAACCTCCCCGCGGCGGCCGGCCCCCGGGGCGTCGCGTCGCCGGCTTCCGGCGGGTCCCCTCGGCAGGCGCGCCGGCGTCGCCGGACGGCGATGAGGCTGCGACCCGGCTCGCCCGCGGGCCGCGGTGCCGTGTCGGGGGCTTCTCGCTTTCGGGAGACACCTCCGGCGCCCCTTCGGATTCTCCCCCGACGTCCTCGTCGAGCTGGCGCGCGGGGAGATCGTCCTCGTCGCCGCCTTGGTAGAACTCGTCGAACTCGGCGCGCTCCGCGGTCGCGGTGGACCGCGCCGCCCGCGCCGCGCCGGATGGCGAGGTCACGACCCCGACGAGCTCGCGGGCCTCGTCGGGGGGATCGGTGAAGTCCTCGTCGAAAAGCGACGGCGCGAACGGCACGCCCGGCGCGCCGCTCACCTGCTCGAGGCGCCCCTTGATCACCTTGAGCGGCAGGAAATGCTCACGTTGCTCGCGCAGGATCCAGCGCAGCCGCTCGACGTCAGTGCCGTAGAACTTGCGATACCCCGAAGCCGTGCGCTCCGGGTGGATGAGCCCTCTGCTCTCGAGGAAGCGGATCTTTGAGATCGTGACGTCGGGGAACTCCTCGACCAGCAGGTCGAGGACCTCGCGGATCGACAAGAAGCTGCGTTCGGGGGCGCCCTCGCCCTGCTGGGTGATCACGACGGCCTGGCCGCCAAAAAGACGAGCTTGAACTTGCCGATCTGGACCTCGTCGCCGCTCGCGAGCGAGACCTCGTCGATCCGCTCCCGGTTGACGTAGGTCCCGTTCAGCGAGCCGACATCGCGCACGACGTAGCCGTCGGATCCGCGAAGGAACTCGGCATGGCGACGCGAAACCGTGATGTCGTCGAGGAAGATCTCGCTCTCGGGATGGCGCCCGACCCGGGTCAGCTCGTTATCGAGCACGAACTTCGCTCCGCTCTCGGGTCCTCGCTTCACGACGAGCACGCCCGTGCCGACGGCGAGCTCTCCGACCTCGACGCCGAGCTCCTCTTCGCCGAGCTCCCCGGTCGACTCCTCGGGGACGAACGAGACCGTCGTGTCGGTGCTCGGCGCCAGCGCGACCCCGCAGGACGAGCAGAAGTTCACGCCCGGCGGGTTGCGGTGCCCGCAGTTGTGACAGAACACCTCATTCACGGTAGCCGCTCGCGCAAGGTTTCGCCTTAGGGGAAAACCGCGCCAACCGGATCACTGAGCGGTCAGCGACCGGTAGTCCTCGGCACTGAGCAGGGATTCCAGCTCCTCAGGAACCGTCGGGTCGATTGCGCAGAACCAGCCGTCGCCGTAGGGGTCTTCATTCACGCGCTCGGGGGCGTCCCCGAGGAGGCCGTTCGCCGCCACGACCTCGCCCGAGACCGGCGCGTAGACCTCGGACACGGACTTCGTCGACTCGATCTCGCCGAGGATCTCCCCTTTGACGACCGTCGTGCCGACCGTCGGTAGCTGGACGTAGACGACGTCACCGAGGGCGTCCTGGGCGAAGTCGGTGACGCCGACGCGCACGACGCCGTCCTCGAAGCGCGCCCACTCGTGGTCGGCGGTGTAACGGAGTTCGTCAGGGCTAATCACGGTGGGTCATCGTAGCGAGCGGCACCCGGTCAGTTCTCGGCGAGGAACTGGCGGATCTCCTCGGCGGCGCTCTGCGCCCGGGCGAGCGAGGAGGCCTGGTCGTCGGCCTCGGTGAAGATGTGCGTCAGCGGTTCCTGGGTATCCGGCACGACGAGCGTCCATCCCGAGGCGTCGATCACCTTCACGCCGTCGATGAGGACCACCTCATCCGGGCGGGCCCGTTCCAGGAAGGTGCGCATCACCGCCCCTCTCTGGTCGAGCGGCGTCAGCACCTGCTCGTGCACGACGCAGACGGGCGGGAGGCCCGAACGGAGCTGCGAGAGGCGCTGTCCGCTCGTGGCGAGCATCGCCAGCACGTGGACGAGCGCCGCGACTGCGTCGTAGGCCGGCAGGAACTTCGGAAAGGCGAAGCCCCCCTCGGTGCTGGCGGCGAGGGTCGCGCCGGCGTCGAGCGCCACCTCCATCAGGTTCGCCGTGCCGATCTGGGTCCAGACAACCTCGGCACCGAGCTCGGCGAGCACCTCGTTCAGGCGCCACGTCGCGCTGACCGGCACGGCGACCCGCGCCCCGGGGGTCGTCTCGGCGACGAGCCGGCTCACCGCTAGGAGCGCGTCGCCGTCGGAGAGTACGAACCCGGTGTCGTCGACGAAGGTGAGCTGCTCCCCATCGCCGGCGATCACAGCTCCGAGATGCGCGCCTGACGACCGCACGAGCTCAGAGAGTCGCGCCGCGCTGGCGGCCCGGTCGAAACCGAGCATGCCGACGGTCGACACCAGCGGGTTGACGACGAGCACGTCGGCACCGAGCTTGGCGAGCACGTTCGGCATGACGAGGCTCGCCGCGCCGTAGGCGTAGTCGAGCACGAGCTTGAGGTGCGTCTCGCGCAACAGCTCGAGCTCGATGCTCGAGGTGAGGGCCGTCGCGTACAGCTCGACGATGCGCGCCGGGAATTCGATGTCGCCGATCTCCTCGACGCGAACGCGCCGGAGGTCCTCACGGTAAAAGAGCCGCTCGACCCGCTGCTGGGTCGCCTCGTCGACGTCGACGCCATCGGCGTCGAGGAAGCGGATCACGACCGACTGGGGATCATCGCGGTCGATCCCGACGGTGACGCCCCCCTGGTTCGGACCGGACCGGATGTGGAACCGTGTCAGGGGCAATGTGGCGGCCTCGAGGTCCTCGACGTGGAGTCCGGCCGCGTTGAGGCCGACCATCGCGGCACGTTTCAGCATCCGCGCCGAGCGTGAGGAGTCTCGCGAGGCCGTCACCGAGGCGCCCCGCGGCAACGTCGAGGCGAACGCCATCGCCACGCGGGTGACGAGCTCCGGCGACAGGTCGACGTTGGCAAGACCCGAGACGCCCAGTCGGCCGAACAGCGCCCGCGCCCCGCGCGTCTCCCAGATGATCGAACTCGTCACCGTGGCGTTCGACTCGACGATCTTGTAGGGATAGACCTTGACACCGGTGGTGATCACGGCGTACCGGCCGATCCGGCAATGGTCGCCGAGAACGGCGCCCTCGCCAAGATTCACTCCCCGCCGCAGTTCGCAGGATCGGCCAACGACGGAGCTGCGCGCTGCCGCCCCAGCGCCGATGAAGCAGTTGTCGTGGATGACACTGCGCTCGAGCACCGCCCCCTCGCCGACGTTCACGTTCGCGCCGAGCACCGTGTAGGCACCGATCCGGGCGGCGGGCCCAACGCGGCAGTTGTCGCCGATCAGCGCCGGCGCCTCGATCGTGGCCGACGGGTCGATCTCTGCGCCCTCGCCGACCCAGACCCCGTCGCGCAACGGGAAAGCGTCAATATCCACCGCGACCTTGGCGTCGAGGATGTCCTCGTGTGCTCGCAGATAGGCCTCGAGCGTGCCGACATCCTCCCAGTAGCGCTCCGTCGTGAACCCATAGAGCGGCCGGCCGGCCTCCAGAAGCGCCGGAAAGAGCTCCGACGAGAAATCGACCGGACGGTCCGGCGCGATGTGGTCGAGCACGATCGGGTCGAGCATGTAGATCCCGGTGTTGATGCGATCGGAGAACACCTGACCCCACGTCGGCTTTTCGAGGAAGCGTTCGATCCGGCCCTTGTCGTCGGTGATGACGATGCCGAAATCGAGCGGGTTCTCGACCGGCTTCAGAGCGAGGGTCACCGCGGCCCCCGAGTCGTCGTGGAAGCGGGCGAGCTCGCCGAGATCGATATCGGTCAGCACGTCGCCCGAGATCACGAGGAACCGCTCGTCGAGTTGATCCCGGGCGTTCCTCACCGAACCGGCCGTGCCGAGCGGTGTCTCCTCGGTCGCGTAGTCGATCCGCACGCCGAACTCGGAACCGTCGCCGAAATACGTGCGGATCGTGTTCGCGAGGAACGCCAAGGTGATGACAATTTCGTCGAACCCGTGTTGTTTCAGAAGCGAGATTATGTGCGCCAGCATCGGCTGGTTCGCCATCGGCAGCATCGGCTTCGGCTGGCTCGTCGTAAGCGGCCGCAGCCGAGTGCCCTCACCACCCGCCATGATGACGGCCTTCATCGCCCGGCTCCCGTCGACGGGTTCACCGTCGCGCCACGGTCACATCGGACACGACGGCCGGTGGCGAGCGCATTTCGCGCCAAGGGCACGTAGATAATCATGGCGTAGAACGAGAAGGCAAGCGCCGGCGCGACGATCACCCAGGCCGCGATCTCGACGCCGCGGGTCCAGCCCCCCGGTCCGTGGGCCAGGATAAACAGAGGAAAAGCGCACATCAAGCCGAAGGTGCCGGCTTTGCCGAACCAGCTGACATCGATGCGCGCCGCGCCGAGGGCCGCGAGGACGAGGACAGCGCCGCTCACGAGGGCTTCGCGCCCGACGACGACCGCGGCGAGCCAGATCGGCACCGCGCCGAAGACGACGCCCGAAATGATCGCGACGAGAACCACGATGCGGTCGACGCTCGGATCGATGATCTTGCCGAGAGTGGTGACCTGATTGCAGTGGCGGGCGACATAGCCGTCGAGGAAGTCGGTCGAGCCCGTCAACCCGAGCAAGATGAAGGCGACAAGGCGCGCGTGCAGCGGGAACAGCGCCACGACGAACGCGGCGAGCAGCCCGAGCCGCGAGATCGTGATGGCGTTCGGCAGCGTCCAGACTCGGGCGAGCGCCGCCGCCTCGTCAGGTGGGACGGTGCCCGCCGAGCGCTCGTGCGTCGAGGCCACCCCGGCAGTCTAGAGAGAGCGGTGACGCCTCCAGAGGCCGCCCCGGCCATCGCCCGCCGGTGACCGCTCATGCCTCTCTGTGGTGAGCGACCGGCGCCATGCCGAGCAATCCCACCACGAAGGTCGAGACCCGGATGCGGGGCCGGACGTGCCGCCCGGCCGCGGTGTCGTGGCGCCGCTAGCGACCCCGGAGGATGTTCCGCAGGACGAGGGCCGCGATCGTCACGACCGCGCCCAAGACCGTCGTCGCCCGCACCTTCTGTGCCGTCGCGCCCGCGTGCACCACCGCCTCGACAAGCAGCGCCGTGTCCGCCTCGACCGGCACGGGTTCGAGCCGTTCGATGACCGCGCGCGCGACGCCTGCGTCGGGACGCCGCAGGAGGAACGCCGCCTGGGCAACGGCGAACTGAGCGTCCCGGCGGAACTCGTGGGCGATGCCATCGGCATCGCGACCGCGCAGCCACTCGCACGGATACGGCTCACCCTGCAGCTGGTCGTCCCACCAGACCTGGAGATAGCGACTGAATCGCACGCTCGGATCCCGCATAGCGGTGCATTCTAGGGCCGACGGATCAAGCCGGCTCCCGCGAATTCGGCACAGCTCGGCCCGGCCAGGTTTTGCGGTCGCCGCCGACAGGGGCGACCGGTGGGAGGAGGTCGATGGACGCGGTGACGACGCTCGGCCGCTTCCGCTCGGCGTGGCGACGGCCGGATCGTGAATTCTCGGGAACGTCGAGAACCGATCCGGTTGCCCACCACCTCGCGCACGTCCGAAGCTTCCGGCACGACCCGAGGGAAGGGCAACGTCGACCGCCGCCGCTTGTGAGAATGCAGGATTCTCCCGGTTACGCGGTTGTCCTCGGCCGACCGCGGCCACCGTGCTCTCCGGGCCGAGCGCCGGCGACGCGGATAGACCCGTCTGAGGTTCCGGCAAGGCGGACGCGACAAGCTCGTGCGAACCTCGCCGGGGGGTGCGTACGACCGCTTGACGGCGGACGATGCCTAACCTCGGGATGCAACAAGACGCCCAGGGCCAAAAGAGGAGCAGGAATGGTGACGGAAGAGGAGATCCTGACGGCGATCGGCGAGCGGATGCTTCAACAGATCGAGCAGGGCGCGACGAGCGACACGATCCTCAAGCTGGCGGAAGCCTGGGCCTGGATCCGTTCGCCGGGCCAGCCCCACGGGCGATTGGCGACGACCTAGCTCTCGGCTCGCCGCCTCGTTGATTCCGAGCTGCGCGCCCCGCACGACGGCCCGCCCATAGACTCCCGGCGGGAGGACCGAGGTGAGAGCTGAGCGCCAGACCGGGAAGAGAAAGGGGCCAAGCTGGGGGTGGGCGATCGTATGGATGGCGCTCGTCGTCATCGTGGCGGTGGCGGCCGTCGAGGAATTCGCCGCCACCTCGGTCGACGTCGGTTCGGGTGGACCTTCACCGGGAGGAGGCGGCAGCACCGGCCCGTCGCAACCCGGTCACCTCCGACTCCTGTCCGAGTCCCCGGTCGCCGGTGCAGACAAGGTTCCCTTCACCGCCGCCGTCAACCTCAACTTCTCGCTTCCTCTCGCATGGCAGACGCCGCTGCCGACGATCACCCCGTCCGTTGCCGGCATGTGGTCGCGCCCGACTCCGACGGCCCTCGTCTTCCGCCCAGCGGGCAACCTCGTCCCGCTCGAACAGATCAGTGTCCACATCCCCGGTGGTCCCGCCGGCATCCGGTCGGCGTCGGGCGCCGCGCTCGCCTCGTCGGTGTCGACAAGTTTCACCGTCGAAGACGTTCCGGTCCTGCGCCTCCAGCAACTGCTCGCCGAACTCGATTACCTGCCGGTGACGTTTACGCGCGCGAACTCGACTGGCACCGCGACCACCTACCCGTCGCCGATCACGACGACCGGTCCGGTCGCCGACCCGCAATCGGCGCTCGCCGTCGAGCCGACGACGCCGCGGGAAATCCCGCTCGAGCCCGAGGCGGGAAGCTTCCGCTGGCGGTACGCCAATACGCCGTTGCAGCTCGCCGCGCTTTGGGTTCCCGGCGCCTGGAACGTCGTCACGCTGGGAGCCCTGATGGCTTTCGAGGCGGACCACGGCCTCCAAATCGACGGTGTCGCCGGACCAACGGTCTGGACGGCACTCCTCGACGCCGTCGCGGCCCGCGGGGCGACGACGCGGCCGTATACCTACGTCGTCGCGACCAAGACCCTGCCCGAGACGCTCTACGTCTGGCGCGCCGGCCAGGTCGTCATTCAGACCCCGATCAACACCGGGGTGTACCGGGCACCGACGCCGCTCGGCACCTGGCCCGTCTACCTCCGCTTCACGTCGGTGACGATGAAGGGCACTAACCCCGACGGAACGAAGTACGACGACCCGGGCGTCCCCTGGGTCTCGTACTTCTACGAGTCCGACGCAGTCCACGGCTTCCTCCGTCCCGGCTACGGCTACCCGCAGAGCGACGGCTGCGTCGAGCTGCCGTACTCGAACGCCGAGATGGTCTACCCCCTCGACACCTACGGCACCCTCGTCACGATCACAACAGGCGAGATCTACCGGGAACTCGGCGCGGCGCCCCCGAACTTCATCTACCCCCCGCCCCCGCCCACGACCACGACAACGACGACGACATTCCCGATCGGCACGCAGTAACCCGGCACGGCGTCGCAGCTCGCTGTCGCCTCGCCGGCGCCGACGCGCCGGGTAACCGCTCGTCGGCTCCCCGCCCCACCTCAGGCCGACTCGGTCACCCCGGTTCGCCGACCAGTCGAGCGCGCGCCAGATTGAACCGTCTGACTGGCCACTCACCGTCTCCAGGTAACCGCCTTCCCTGATCAAGACAGATCACCGACCACACTCCGTGGTTTCACCCATGTACTCCGTGCCTAGGCCCGCCAGGGCTGTTATGGCTTTTGAACTGGCCTAACGCGTGTCTGTGCCGCCAGTCCTCCTGAGATGACGATGCCTCCATGGGGAGGCATGCACCGCCCGGCGAGCACGTAGAGTGGCCGCACTCGGAGTGGTCGCCTGACGGGACCGCGCCAGATCCCTATCGCCAGCGGCTCAAATCCCCGCGCCACCGGAGGCGCCGCCTCGGCCTCGGCGGCGGCGTCACCGTCGTGCTCGCTCTCGCGGCAAGCCAGGGCCTGAGCATCACCGGCACCGCCGCCGCCTCCTCCGCCACGGTCACCCCGGCGAGCGTGCGGTCGGCCATACCACCGGCCCGGCAAATGACCTTGGCGAATCACCCGGCGCACCTTCGAGGTGCGCTCGCGGCGATCCCGGTCGCGACGGTCACGCGATCGACCACATCCCCGGCGACGACCGCAGCAAGAGAGCCACAGACCTCCGCGACGGCGAGCGAGCTGCCGCGAGCGACCGAGGCGGCAACACCGAGAAGCGTCTCTCCCGGCGCGGCGCTCGCTGCGATCGTCGCCGACGCCAACTGGATCGCCTCGGCGCAGCTGCCGGACGGCGCTTTGGCGAACTACCCCTTCAACGGGGCGTCCGCAGCCATCGAACCGTACCTGGCGAACTACGGGGCGATCGGCCTCGCCGAGACGACAGCAGCGACCGGTGACGCAACCTACGCCAACGACGCCTGGTCCTGGCTCGACTGGTACTCCACGCACATGGAGCCCGCGACGGGCTACGTCACCGATTACACGTACACCAACCGGGTCGAGACATCGACCGGCACCTTCGACTCGACCGACGCCTACGCCGGCACGTTCCTCGCCGCGGCCTGGGATACCTACGCGGCGAGCGGCGACACCGCCCAGCTCTTCACGCTCCTCCCGGCGATCCGGCTCGCCGTGCGGGCAATCGAGTCGACCCAGCAACCCGACGGACTGACCTGGGCGACTCCGACGTACCACGCCAAGTACCTGATGGACAACGCCGAGGTGTACGGCGGGCTCGCCGCGGCCGACAAGCTCGCCGAGGCGGCGGGCGACGACACCCTCAAGGCGGAAGTGGCCGCCGACGCGTCCCGCTCGCTTGCCGGCGTCCAGTCGCTGTGGAACCCGACGACCGCCTCCTACGACTGGGCGCGGGCCGGCGCGAGCACGAGCAGCGACACAACGACAGACTGGACGGTCCTCTACCCCGACGCTCTCGAGCAGATCTGGGCCGTCGGCTGGGGTGCGACGACGAGCGCCCAGGCCACGACGATCCTTGCGCAGTTCCTCGCCGACCAACCGGACTGGGACCAGCCGACGGCGTCGGCGCCGCAACGGGGCCCCGCCGAAGTCAGCCCCGCGCCGGTCGGCTACTGGCCCTTCGCCTCTGCGGCGTTCCTCGCCGCAGGAGACCGGGATTCCGAAACGAAAGCGGCGACGTCATTCCAGGCCGACGTTGACGCCGCGGACGGGGCCTGGCCGTGGAACAGCGGCACGGCGGGAGAGCTGATCCTCGCACTGGCGGGAACGGGACCGATCGCCTCCTAGGGCGAGGTCCTCGGCCACCGAGCGGGCCCGTGTGCTAGCTGGCCAGCTTGAACGCACCGCGCACGATCGCGAGCAGCGCCAGAGAGACCGTGGACTCAACGATCGCCTTGTTTGGGTTCGAAAGCAGGGCGACGGCGATGACGACCTCGCCGTCGCGGTTGCGCGCGAGGTAGCCGAGCGTCAAGACACCGGTCTCTGACCCTCCCTTGAACCAGACGAGCGGCCACGTCGCCGCGGACAGGCCGAGCCCGCCGTCGTTCAGGGACATCGCCGCCCTGATCGGCGCGAGCGAGGCGTGCTGGGCGTCGGCGTAGAGGCCGGCGAAGGCACGGCAGAGATCCGCCGGCGAGGCGAACCACTCGATCTCGTCGATGGCGTGCGGTGCGGCGAGATCGACCTGGCCGAGGTTGACCGCCGACAGCGGCACCTCGTCGACGACGCGGCCGAGGTAGTCAGCACGCGCCGACGGCGACAGCGCGAGGTAGGCGTTCGCGTCGCGCGGCCAGTCCGCGTACTTGAGGACGAAGAGCTCGCGGGTACGGAGGAACGGCGTGTCGAGCGCCGCATGGGTCGACCACCGGCGA
The DNA here is from genome assembly GCA_050010315.1 of Acidimicrobiales bacterium. Lineage (GTDB taxonomy): Bacteria > Actinomycetota > Acidimicrobiia > Acidimicrobiales > Bog-793 > Bog-793. Next base: position 25,930 of record JBEKLG010000007.1, read on the forward strand.
ACCTGGACCTCGACCGCGCCGCGACCGACGAGGGCGGCGAGGCGGTCGGCCGCCGTGTTGTCGCTGCTCGAGATCATGATCTCGGCGTACTGCGCGACGGAGTAGCTCGTCCCCGCCGGTTCGACCTGGAGCACACCGCTTGGCAGGCTCATCAGGTCCTCGGCAAGCGGCACCGACCGGCCCCAGGTGAGCGAGCCAGTGCGGACGGCGCGGTCGACCGCGCCGAGGACGAAGAGCTTGAACATCGACCCGAGAGGTCTCGCCGTCGACGCCAACAGCGAGTGCACGGGGATGCACGCACCTTTCGCCGAGAGCGTCGCGACCTCGAAACTCACGTCGGGCGCGAGCGCCGACAACTTCACGTCGAGCGAGTGCCACGACGTCGGCGGCGACGGCAACGCCGGCGCAGGCTGGACGAAGAGCCCTCCGATGAGGCCCTTGTCGTCGGTACTGACCTCAACGCCAAAGCGCGTCGAGCCGGAGACGATCGTCGCCAAGAGCACCCCCGGCGTCGTGCTGGCGTCGAGCGTCACGAGACGCCAGCCGGAGCTCGCGTGCAGCCCCACCAGGACGTCGTTCAACGTCTGCGGCGCGACCTGCGAAAGGAAGGAAGCGTCAAAATGGGCGCGCAGTTCTCCTGTGGGAATCGGCGGCCGGCTTGCGGCGGTGACGAGCCACTCGAGCTGACGCCCGACCGGCGAGTCCGGCAGCGCCCACCGCAACGAGGCCGGCATCGGGTTCGCCGCCTTAGCAGCCGATCGGCTCAGGCCCGCGAGCGGCGCCGAGGCCGGCGCGGCCCCCCCGAACGTCACGACGAGCACGGACGCGACGCCGATTGCGCACGCCCGCACGGTCCGCCGCGTCAGCTGGGCTCGTCGCCGGCC
>JBEKLG010000008.1:0-26566 GCA_050010315.1 Acidimicrobiales bacterium
GAGCGGAAGCTCTCGGCGACGATGTCGCCGGGCGAGGCGGAAGCCGACCCGGTACACGTAGCCCGCGGGGTTGGTGCCGCGTCGCACGCGTTGCCAGCGCTCGAACGTCCTAGCGAACGCCTCCTGGGCGACATCTTCCGCCGTCGTCCGGTCCGTGCCGCCGAGCTCGAGGGCGCGGACGAGGCGCGGGTAGTGCGCTTCGTAGATCGCGACGAAACCGACGTCAACGCCGTCGGCTCCCGGTGTGGCAGCGCCCTGGACAGCGGGGCCTTCCTCACCACCGAACCCCGGGAGGTCGTCAGACGAGGCAGTGTCCACGACTGAAAGATGAGCACGATTCGCGCCCATCTGCTAGTCGGCGGGAACGTTCACTTTGAGGTCTTCGTCGGCTGAGCGACGGCTTTGCCAGGCCTCGCCACGGCGACAGGCGGGAGGCATTGCGCCGGCTCGGCGATCGCGTCGTCACTCGACACGCTTGCCGTGCCGATGCTGTCGCCGGCAGCGTCGAACGCCGTGAGACGCGCTGGCAGAGGTGAATTGCCGTCGTCGACGAGGACCGCCCAGCCTTTCTGCGCCGGCATCTGGTCGGTCGAGCCATCAGAGAAGCTCGCCTGAACGCTGCTCACATTCGATCCGACGTAGACCGTCACCACCTCGATCGGCGAGGACTCGGCGACCCCGACGACCGAGCTGTCGATGAGCTCGAAGGGCTGAGCGGCACTCGAAGAGACCGCACTCGGCCGCTCGACGGTGACCTCGCCGATCGCCCCGGGATTGGAGACCTCGACGACGAGCGTTTCGGTCGATTCGCACGCCGTGATCGTCGGGACGACAGTTCTCGTCACGCCACTAGCCCCGGTCGCGCCACTCGCCCCGGTTGTCCCGCTCGCCCCGGTTGCGCCGCTCGCCCCGGTTGCGCCGCTCACCCCGGTCGCGCCGCTCGCCCCGGTCGCGCCACTCGCCCCGGTCGCGCCGCTCGCCCCGGTTGCGCCGCTAGCCGCTGTCGCTGCAGCCGAAATCCCATCAGACGCCTGAGCTGGGGAAATGGACGGAACCACCGTGGGGCCTCCGCCGAGTGCCGACTTGGTTGGATGGAGCGGTCCAACTCGCGAGACGGTCAACGATTCGGTGAACGTCCGGACAGTGACGTCGCCTGCTGCCCTCACGAACAGCCGGTCCAATGCACCCCCCGAGTACGAAAGCGACCCGAAGCAACCCTCCGCAGGGCACGCTGCTGAAAATCCTGCCGGTTTCGACGAAGACGATGGGGAGGGGGACTTGGCCGCAGCCGATTTCGAGGCCGAGACCGCCGACCATCGGAGACCCTGCGGCGCCACGCCGAGGGCACGTTCCGTCTTCGTCCAGGAAACCGCCTTGGAGGCGACCCTTAGGAATGCCGAGGATGACCCGGTCGGCATCCGCGAAATCCCCGTCACGGTCGCCGCAGCGAGGGCGATCACGATCGCCGTCGTCGTGGCAATCTTCAGCCGTCGCTCACGACGACGGTGTGAACGAGCGACGATCGAACGGAGCGTCGCTTCCGATGCGGGGACATCAGAGCGAGCGAGAAGATGGGAGAGCTCGCCGTCTTCGATTGTCATCGGTCGACTCCTTCACTCTCACCCGAGAGACTTGTATTCACTATCTACAAAGCCGAGACAGTGCTCTTTCGCGTACGGGCGGGCGAGGTTTTCCGATGGCACGCTCAGCACTCGTCCGGAGGACGACGTTCGACCGGCGCGATAGCCATCGCGCCTGGTGAGAGGCGTCGGTGCGAAGCCGACGGGGGTGGGCCGCGATCTCCAGTTGGGCCGCGAGCCGCTCGCTCGAGAAGAAGGCACCAACCCGGCCGGCTCGCAGTCGTTGGGATTCAGTGCGAAGTCGCGGCGCGTTTCCTCGAGTTCATCGCCGAGATCACCGCCTTGATCCCCGCCGTCGCGATGTTCTGGTCGATGCCGACCCCCCAGCGCGTGACCCCGTTGCCATTCGAGGTCTCGACGTACGCGACCGCGTTGGCGTTCGCTCCCGAGGTGACGGCGTGCTCGTGGTAGTCGAGGACTTCGATTGCAAATCCCGTTCCGTCGCGCACCGCGGCGACAAACGCCGAGATCGGGCCGTTGCCCTCGCCGGTCACGGTGACACGACGGCCGTCGAAAACGAGTTCGGCGGTGACCTTGTCGCTGTCCCTGCTCGTCGTCATCTCGATGTCGATCAGCTCGACCGCACCACTGGCCAGATACTCCGCGACGAACACCTCCCAGATCTTCTCGGCTGAGACCTCCGTCCCCAAGGCCTCGGTAACAAGCTGGATCGCTCGCGAGAACTCGATCTGGAGCCGGCGCGGCAGCACCATTTGGTGCTCTGTCTCCATGATGTAGGCGACGCCTCCCTTGCCCGACTGGGAGTTCACCCGGATCACCGAGTCGTAGGTCCGCCCGACATGGTGCGGGTCGATGGGGAGATAGGGAACCTCCCAGCAGTCGTAGTCGTCGGCGAGGACGGCCATGCCCTTTTTGATCGCATCCTGGTGCGATCCCGAAAACGACGTGTAGACGAGGTCGCCGGCGTACGGGTGGCGCGGGTGCACCGGCAGGCGGTTGCAGTGCTCCACGACGCGCCGCAGCTCGTCGATGTCCGTGATGTCGAGAAGGGGGTCGACGCCCATTGCGAACAGATTCATCGCCAGTGTGATCAAGTCGACGTTGCCGGTCCTCTCCCCGTTGCCGAACAGGCACCCTTCGACACGCTCGGCACCGGCCATGAGCGCGAGCTCCGCCGCGGCGACCGCCGTGCCCCGATCGTTGTGCGGGTGGACACTCAGCACGACGGCCTCGCGTCGTGGGATCTCGCGGCCGAAGTACTCGATCAGATCGGCGAAGACGTTCGGGGTGGACATCTCGACGGTCGCGGGCAGGTTGAGGATGATCGGCGCATCAGGCGTCGGTTCCATCACACCCATCACCGCGGAGCAGATCTCGAGCGAGTACTCGATCTCTGTCCCGGTGAACGACTCCGGCGTGTACCCGTAGCGGACCTGCGTCCCCGGCAGACGCGTTTCGAGGCTGCGGCACAGCCGCGCGGCCTCGACCGCGATCGCCGTGATGCCGGGTTTGTCGAGTCCGAACACGACACGCCGCTGCAGGATTGAGGTCGAGTTGTACAGGTGGACGATGGCGCGGGACGCGCCGCGCAGGCTCTCGAAGGTGCGCTCGATGAGCGGCGCCCGGCACTGGGCGATGACCTGGATCGTCACGTCGTCCGGAACGAGGTCTTCCTCGATGAGCTGGCGGACAAAGTCGAATTCCGGCTGTGACGCCGAGGGGAACCCGACCTCGATCTCCTTGAAGCCCATCGAGACGAGCTTGTCGAACATCTTCCGCTTGCGGGCCGGATCCATCGGGTCGATGAGCGCCTGGTTCCCGTCGCGCAGGTCGACCGAGCACCACCGGGGCGCGGCCTTGACGACCCTGTTCGGCCATGTCCGGTCGGCGAGATCCACCAAGGGATACGGGCGGTACTTCTCGTAAGGCATCTTCTTCGGGCGAGCTGGCAGCGGTGGCATCAGTTGTCCTATCGGCAGTTGAGATACGAACCCCGGGTATAAAAAACCTCCTGGCCAGCGGCACAGGAGGTCGGACGAGCGCGTATGTGCGCCCGTCGTCAGGTAATAAGGAGGATGAAGAGTCTCACGCGCATCGTGGGCTCAAGTCTTCTGCACGCGGACCTCGGCGTCAAGAAGGCGAGATCGCCGCCGCGGCGTACGTATCCCTGACCCAGTTCTCGAACTCTTCCGGGCCGAGCGGCTTCGACCACAGGTACCCCTGGCCGTACTCGCAGCCGAGCTCGTAGAGGGCGACGCGCTGGTTGTGGTTCTCGACTCCTTCGGCGCACAGCTCGAGATGCAGCGTGCGCGCGAGGTTGATGATCGTCTCGACGATGGCGGCGGAATCGCGCGACCCGATCGCGTCGACGAACGAGTGGTCGACCTTCAGCAACCCGACGGGCAGGCGACTGAGGTAGCTGAGAGACGACTGCCCTGTCCCGAAGTCGTCGATCGCGATCTTGATGCCAATCGCCCGCAGGTCCTCGAGCCGGCTGATCGACTTGTCGATCTCCTTCATCACCGCCGTCTCGGTGAGCTCGAGCAGGAGCGCGTCCGCCGGGGCGCCGCTGGCGGCGAGCGCCCAGAGGCACATCGTGACGGGGTTGGTGAGGAGGAGCTGGCGCGAGGACATGTTCACCGACACCCAAAGGCTCTCGCAGCCGGGAAGGTCTTTGCGCCAGCGGACGATCTGGCGCAGCGCCATCTCGATGACGTGCGTCCCGATCGTCGAGATGAGGCCGCTCTGCTCGGCAACGGGGATGAACTCATCCGGACTGAGCAGGCCGCGGGTGGGATGCTCCCACCGCACGAGCGCTTCGACCCCGACGAGACGGGCGCTGCCGACGGTAAGGATCGGCTGGTAGAAGACTCGCAGCTCGTCCCGGTCGAGAGCGAAGCGGATCTCGCGCTCGAGGTCGAAGCGGCGCTCGACTTCCTCCCGCATCTGATCGTCGAAGTGCTCGACGTGATCACGGCCGCGGTCCTTGGCACGGTGCATCGCCGCGTCCGCTGAGCGCAGGGAGTCGTCGACGCTCGTCGATCCGTCGACGACGGCGACGCCAGCCGAGACGGTGAGACGCACCGGCTTTCCCCCGGCGGCGAACGGCTCGTCGAACAGCCGGACCACACGTTCGGCAAAGGCGTCAGCCTCATTCTGGTCGGCGACCCTGTCACAGAGCACGACGAACTCATCGCCACCGGTCCGGGCGACGAGGTCCTGTGGCCCGCTCGCCTCGACGAGCCGGTGGGCAACGTCGATGAGGAGACGGTCACCAGCCGATTGACCGAGCCCGTCGTTCATGACCTTGAAGCGGTCGAGGTCGATGGCGAGGACGGCGCTGAGGCATCCGTCGCTCCGATTCCGGGTGACGACGAGGTCGAGCCGGGCCGACAGCATCTCCCGGTTGGCAAGCCCGGTTAGAGGGTCGTGCAGGGCGTGGTGCCCGAGGGCTTCCTCGCTCCTCTTCCAATCCGTGACGTCCTGCACCTGGCAGAAGTAGTGAACCTCGCCGTTGTCGCTCCGGATCGCCGAGACCTCGACACGGGTCGTCACGACCGTCCCGTCGGCCCCGACGAAGTGCCGCTCACCCTGGTAGCGGCTGGCATCCGCCGACGGCGCCGACTGGCCGCGGCGTGCCTCCAGGTCCCCAGCGTGCAGGAAGTCGCTGAACCGGTGGCCGAGCAGTTCCTCTTCCTCGCGCCCGAGAAGCTGGCACAACGCCGAGTTGACGAGCGTGAAACGGTCGGAGCCGTCGATCACCGCCATCCCGATCGCGCCCTGTTCGAACCCGAACCGCAATTGATCCTCGATACCGTGCAGCTCTCCGGACTCGCGACGGGCCGAGGTCGGGCGCGACATCGACGACGACCCGATGAGGTTGCCCGAAGAATCGAAGAGCGGCGTGACGGTGAGCGACACCTCGACCGAAGTCCCGTCCTTGCGCCGTCGGATCGTCTCGGCGAGCTCGACCCGCTTGCGCTTCATCACCCGAGAGCGCACGTCGAGGACGCCGTTCAGGCGGTCCGCCGGCACGATGGCGAGGGAGCTCCCGCCGATCGCTTCGGCCGCCGAGTAGCCGAAGAGCCTCTCCGCAGCCGAGTTCCAGCTCGTGATGACCCCGTCGAGCGTCTCGGAGAAGATGGCGTCCTCGGTTGACTCGAGGATCGCCGAGAGCCGTGTCGCCGACTCCTCGGCGAGCTTGCGGTCGGTGATGTCCCGGAGGTTGACGACGATCCCGATGAGCGACGGCTCGTCAAGGCGGTTCGCCAACGTGAACTCGGTCCAGCGGATGCTGCCACGGCCGTCGAGGATCCTCGCCTCGGCCCGCAACGGCGAGATTCCGCGGGTGACGACGTCGTCGAGCAGCGCCCCGAGGTCAGCGCGGTCGTCCTCGACGACGAGGTCGCGCAGGTCCCGCCCGACGATCTGCTGGCCGGGCCAGAAGCGCTCGACGAGCTGGCTCGCCTCGGCTACGAAGCCGCGCGCGTCGAGCAGGAGGTAGCCCTCGCCGGCGTATTCGAGCAACAGCCGCTCCCGACGCTCGGCAGACACCATCGTCTCCTGCGCGGCTTGCGTTTCGGTCATGTCGCGGAACGCCGTGACCACCGCGTACGGCACGTCCTGGTCGGCGTGCGTGAGCGGCGAGGTCGTCGCCTCGAACCAGCGGAGCTCCCCGTCGCCGCGCCGCACCTGCAAGAGCACCGGCGGCATCGGACTGCGGGTTCGGCGCGCGACTGCGTCCGGGAGCTGGTCGCGTTCGAGCAACCGTCCCGTGGCGGAACGAATCTCGATCCCCGCGGTGGTGAGGTCGGAGGAGATGAGGACCTCGCGGGGCACCTGGAGCATCTCGACGGCGCGGTCGTTGGCGAGCACGACGCGCCCCGTCGCCGACTGCACGAGAATCCCTTCGGCGACCGCGGCGAGCAGCCCTTCGACGTGGGCGACCCTCCCGGCGATCTCCTCCCGGGGATCCGACGCCTCGACGAGACGGTTCACCGCCGCGGCGAATTCGGGCGAAGTGAGTCCGCCCCGCTGCAGGACCTCCTGGGCGCCCCGGCGGCGCGCCTCGTCGGCGAAGGCCGGGTCCGGGTTCCCGGACAGGGCGAGGACAACACTCGAAGGGAAGGCGACACTGACGTCGTCGAGGACCGCCAGACCGTCGCCGCCACCCATCGGGACGCCGACGATGACGAGGTCGAACTCGCCGCGGTCCCCAACCCGCAGTGCGTCCGCGACAGAACTCGCGACGACCGTCTCGACGGCGAGCGGGAGCGCGGAGACGAGGCTCCCGACACCGATCGGGTCGTCGTCGACGATGAGGATCTCGATCTGGCGCCCGCCGGGACGCTCCCTTGCCGCGATAGCGACCCTCCCTTCGATTACCTATATCTTACGACCTGCACTTAAGTCGCATGAAACAACACAATTGGCGCGCGGGTGATCACCCAGCGTGCCGTCCCGCTAGCCTGCGGTCGACGGCTGGCCACGCCTCGCGGTGCGCCCCGACGTCGTGGCCGAAGCGAAGAAAGATCAGGATCATGGTGGCTCGAGGGAAACGGCGGGCGGTGCACCTCGGGGTGATCGCCGGGGTTCTCGCCGCCGCCGTCGCCGCGGCACGGTTCGTCCCGAAGCTTGTCGCCCGGCGCTCCTACCGTAGATTGGCGGCCACGAAGGCGACCGACGAGTTCTGGCCGCCTGTCCCTGTCCGCTCCGGCGAGCCGCTCCGGGTTGCCGCCCCCCTCGCCAGGAGGACGAACAACGGCGACGCGCCCCGCCGGGATTGACCGCTAGACCGTCGTCACCTCGTACACCTCGAGAATCCCCGAGGCCCGCCGCAGTTTGTCGAGGACCTCGACGGGTACCGAGCGATCCGTCGCCAGCACCATCAACGCGGTCTTGCCGCCCGCCGTCTGTCCGACCGCCATGTTCACGATGCTGATCCCGGCGTCGCCGAGCGCCGTCGCGACGATGCCGATCATCCCCGGCCGGTCGTTGTTGCGGACGACGACCATCACGTCCGCCGGCGGGATCTCGACGGCGTGGGCGTCAACGTCGACGATGCGCGCCGTCCCGCCGACGAGCGACCCGGAGATCGAGTGGCGCGACGAGCGGACGGTGACCACGCTGACCCGAAATGGCGAGCTCGCCGTTTGGCTCTCGTGCACGACGAGGCCCCGCTCCTCGGCGATCCGGCGCGCGTTCACGTAGGAGACGGGGTCTTCGGTCACGGTCGCGAACAGGCCCTTCAAGACCGCGAGCGTGAGGATGCTGACGTCCTCGCTGGCGAGCGCGCCCTGGCACTCCACGGTGAGTTCGTCGGGCAACCCGCCCGATAGCGAAGCGATGAAGCGTCCGAGGATCTCCGAGATCCCGAGGAAGGGACGCACCGTCTCGGAGACCGCGCCCGCCTCGACGTTCACCGCGTACGGCACGAAGTCGCCCGCCAGGGCGAGCACGATCTGCCCCGCGATCTGCTCGCCGGCCTTGTCCTGCGCCTCGTTCGTGCTCGCCCCGAGGTGGGGGGTGACGACGACGGAGGGCAGGCCGAAGAGCGGCGAGGCGGTCGTCGGCTCGGTTGCGAAGACATCGATCGCGGCGCCGCCGACGCGACCGGCGCCGATCGCCTCGACGAGCGCGTCCTCGTCGATGATCCCCCCTCGGGCGGCATTCACGATCCGCACCCCGGGCTTGGCGTGCGCCAACAGCTCCCGGTCGAAGAGCCCGACGGTGTCCGGGGTCTTGGGCAAATGGATCGTGATGAAGTCGCTCCTCGCGACGAGATCCTCGAGGCTCGTGAGCTCGATCCCCATCTTCCGCGCCCGCTCGGGGGCGACGTATGGGTCGTGCGCGACGAGGTGCATCCCGAAGCCGAGCGCCCGCTGCGCGACGAGCGCGCCGATCCGGCCGAGTCCGACGACGCCGAGCGTCTTGCCGTGGAGCTCGACACCCTCCCATTGCGCCCGCTCCCAGCGACCGGCGACCAAGGCCGCGTGGGCCTGCGGGATGTTGCGCGCCTGGGCGAGCAGCAAGGCGATCGTCAGTTCCGCCGCCGACAGGATGTTCGACTCCGGCGCGTTCACGACCATCACCCCCCGCCGCGTCGCCTCGGCCACGTCGACGTTGTCGAGGCCGACACCCGCCCTGCCGACGACGACGAGATCGCGCCCGGATGCGAGCAGCGCGGCGTCGACTTTGGTCGCCGAGCGGATGACGAGGGCCTGGGCGCCGACGACCGCCGCCAAGAGCGCCTCTCTTGACAGGTCGAGCCGGACGTCGACCTCGTGCCCGGCCTCGGCCATGGTCTCGAGCCCGCGGCGGGAGAGCGCTTCGGTGACGAGGATCCTGGTCATCGTTCGTCTCGCATGAGCGCGTCTTGCCCCCCGGATTGGCCCCCGGTCAGCTCTCGGACCCTTTCACCAAGGCGGCGAAACGGTTGACACCCTCCACGAGGTCGTCGTCCGAGAGTGCGTAGGAGAAACGGGCGTAGCCGGGGGCGCCGAAGGCCTCGCCCGGGACGAAGGCGACGTTCACCGCGTCGAGCACGACCTCGGCGAGCTCGAGGGTCGTCTTCGCCCGCCGGCCGGCGAGCGACCGTCCGAGCACGCCCTTCAGCGAGGGGAAGGCGTAAAACGCTCCCTGGGGGTTCGTGCACGTGACACCCGGGATCTCGTTCAGGAGGCGGTGGATCATCCGGCGGCGACGGTCGAACGCCTCGTGCATCACCGCGACCGAAGAGGTGTCGCCGGTCAGGGCCGCGAGCGCGGCGAACTGCGCGACGTTGCTCACGTTCGAGGTCTCCTGGCTCTGCAGGTTCGTCGCTGCCTCGATGACCGGTTTCGGCCCGATCATCCAGCCGACCCGCCAGCCGGTCATCGCGAACGTCTTCGACACGCCGTTGACGACGACGCATCGTTCGGCGAGTTCGGGCACGACGACCGGCATCGAGTGGCGCTCGGCGCCGGCGTAGACGAGGTGCTCGTAGATCTCGTCGGTGACCACCCACCAGCCGCGCTCGGCCGCGACGCCACCGATCTCGGCCATGGCCGATCGCGAGTAGACGATCCCCGTCGGATTCGACGGCGAGGCGAACAGGAGCACCTTGGTCCGATCCGTCGCCGAGGCGAGGAGCTGTTGCGGCGTCGCCGTGAAGCCGGTCGCCTCCTCGGCCGAGACGATGACCGGCACCCCGCCCGCCAGGGCGACCGACTCCGGATACGTCGTCCAGTACGGAGCGGTGATGAGAACCTCGTCCCCGGGGTCGAGAAGCGTCGCGAAGGTGTTCGCCAGCGCGTGCTTGGCGCCGTTCGTGACGAGCACCTGCGCCGCGGTCACCGGGTAGGCGGAATCGCGCCAGGTCTTGCCGGCGATCGCCTCGCGCAACGCCGGCAGGCCCGCCGTCGGCGTGTAATGGTGGCTTTTCGCGTCCCGGCAGGCGGCAACGGCGGCCTCGACAATCGCGGGCGGCGTCGGAAAGTCGGGCTCGCCCGCGCCGAAGCTGATCACGTCGACCCCCGACTCCTGCAAGGACTTCGCCTTGGCGTCGATCGCGAGCGTCGCCGACGTCGGCACGGCACCGATCCGGCGCGACACCCCCGATAAGGCGTGCCCGGAGCTGCTTGCGGCTGCAGATCGAACGTCATTCGCCGCGGAAGGGGCATTAGCGCTCATAGCTGTCATGCTTGCACAGTCCGCCGCAATGCGGGACCTGCAGAAAGCCTGCGACGCAGGAGAGGAGATGAATATGCCCACGCCCGAGATCCCGAGGTCGATACTCCCGTCCGACGGCCGCTTCGGTTCCGGACCTTCCAAGGTCCGTGCCGCCGGCTTCTCCTCGTTGGCCTCGGTCGCGCCCACCTACCTCGGAACCTCGCACCGTCGCGCCGGCGTGCGCGACGTCGTCGGGCGGATCCGCAGCGGCCTCGCCGCGCTCTTCGCCCTCCCCGAGGGCTACGAGATCGTCCTCGGCAACGGCGGCACGACGGCATTCTTCGACTTGGCGACGTTCTGCCTCATCGATTCGACGAGCCAGCACTGCTCGTTCGGCGACTTCTCCGCCCGCTTCGCAGCAGCAGTGGCCCGGGCGCCCCACCTGGTAGAGCCCGAGATCATCCTCGCCGAGCCCGGGAAGCGTCCGGCGCCGATGGCACGCGCCGCCGTCGACACCTACGCGCTGACCCACAACGAGACGTCGACCGGTGTCGCGATGCCGGTCACCCGCCCGCGTCACGGCGACGGGAGTACCGCGGACGGCCTCGTGCTCGTCGACGCGACCTCGGCCGCGGGCTGCCTGCGGGTCGACCTCGCCGAGTGCGACGCCTACTTCTTCGCGCCCCAGAAGGGCTTCGGCTCAGAAGGGGGGCTGTGGCTCGCGGCGTGCTCTCCCGCCGCGCTCGAGCGCAGCACGAGGCTGGCGTCTTCCGGCCGCTGGGCGCCGGCGTTCCTCGACCTCAACGTCGCCGTCGCAAACTCGCGGCTCAACCAGACCTACAACACCCCGGCGCTCGCCACACTGTGGCTGCTCGCCGAGCAGGTCGAGTGGATCAACGCCCAGGGCGGGCTCGAGTGGGCGGCGGCGCGTTCGGATGCCTCGGCCGAATTCCTCTACGGCTGGGCCGAGGCCGCGCCCTTCGCGACACCTTTCGTCGAGAACCCCGCCGACCGCAGCCACTCGGTCGCGACGATCGACTTCGTCGCTGGCGTAGACGCGACGGTGATCGCCGCCACATTGCGCGCCAACGGCATCGTCGACACCGAGCCCTACCGCAAGCTCGGCCGCAACCAGCTGCGGATCGCGATGTTCCCCGCCATCGAGCCCGCCGACATCGAAGCGCTGACGGCGTGCATCGACTGGGTGGTCGGCGAGCTCTTCTCGCGCTGGGGCCCCTAGCCCCCGGAGACGTCCTCGAAGCGCTGGCGGCCGGCGGCAATGAACGGCATCATCGCCCGCAGCTCGGCGCCGACCGTCTCGATCTGGTGGGCCCGGCCCTTCTCCCGGAGCTCTCGGTAGAGCGGGCGGCCGCGTTCGTTCTCGGCGATCCATTCCGCGGCGAACCGGCCATCCTGGATCTCGTCGAGGATGCGCCTCATCTCGGCACGCACCGCAGCGTTGATAACCCGGGGGCCGCGGGTCAGGTCCCCGTACTCGGCCGTGTCCGAGACGCTGAACCGCATCCCCGAGATGCCCTGTTCGTACATGAGGTCGACGATGAGCTTCATCTCGTGCAGGCACTCGAAGTAGGCGGATTCCGGTTGGTACCCGGCCGCGACGAGGGTCTCGAAGGCGGCGGTCGCGAGCGCCGTCAGCCCCCCGCACAGGACGACCTGCTCACCGAACAGATCGGTCTCGGTCTCTTCCGTGAACGTCGTCTCCAGCACCCCGGCGCGGGTCGCGCCGAGGGCGTCGGCGTAGGCGAGCGCCAGCGCCTTCGCTCCCCCCGACGGGTCCTGCGCCACGGCGATGAGCGCCGGAACGCCGCCGCCCTCGGTGTAGGTCCGCCGCACGAGGTGGCCGGGGCCCTTCGGCGCGACCATCGCCACGTCGACCTCGGGCGGCGGCGTGATCGTCGCGAAGCGGATGTTGAACCCGTGGGCGAAGAGAAGCGCGTCGCCCGGTTCGAGGTGCGGCGCGACTTCACGGAAGTAGACCTTCGGCTGCTCGGTGTCGGGCAACAGCACCATCACGACATCGGCTTCGCTGCTGGCCGCGTCGATGTCGAGGACGCGCAATCCGGCGTCTTCGGCCTTCTGGCGCGACGACGAGCCAGGTCGCAGTCCGACCCGGACGTCGATCCCGCTGTCGCGCAGGTTGAGGGCGTGGGCGTGACCCTGGGACCCGTAGCCGAGCACGGCGACCTTGCGATCGGCGATCGCGGCCCGCTCGGCGTCCGATTCGTAGTACAGCTTCGCCATCGGCACCACCCCGCCTTTTCTCTCGCGCCCTTGCCGACGACGTTCGTCGGGCGCCCCTAGCTCGCCGGGCTCAGTGTAGGAAGGCCGATCCGCCCGGTGCGCTGGATCTCGACGATCCCGTAGCGCTCCAGCCCCGCCTCGAACTCGTCGAGCGAGCCGGGGTCGCCGACGGCCATGACCATCGTCGCCTCGTCGCTCTCCTCGACGACCCGAGCGTCGAATCGCCCGATGAGCTCGACGAAACTCTGCCCGCGATCCTCGGACACGGCGACGGTCGCGAGCAGCAACTCAGCCTCGCGGGCGCGGTCAGGATCGAGCTCGCTGATCGCGACGACGTTGATCAGCTTGGCGAGCTGCTCAACGATCTGGCTGAGCGGCGTCGACTCGACGTCGACGACGATCGAAATCCGCGAGAACCGCTCGTCCTGGGTCGGCGCGACGACGAGCGAGAAGATGTTGAAGCCCCTCCTCGCGAACAGGCCCGAGACGCGGGCGAGCACGCCCGCCTTGTTTTCCACGCGCACCGACAGGAGGTGGTAGCGCGCCTTGCCGTTCGTCGCCGCCATCATCGGGCGAAGTTCTCCTGGCTCGGGTGGAGGACGATCTCGTCGTTCGATTTCCCCGCGGGAATGATCGGGTAGACGTGCTCGGTCACGTCGGTGCGGAAATCGATGACGACGGAACGGTCGTCGATCTCGTTCGCCTTCTCGATTGCCGGAAGCACCTCTTCAGGGGAGGTCACCCGCAGACCGACACAGCCCATCGACTCGGCCCAGCCGACGTAGTCAGGCAGGTCGGGTGAGAGGTAAACCGACGAGTAGCGCTCCTTGTAGAACATGTGCTGCCACTGGCGCACCATCCCGAGATAGGCGTTGTTCAAGATGGCGATCTTCACCGGGATGTGCTCGGCCGTCGTCGTGACGAGCTCCTGAGCGGTCATCTGGAAGCAGCCGTCACCATCGATCGCCCAGACCATGCGGTCCGGCCGTCCGACCTTCGCGCCCATCGCCGCCGGCACGGCGAAGCCCATCGTGCCGAGACCCCCGGAGTTGATCCAGCTGCGCGGCCGCTCGAACTGCCAGAACTGCGACGCCCACATCTGGTGCTGACCGACGCCAGAGACGAGGATCACGTCGTCGGGGGTCGCGTCACGCAACTGTTCGACGACGAACTGCGGTTTGATTGTCGAACCGTCGCCCGGGTCGTAGGTGAAGGGAAATCGCGACCGCCACTCCGACAGTTGCGCCATCCAGGGGGCAAGCCGTGCGGCGTCGAGCGGTTCGCCTTCGGCGAGGGCAGCGATGAGCGCTTCGATGGCGTGGCAACAGTCGGCGACGACCGCGACGTCCGCCTGGCGCACCTTGCCGATCTCGGCGGGATCGATGTCGACGTGGACGACGAGCGCGTCAGGCGCGAAAGCCGACACCTTGCCCGTCACCCGGTCGTCAAAGCGCGCCCCCAGCGAGATGAGCAGATCCGATCGCTGCATCGCCGTCACGGCCGCGTAGCTGCCGTGCATGCCCGGCATGCCGAGGCAGTGCGGGTCCGAGTCGGGGAAGGCGCCACGCGCCATCAAAGTCGTCACCACGGGAATGCCGGTGGTCGCGACCAGCGCGGCGAGAGCCCCGCTCGCCTCGGACTTGACGACGCCGCCCCCGACATAGAGCACCGGGCGACGGGCGGTCCGGATGAGCTCGACTGCCTGCCTGATCGCGCTCGCGTCCGGGAGCACTGGCGGCGAGTACCCCGGCAGGTCGACCGCCGCCACCTCCTCCCAGTCGACCCGCATGTTGGCGACGTCCTTCGGGAAGTCGATCAATACCGGCCCGGGGCGCCCGGTCGTCGCGATGTGGAACGCCTCGGCGACGATGCGGGGAATCTCGACGGCGTCCTTGACGAGGTAGTTGTGCTTCGTCACCCCCATCGTGACGCCGGTCGTGTCGACCTCCTGGAAAGCATCCGTGCCAATCGAACCGGCCGCGACCTGGCCGGCGACGACGACCATCGGCACGGAGTCCATGTAGGCGTCGGCGAGCGGCGTGACGATGTTCGTTGCGCCCGGGCCGCTCGTCACGATGGCGACACCGGGCCGGCCGGTCGCGTCGGCGTAGCCCTCGGCCGCGTGTCCAGCGCCCTGTTCGTGGCGGACGTGGATGTGCCGGATCGACGAGTCGAGGATCGGGTCGTAGACGGGCAAGATCGCACCCCCCGGCAGGCCAAACGCGACCTCGACGCCCTGGGCCTCGAGGCTCAGAATGAGGGCCTGTGCTCCTGTCACTTCCACCGTTGTCTCCGTTCCCCCGGATCTCTCGCTTGTTGAGGAGAAGCCGATCGCGCTCCTAATCGCACGCCGCATACAAAACGACCTCCCTTTCGGGAGGTCGGAAGCGCACGGACGGCAAGGGCCGCCGCGCGCTACCCAAGGACTACGACAGACAACAAGTTCTGCGACGTCTTCGCCATCGCTAAGAGTCTTTCAGACGGGCCCGGAAACGGCAAGCCGCCGAGAAGCCTCACGCTTCGGTGACCGCGCCGCGTTCCGCGCCCGTGGCGAGACGCGCGTACTTGGCGAGCACGCCCGTCGTGTAGCGGGCCGGCGGCGGACTCCATCGCGCCCGGCGGCGCGCCAGCTCGCCGGGGTCGACGTCAAGGTCGATCGTCCCGGCGACCGCATCGATGATGACGCGGTCGCCGTCGACGACGAGGGCGATCGGCCCGCCGACGGTCGCCTCGGGGGCGACGTGGCCGATGCAGAAGCCCTGCGTGCCGCCTGAGAAACGGCCGTCGGTGACGAGCGCGCAGTCCTTGTCCCGGCCAGTCCCCACGAGCGCAGCGGTGATCCCGAGCATCTCCCGCATCCCGGGACCGCCCTTCGGTCCCTCGTAGCGGATGACGACGACCGTGCCGGGCGCGATCTCGCCGCCAAGGATCACCCCCATCGCCGTGGCCTCGCCGTCGAAGACCCGGGCCGGGCCACTGAAGCGCTCGACGTCGGCCCCGGCGATCTTCACGACGGCGCCTTCGGGCGCGAGGGACCCACGCAGCACGACGATGCCGCGGGAATGGATCGGGGAGCTGAATCCGTGCACGACCGTGCCGTCGGGACCGGGCGGCGCCAGCTCCTCGAGGTTCTCCGCCACGGTCCTGCCGGTCACCGTCAGGCAGTCCCCGTGCAAAAGACCCTCGTCGAGGAGGAGTCGCATCACGACGGGCACGCCGCCGACCCGGTCGAGGTCGACCATGTGGAACCGGCCGTGCGGCTTCATGTCCGCGAGGTGTGGCACCCGACCGCCGACCGCGTTGAAGTCGTCGAGCGACAGGCTGACCTGCGCCTCGTTGGCGATCGCCAGAAGGTGGAGCACGGCGTTCGTCGACCCCCCGAGCGCCATCGTCACCGCGATCGCGTTCTCGAACGCCGCCCGGGTCAGGATCTGGCGGGGGCGGATGCCGCTCCTGAGAAGGCCGACGACGGCACGGCCCGATTCGTAGGCGATGTCGTCGCGACGCCGGTCGACCGCCGGCGGCGTTGCCCCCGCTGGCAGCGCCATGCCGAGGGCCTCGGCGGCCGAGGCCATCGTGTTGGCGGTGAACATCCCGGCGCACGCCCCCTCGGTTGGGCAGGCGTGGGTCTCGATGTCGTGCAGGAGCTCGTCGTCGATGTCGCCGCGGGCGTGCGCCCCGACCGCCTCGAACACGCTCGTGATGTCGAGGGTGCGATCCCCGAGGTGCCCCGGCAGGATCGAGCCGGCGTAGACGAAGACCATCGGCAGATCGAGGCGGGCCGCTGCCATGAGCATGCCCGGAAGCGACTTGTCGCAGCCGGCGAGGCCGACGAAGGCGTCGAACCGTTCGGCGTGCATCATCGTCTCGACCGAATCGGCGATCACCTCCCGGCTGACGAGCGAGGCCCGCATCCCTTCGTGCCCCATCGAGATCCCGTCGGAGACGGCGATCGTCCCGAACTCGATCGGGAAACCGCCCTCGTCGCGCACACCCTTTTTCGCCCGGTCCGCCAGGCGCTGCAGCGGCAGGTTGCACGGGGTGACCTCGTTCCAGGTCGAGGCGATCCCGACCTGCGGGCGGCTGAAATCGCCGTCGGTCATGCCGACGGCACGCAGCATCGCCCGGGCGGGGGCGCGCCGCGGCCCCTCGGTTACGTCCTGGCTGTGGATCTTCAGCGACGCTCCGGGATCCCGCGCGAATTCGCGCGGTCGCGCTGGCGCCATGGCAACCACACTAGGCACCACACCGGCGAGCGGTCAGGTCCGGCGAGCCTCCAAAGACGCCGCGACGGCCCTGCCGTTCGCCCGGCCGCGCGTCGCCCGCATCACCTCGCCAAGGAGGAACTGGGCCACCTTGGCGTCTCCTGCCCGATAGCGCGCCCACTCTGCCGGGTGCGCGGCAATTGCAGCGTCGATCGCCGCCTCGAGCTCGGCGTCGCCGAGGGCCTCGAACCCGAGGCGTGCCGCGATCTGTGCCGGCTCGCCGCCGCCTTCGAGCATCGCCGCCAGCACGGCCTTGGACTGGGTCGCGGACAGCTCGCCTGCGGCTTCGAGCTTCACGAGCTCGGCGAACGCCGCCGGGTCGAGGTCGCGAGCCTCTTCCGGGCGGTTCGCGGCCTCGTTCGCCGCCCGCGCCAGGGCGAGCCGCGGGTCGGCCCCGTGCCCGATCGCGGCCGCGACGAGATCGTCGAGGCCGAGGCCGACGACCGTGGCGAGCTGGTCGACGGGCGCCGCGCCCCCGACGAGCGCGACGAGGTCACCGAGTCGGTGGCGCCGCGCCGCCGGAAGCGGGCCGAGGCCGGCGGCGACCGCCGCAACCTCCGCCGGCGTCGGCGCCAGCGGCACGAGGTCGGGCTCGGCGAAGTATCGGTAGTCGAACGCCTCCTCTTTCGAGCGCAGCGACGACGTGCGACCCTCCTCCTCGTTCCAGTGACGGGTCTCCTGGACGATCTTCCCACCGGCCTCGATGACGGCGATCTGGCGGGCCGACTCGTAGTCGACGGCGCGCGCCAGCGAGCGCAGCGAGTTGAGGTTCTTCACCTCACAACGGGTCCCGTACTCGACCGCACCCGCCGGGCGGACCGAGATGTTGGCGTCGACGCGCAGCGAGCCCTCCTCCATCCGCCCGTCCGACGCCCCCGTCGCAACGAGGATCGCCCGCAGCTCACTCACGTAGCTGCGGGCCTGTTCCCCGCTGCGGATGTCCGGGGCGGAGACGATCTCGACGAGGGGCACGCCAGCGCGGTTGTAGTCGACGAGCGAGTAGTCGGCGTCGTGGATCCGTCCACCCCCGCCGACGTGGGTCGTCTTGCCGGTGTCCTCCTCGATATGGGCCCGCACGATGCCGATCAGCGAGCCGTCGGCGAGCTCGACGTGCCCCCCGACGTTGATCGGCTCGTCGTACTGGCTGATCTGGTAGTCCTTCGGCATGTCGGGGTAGAAGTAGTTCTTCCGGTGGAAAATCGACGGCTCGACGCGGGACCCGAGCGCCGCCCCGATCCGCAGCGCGAGCTCGACGGCACGCGCGTTCAGCACCGGCAGCGACCCGGGCAGGCCGAGGCAGACCGGACAGACGTTCGTGTTCGGCTCAGCGCCGAAGGCATTCGGGCAGGCACAGAAGAGCTTCGTCGCCGTCGACAGCTCACAGTGCACCTCCAGCCCGACGACGGTCTCCCAGCCGGCTGCACCCGGCATGGACGCCGTCACCGCCCCACCTCCGCCAGACGGGGCTCGACCGGCCCGCGGGCCCCGGGATCGGCGCCCCGTTCGATCACCGCCGCGGCACGGAACATCGGACCCTCGCCGAGGGAGGGCGCGAGCACCTGGACGCCGACGGGGAGCCCCTCGGAAAGCGAGAAGGGCACGCTCACCGCCGGGTGGCCGGCGAGGTTCGTCGGGATCGTGAACAGGTCTGAGAGGTACATCGCCAGCGGGTCCTGGGTCCTGGCGCCGATTGGGAAGGCGACGGTCGGCGATGTCGGGCCGATGAGGACGTCGAAGCGCCGGTACGCCTCCGCAAAGCCGCGAGCGACGAGGGTGCGGACCCGCTGCGCCTGGCCGTAGTAAGCGTCGTAGTACCCGGCGGAGAGCACGTAGGTGCCGAGCATGATCCGCCTTTTCACCTCGGGGCCGAAACCCGCCGCACGTGAACGGCTGTTCATTCCGGCGACGTCCGGCGCGTCGACACGCAGCCCGTAGCGCACGCCGTCGTAGCGGGCGAGGTTCGACGACGCCTCGGCCGGTGCGACGAGGTAGTAAGCCGACAAACCGAGCATCAAGGAGGGGATGGCGACCTCCTCGACGGCCGCCCCCGCTGCGCCGAGCACCTCGGCCGCTCTGCGCACCGCGGCGGCGCAGGAGGGGCTGGCGTCGGCGAGGAAGTCCGAAATGACGCCGACGCGCAGTCCCGCGACCCCCTCGTCGAGTCGCTCGGCGAGCGGCTCGGAGCCAACGTTGAGCGACGTCGAGTCCGCCGGATCGTGACCGGCGACGACATCGAGCAGCGCCGCCGCGTCGGCGACCGTCGCGGCGAACGGGCCGACCTGGTCGAGCGAGCTAGCGAAGGCGATCAGCCCGTAGCGGGAGACGAGGCCGTAGGTGGGCTTCACCCCGACCACGCCGCAGAGCGATGCCGGCTGGCGGACGGAACCACCGGTATCCGAGCCGAGGGCGAGCGGCACGAAACCGGCCGCCACGGCGGCGGCGCTCCCGCCGGAGGAGCCGCCCGGCACACGGTCGAGGTCCCAGGGATTGTGTGTCGGCCCGAAGGCGGAGTTCTCCGTCGAAGAGCCCATCGCGAACTCGTCGAGGTTCGTCTTGCCGACGATGACGGCGCCAGCGGCGGCGACGGCCCGCACGACCGTCGCGTCATACGGCGGAATCCAGCCGGCGAGAATCCGCGATCCGGCCGTGGTCGGGACCCCCCGGGTGCAGAGATTGTCTTTCAGGGCGATCGGCACGCCGGCGAGCGGGCCCGGGTCCCGCCCGGCCGCGACGGCGGCGTCGATCCGGTCGGCGGTAACGAGGGCGAGCTCGCCGGTCACGGTGTTGAAAGCGTGGATCGCGCCCTCGAAAGTCGCGATGCGCGCCAAGGCGGCCTCGCAGATTTCACGTGCCGTCGTCTCGCCCGATCGCACCTTCCTGGCGGTTGCGATCGCGCCAGGAAAAGGTGCGCCCGCCTGGTTCACGGCGCCTCCCCGAGGATCGGCGGGACGCGAAAACGGCCGTCCTCGACCCGTGGCGCCTGAGCGAGCACCTCGTCGCGGTCGAGCGTCGGCCCGGGGGTGTCCGGCCGCGCCACGTTGGCAAGCTCGAGCGGGTGCGCCGTGGCGGGCACGTCGGTCGTGTCGAGCCCGGTCACCGCGGCGACGTGGTCGAGGATCGAGGCCAGCTGCGCGGCGTAGCGGTCCACCTCGTCGGGTTCGAGGTCGAGACGGGCAAGCCGGGCGACGTAGACGACGTCGGCGCGGGAGAAGGTTCCGGTCAACTCAGCCACTCACGATTCTCTCGGGGACTCGGCAGGTCCTCGCCGTCGCTCCGAGCCGCGCCGACGCGGTCCCGGTCGGCCCAAGGCGGACAAGGCGAGCCCCATCGTAGTGAGCCGCAAGTTGGCGCCGGATCGGCAGCTAGTCTGCATCCAGCGCGGGCGCGGCGTCGGCGCCGGTGCGCCTCGGCAAGGAGGGATGGGGACGAAGCACGCCTTCTTGAGCGACGAGTGGGTGCTGGCCGCGCGCCGAATCTACTCCGGTCACGTCGCCTCGACGGCGCCCGCGACGACCAGCGTCCGGATGAACCTCGTCATCGAGGACGTGCCCTTCGGTGACGGCACGCTCGACGCCCACCTCGACACCTCACAGGGCTTCGCCGATCTCGACCTGGGCCACCTCGACTCGCCTGAGCTCACCGTCCACCTCGACTACGAGCTCGCCGAGGCCGTCCTCGTAAAGGGCGACGTCCAGGCGGGCGCCGAGGCGTTCATGACGGGACGGGTCCGGATGGAAGGCGACGTGACAAAGCTCCTCGCCTTCCAGCAGGCGACGCCGTCGCCTGCCCAGCTGAGCCTCACCGAGGAGATCCGCGCCATCACCGCCTGAAGCGGGCGTCGCGGCGGACGATCTCGCCGGTCTCGAGCAGGTGGACGAACCCGGCCTCGTCGAGGAGCGGGATCCCGAGCGCTTCGGCCCGGGCGGTCTTCGTCGCCCCGGGCTCCGCCCCGACGACGACCGCCGCGGTCCTCGCCGAGATCGACCCCGGCGACTTGCCGCCCCGGGCGGCGATCGCCGCCTCGGCCTCCTCGCGGCTGAATCCCGCGAGGGTCCCGGTGACGACGACGGACCGCCCGCCGAGAGTCTGGACGAGCTCCGGCACCGAGCTCGCCAGGAACCTGGTCGAGGCGAAACTGACCCCGGCGGCCCGCAACTTCTCGATCACGGCGCGGTTGCGCTCGGCCGCGAAGAAGACGCCCACGCTCTGCGCGATCACGGGTCCCACACCGTCGATCGCGCCGAGCTGGGTTTCGTCGGCCGCGGCGAGCGCGTCGAGATCGGCGAAGCGGACGGCGAGGGCTTCGGCGACCGCCGGGCCGACGTGGCGGATCGACAACCCGACGAGCAACCGGCTCATCCCCCGGGTCCGCGAGGCGGCGATCGCCGCGACGAGATTTCCCGCCGAGATCGCCCCGAAACCCTCGAGGCGCGCGAGGCGTTCGGCTGAGAGCGCGTAGATGTCGGCGACGTCGGCGAGCATTCCCACCCCAACGAGCTCGGCGACCCGCTGCTCGCCGAGACCTTCGATGTCCATCGCCTGGCGGGAGGAGAAGTGCGCCAGGCGCTGGACGCGCTGCGCGGCGCATTCCAGATTCACGCAGTAGGTGTCCGCCTCGCCGGCGAGACGGACGAGGGGGCCATCGCAGCTCGGGCAGCGCGCCGGGAAGCGCCACGGGACGCTTGAAGCGGGACGGCGGGCCAGCACCGCGGCGATCACCTCGGGGATCACGTCGCCCGCCTTGCGCACGACCACCGTGTCGAGCGGCCGGACGTCCTTCTCGCGGACCTGGTCCTCATTGTGGAGCGTCGCGTACTCGACCGTCGACCCGGCGACGACGACCGGGGTCAGCTTGGCGTATGGCGTCGCCCGCCCCGTCCGGCCGATCGAGACGAGGATCTCCTCGAGCAGCGTCGTGCGCTCCTCGGGCGGGAACTTGTAGGCGATCGCCCAGCGCGGGGCGTGCGCCGTCGCGCCGAGGGCGCCCTGCAAGGCGAGGTCGTCCACTTTGGCGACGACCCCGTCGATCTCGTAGTCGAGGTCGTGGCGGTGCTCCTGCCAGCGTCGGCAGAACCCGTAGGCGGTCTCGATTCCGTCGACCGTTCTCGCCTCGGGGTTGACCGGAAGCCCGGCGCGCCGGACGAGCTCGAGCGACGCCGTGTGCGTGACGAGGAGGGCGCCCCGGGGCCCGGCGGCGCCCCCGTCCACCTCGCCGACCTGGTAGGCCCAGAACGCGAGCGGCCTCGCCGCCGTGATCGACGGGTCCTTCTGGCGCAACGACCCGGCCGCGGAGTTCCGGGGGTTGGCGAACGGCCTGAGGCCGGCTTCGCGCTGCCGCTGGTTGAGTTCCTCGAACGCCGAGATCGGCAGGTACACCTCGCCGCGAATCTCGAAGATCTCCGGCACGTCGCCAGGGTCGAGCGCGAGCCGTTCCGGGATCAGGCTGATCGTGCGCACGTTCGCGGTGACGTCCTCGCCGGTCGTCCCGTCACCGCGGGTCGCGGCCCGGACCAGGCGGCCGCGCTCGTAACGGAGCGAGACGGCGAGTCCGTCGATCTTCGGTTCACAGGCGTAGCGCACGACGACCCCCGCGCTCTCACCCGGCGCCGCCGCGAGGAGCCGTTCGACACGCTCGCCCCAGGACCGGAATTCACCAAGCGAGAAGACGTTGTCGAGGCTCATCATCCGCACGGCGTGGCGCACCGGCGCGAACTGCACCGAGGGCGCGGCCCCGATCCCTTGAGAGGGCGAGTCGGGCGTGGCGAGCTCCGGATGGTCGCGCTCGAGGCGCTGCAGCTCGACGACGAGGGCGTCGTACTCGGCGTCGGCGATTTCCGGCGCGTCGTCCCGGTGGTAACGGTCGGAGTGGTAGCGGATCAGTTCCCGCAGTTCCGCTGCCCGCGCCGCCGGGTCGCGGCCTGAGGTCGCGGCGTGCTCGCTCGCCAGCCCCTCGACGAGCGGCGCCTCGTCGTCCGGCCGAGCCGTCATCGGGCGACCCCCGAACCAACGACCGTGTCGTCGACGTAGCAGGCGACGACCTGGCCGGGCGCGACCCGCTTCTCGGGGCGGCGGAACTCAATCCCCTCGCCGGTGACAAGCGCGGGGCGGGGAAGGCCGTGCGCGCTCACCTGGGCGAGGACGGGCGAACCCACCGGCACGGGCGCGTCGAACCAGGTGCGCGCCCCGAAGGCGACGCCGCCGACGAGCAGGTCCTCGGGCGAGCCGGCGAACACCGTAGACGAGGCGACGTCGACCCTGACCGCGTAGCGACGGTCGCCGACGCTAACGCCGAGGCCACGACGTTGGCCGACCGTGACGAGCTCGACCGCCTCGGTGGTTCCGAGCTCCGCGCCGGTCGCGAAGTCGACGACGCGGCCCGCATGGAGCGGGATTCGCCCCGACAGAAAAGCCGATCGCCCGCCTCCAGATGACTTCGAGGAGATGAAGCAGACCTCCTGGCTGTCGGGTTTGCCGGCGGTGCGAAGACCGAAGCGCCTGGCGAGCTCGCGCACCTCGGGCTTGGTGAGGTCGCCGATCGGCATCAGCACGCGGGCGAGGTCGCGGGCCAGAAGCGTCGAGAGCACATAGGACTGGTCCTTTGCGCCGTCGACGCCGCGGCGGAGCGACACCCGTCCGCCCTCGACGGTGACCCGGGCGTGGTGCCCCGTCGCGATCGCCTCGAAACCGAGCCGGTGGGCTCGCGCCGCGAGGTGGCCGAACTTCACCGCCCGGTTGCACTCGACGCAGGGATTCGGCGTCCGGCCCCGGGCATGGTCGGCGACATAGGGCTCAACCACGTCACGGGAGAACTCGCCAGCGAAGTTGAACACCCGGTGGTCGATGCCGAGTCCGTCGGCGACCCGACGCGCGTCCTCCACGTCGCCGAGCGAGCAGCAGCCCGAGTCCCCGGGCCCGCCCCATAGCTGCAGCGTCACGCCGACGACGTCGTGGCCCCTGGCGGCGAGCAGCGCCGCCGCGACCGAGGAGTCGACACCACCAGACATCGCGACGAGGACGCGCACGCCCTCAGTCTCCCATCGGGATCCCGCTGGTGAGCGAGGCGACGGCCGAGGTGATGGCACCCAGCGCGTAGCCGACCTCACCCTCGGTCGTCTGCGGGCCGAGCGTGAAGCGCACGGCCTCGCGCGCCGCCCGACCCTTCCAGCCCATGGCGCGCAGGACGTGGCTCGGTTCGATCGCCCCCGCCGCGCACGCCGACCCGGCGGAGGCGGCGACACCGGCCTCGTCGAGCAGGACGAGGAGCTCCTCGGCGAGGACGCCGGGGAACCGGACGTGGGCATGTCCGGGTGCCGCCAAAGCCCGGGGAACCGACTCCACCATCGCCGGCACCGAAGCGGCGAGCCGGTCGAGGAACCGGTCACGGAGCTCGCACGTCCGCATGCACGCCGCGGGCCGCTCGCCTGCCGCCGCCACCGCCGCCGCCGCCATGGCGACGATCCCCGCGACATTCTCGGTTCCGGGCCGCAGATTCCGCTCCTGGCTGCCGCCCAAGCACAGCGGCTCGACGGACCGGGTCGCCCGCCTGCGCACGACGAGCGCTCCGACGCCCTTCGGCCCGCCGAACTTGTGAGCCGAGATCGACACGAGGTCGCACTCCGCGAGCTCCACCCGCAGGTCGCGCCACGGCACCGCCTGGACGGCATCGCTGTGGATGATCGCCCCCGAGGCGCGACGGCGCACCGCGGCGACGATCTCGGCGAACGGCTGGATCGTCCCGACCTCGTTGTTCACCGCCATCACGCTCACGAGCGTCACTTCTTCGTCGAGCGCCGCGGCAAGGGCGTCGAGGTCGATAACGCCTTCTGCCGTCGGCCACACGAGACGCGCCCCGATGCGGCGCGCCGGGTTCAGCACGGCTTCGTGCTCGATCGCGCTCACGACGACGGCCCCGCCACAGCGCCCGTGTACGCCGAGCACGGCGAGGTTGTCGGCCTCGGTCCCACCAGAAGTGAACACGACCTCGCCCGGCTCGCAGCCGATCACCCCCGCTATCGCGTCCCGGGCGTCGTCGAGCGCCCGTCGGGCGCGCCGCGCCGTCGCGTGGACACCCGAGGGGTTGCCGTACTCGGCAGTGAGAAAGGGCAGCATCGCCGCGACCGCCTCGGCGCGCAGCGGCGTCGTCGCGGCGTGATCGAGGTAGGCGCCGTGTGGCGCGGCGGGTTCGGGGGACATCAGCTCCTCCACGGCCGTCCAGTCCACCCGATCGGCGCCGCTGCCGCTAAGCGGGGCCGACGGGGCGCTGGAACCACAAGACCCTCCCGCCCTTCGCCGCCAGCGTCTGGGGCCGCCGGGTGCTCACGCCCCGGGGATCGGCGCGCCGTGGCGGTGCTCGCGAGCCATCGTCAGTACCGCGAGCAGTTCCTCGACGATCCCCGGGTCATCCGGCAGCAGCCGGCCGATCCCGCGGGTGGCCAGGTACCCCTCGAGGAAGGCGCGCCGGTTGCGCCGCACCCACGCCCGCGCCAGCTGGCCGGCAAGCCCGAGTTCGGCGCGCGGCCGCTGGGCGAGCGCCTCCCCGGCTACACGGCCGATCGAGAACCACATGTCGGCGAGATCCTCGACCGGCGTGCCGGAACGGGGGCTCAGCGAGGTGAGCGAGAGCGAATCGGAAAAGAGCGGATCGTCACCGAAGCCGACCACGACCCAACCCGTCTCGCCCCGCATCACCCGCCGGAGGTGGAAATCGCCGTGGACCCGGATCGCCAGTCCGGCCTTGCCAGGGTCGAGCGATTGGACCCGCGCGATGAGGTCGTTGGCCTCGCGCCCGCCGCCGCTCGCCGCCCGCCCCGGAAACCCGTTCGAGACGAGCTGCGCGATCTCGTCAGCGAGGGTCGCCGGCGAGACCTCGCTCGTCGCGAAGGCGTCGGCGAGGGCGAGATGGAGGTGCGCCGCAGTCACACCAAGGCGGCGCATCTCCGAGGCGAGATCCCCGCCCGCCGTTGCCGCCGCCGCGGCCGGGTCGAACGTGTTCGCGGGTTCGAGGCGCGCCGTCACCGCCATGTCGGCCCGGTCGTAGCCGGAGACCCGGGCGAGCAGGTCGCGCAAAGACGTCAGCGCGAGCAGCCGTCCCTCGAGCGCCGAGGGGAGGAACTCGCGTACGAGCGCGAGCTCGAACCCGTCGCGCTGCCAGGCGGCGACCGGGGCGAGAATCGCGTTGAAGCCGACCGAGTCGAGCTTCATCAGTACCTCGATCTCCGGCCGGGTCGTGTCCTCGAGCACCCGGTAGCACTTCATGAGGAATCGTCCGTCGTAGACGAGTGAGGCGTGCGAGACGGCCGCCGCGACCTGCCGGACCCGCGTCGCCACCTCATTGTCTCCCGTCGCCCGTCGGAAGAGTTCAATCGCCAAGGTGTCGTCGGCCAAGGCGTCGTAGACGAGCGCGGTGCGCAGGCCGTCGAGGGCAGAGCCGAAGATCGCGCCCTCCCGTCCGTGCAGCGCGTCAGAGACCTCGGTCGCCCGTCGCCAGCCGACGAAGAGGCTGAAGTGCCGGCCACGACAGGAAAGAAGCAGACGGCATAACGGCGGGGGGGCCTCACGGAGTATCTCGGAGTGGACGAGTTCGACCTCGTCCTCACGGGCGCCCGGGACCGTCAGCTGGAACCAGTGCTGGCGTTCGAGGTAGGCGCCGGCGAGCGTCCCGAGCTCCTCCGCGGTCACCGCCATCTCAGCACCCCTCGACTTGGAGCCAGAAGAACCCGTGTGGCCCCAACGTGACCGGATAGCCCTCCAGCCCGATCGGCGGGAACGTCGACCGGCCGATGAGCTCGA
>JBEKLG010000009.1:0-25841 GCA_050010315.1 Acidimicrobiales bacterium
CGAGATGGTCGACTCCTTCGTCCCCCCCGACGTCGTGGCGGAGCGGTTCGCCCGGTTGAAGCACGTCGTCGACCGCGCCGCGCTACAGGCCAATCGGGCGCGGATCGGGCGTGTCGAGGAGGTGGTCGTGGAAGGACCCTCGAAGAGAGATCCGCGGGTTCTCGCCGGCAGGACGCGCCAGGGCAAGCTCGTCCACTTCACCGGCGAGGTGCCGATGCCGCCGGGCTCGTACGGTTCCGTCCGCGTCGCCTCGGCCGGTCCGCACCACCTCGCCGGCGAGCTGGTCTCGCGAGGAGTACCCGCCCCGGCCCGCGCTGCGAGCGGCGGTCGATCGCGGAGCGCGTGAGAGAAGGGCGAACGGTCGCCGATTCCCGCTGACCTCGATCGGCGCGCGGCCGTCTCCTGGGCGGGATCCCGGCGGACCGGGACGTAGACTGCCACGTCATGAGCGTGTTCTCACAGCTGCTCCGCGCCGGCGAGGGCAAGAAGGTCCGCCGGCTCGCCGAGGTCGTCCCGCTCATCAATGCGCTCGAGGACGAGGTCGCGGCGATGAGCGACGACGAGCTCGCCCACATGACCGTTGAGTTCCGCGAGCGGCTCGCTGCCGGTGAGGACCTCAACGACCTCCTCGTCGAGGCGTTCGCGATCGTGCGGGAGACGGCAGGCCGCACGATCGGCCAGCGCCACTTCGACGTCCAGCTCATGGGTGGGATGGCGTTGCACTTCGGCTGGATCTCCGAGATGAAGACCGGAGAGGGCAAGACGCTCGTCTCGACGTTGCCGGTCTACCTCAACGCCCTCGGGGGGAAAGGCGTCCACTTGGTCACCGTGAACGAGTACCTCGCCCGGCGCGACGCCGAGTGGATGGGCCAGATCTACCGCTTCCTCGGGCTCTCCGTGGGACTCGTCGTGTCCGAGATCGATTCGTTTGACGACAAGCGCGCCGCCTACAGGGCCGATATCACCTACGGCACGAACACCGAGTTCGGCTTCGACTACCTGCGTGACAACATGGCGCCGAGCCGGGACGAGATGGTCCAACGCGGCCACCACTACGCGATCGTCGACGAGGTCGACTCGATCCTCATCGACGAGGCTCGCACGCCCCTCATCATCTCCGGGCCAACCGACGATACGACGAAGCTCTACTACCAGTTCGCGAGCGTCGCCCGGACTCTTCTGCGGGATGCCGACTACGAAGTCGACGAGGAGAAGAACCTCGTTGTGCCGACCGAGGAGGGGATCGCCAAGGTCGAGCGTCAGCTCGGGGTCGAGAACCTCTACGACGCAGTCGCCGTCAACTACGTCCACCAGCTGGGCAAGGCGCTCGAGGCCAAAGAGCTCTACCACCGGGACAAGGACTACATCGTCGCTGACGGCGCGGTGAAGATCGTCGACGAGTTCACCGGCCGTGTCCTCGAGGGACGTCGCTGGTCCGACGGGCTCCACCAGGCGGTCGAGGCGAAAGAGCGCGTCCGGATCGAGGACGAGAACCACACCTGGGCGACGGTGACCCTGCAGAACTACTTCCGCATGTACGAGAAGCTCGCCGGGATGACCGGCACCGCAGAGACCGAGGCGGCCGAGTTCGCCTCGACCTACACGCTCGAGGTCGTGCCGATCCCGACGAACGAGCCGATGATCCGGGCGGACCACGCCGACCTCATCTTCAAGACCGAGGACGCCAAGTTCCGGGCCGTGGTCGACGACCTCGTGGCGCGCTACGAGTCCGGACAGCCGGTCCTCGTCGGCACGGCGTCGGTCGAGCGCTCCGAGCATCTCTCGCGGCTGCTCGACAAGCAGGGCATTCCGCATTCGGTCCTCAACGCCAAGCACCACGCCCGCGAGGCCGCGATCGTCGCCCAGGCCGGCCGGCTTCACGCCATCACCGTCGCGACGAACATGGCCGGTCGCGGCGTCGACATTGTCCTCGGCGGCAATCCGGAGGGTCTCGCCCGGGAGGCGACGATCGCCGAGGGCCTCGACCCCTCCTCCGAGGACGGGCTCGCCCGCTACCGGGTGCTGCTCGAGAAGTTCGCCGCCTCGTGTGCCGAGGAGGCGAAGAAGGTCATCGAGCTCGGCGGGCTCTATGTGCTCGGCAGCGAGCGCCACGAGAGTCGACGGATCGACAACCAGCTGCGCGGCCGCTCCGGCCGGCAGGGTGACCCCGGCGAGAGCCGTTTCTACCTCTCGCTCGAGGACGAGCTGATGCGGATCTTCGCCTCCGGCGCGATGAACTGGGTGATGGAACGGGCGCTGCCCGAGGACGTGCCGATCGAGGCCCGCATGGTGACGCGGGCGATCGAGAGAGCCCAGGCGACCGTCGAGCAGCGCAACGCCGAGATTCGCAAGGACGTCCTCAAGTACGACGAGGTGATGAACGAGCAGCGCAAGGTGGTTTACGAGCGTCGCATGCAGGTCATCGACGGTGACGACCTGCGCGAGCGCACCCTCGTCCTGTTGTCTGAGAAGGTCGCGAACCTCGTCCGGACGTGCTGTCCGACGGAGTTCTCCGAGGAGTGGGACCTCGAGCGCCTCGTCGCCGACTGTGCCCAGTACTACCCGACCCGCTTCAGCGTCGCCGACCTCGTCCAGGCCGAGAGCACCGAGCAGCTGATCGAGAGCATCTATGCCGAGGCGTTGGAGTACTACGAGGCCCGCGAGCAGGCCGTCCCGGGCGGCGTCGACGCCGCCCGGGAGCTCGAGCGCCAGATCATGCTGCAGATCATCGACCAGCGCTGGCGGTACCACCTCGCCGAGATGGACTACCTGCGCGAGGGGATCCACCTTCGGAGCATCGCCCAGACCGACCCGCTCGTCGCCTGGCAAAGAGAGGGTTTCGAGATGTTCGGCCTGCTCATGGAGGGGATCGACGACGACTACCTCCGCTACGTGATGCACGTCGAGGTGCTCTCCGGCGAGGAGACGGCGCCCGACTTCCACCAGGCGACCTACGAGGCGGCAGCCGATCCGGCGACCCCGTTTGCGGCCTCGGTTGGCCCGGGGGCGGCGGCGGACGAGGCCATCCCCGTCGCCGCGGGGGCGATGGCACGGGGCGCGGGATCGGCCGGCGCCGTGGCCCTCGCCGGCGTGTCGCGGCCCGCGAAGACCAAGCTCGGCCGGAACGAGCCGTGCTGGTGCGGGAGCGGCCGCAAGTACAAGCTCTGCCACGGTGCCAGCTGAATTCCGATGGCGCCCGCAGACGCTGGCGGGTCCCGTCCGGGTGCGGGGACCGAACCGACATCGATCGGTGAGGAGCTCGGCGCCCTGCGGGCTCGTCTCGACGCGGCACGGACCTATCTCCGTCTCGACAAGCTCGTCGCCGAGATGGCGCGGCTCGAACCCGAGGTCGAGGCGCCCGACCTCTGGTCGGACCCCGAGCGTGCCCGTGCGGTGACGACCGCCTACGGCCGGATCCGGACCGATGTGGAGGCTTTCCGGAGCCTCGCCGCACAGCTCGAGGACGCCCTGGCGCTGTTCGAGGTCGCTTCCGCCGAGGGCTCGGACGCCCTCGCCTCGATCGGGGACGACCTCGCCGCCTCGGTCGCCGCCCTCGGGCGCGCCCTCGACGACCTCGAGCTGCACAGCCTGTTCTCCGGGGAGCACGACGAGCGCGACGCGGTCTGCGAGGTCCACGCCGGCGCGGGTGGCACCGACGCCCAGGACTGGGCGGAGATGATGCTCCGGATGTACCTGCGCTGGGCCGAGCGCGAGAACTTCTCGGTCGAGCTCGAGGAGGTGACGGCCGGACAGGAGGCGGGGATCCTCTCGGCGACCTTCATCGTCCGCGGCCGCCATGCCTACGGGCTCCTCGCCGCCGAGCGCGGCGTCCACCGCCTCGTGCGGATGTCGCCGTTCGACTCCCAGCACCGCCGCCACACGAGCTTCGCCTCCTTGGAGGTGACGCCGTTCCTCGAGGACCTGTCGGACGAGGTCGAGATCGACGAGCGCGAGCTGCGCGTCGACACCTACCGTTCCTCAGGGGCGGGCGGGCAGCACGTCAACGTGACCGACTCCGCCGTCCGCCTGACGCATTTGCCGACGGGGATCGTCGTCGCCGTGCAGAACGAGCGGAGCCAGTACCAGAACAAGGTGAAGGCGATGCAGATCCTCGCCGCCAAGATCGCCGAGCGGCAGCGCGAGGAACGCCGCCGGGAGCTCGCGAGCCTCGCCGGGCCGCAGACCGAGATCGAGTGGGGGAGCCAGATCCGCTCCTACGTGCTCGCGCCCTATCAGCTCGTGAAGGACGTCCGAACCGGCTACGAGACGGGGAACGTCGAGGCCGTGCTCGACGGGGACCTCGGCTCCTTCATGGTCGCCTACCTGCGGTGGCGCCGGGGTGGCGCCCCGTAACGGGTTCGTCGTCGCGTGTCACCTGTCCGACATCGGTCGACTGGTAGGGTGAAGTGGCACCCGTGGCGCGGCCCATATCCCTTTGCCGGAGATCTCCGGCGCGCCTGACAGGTGGACAGGACGGACGTTCGCGTGTTGGCTCAACGAACGGCTCCAAGCAACCAGGCGGCGGCGCGCAGGGCCCGGCATCGCCAGCGTCCACGGGGAACAGGCTGATGATCCGCTTCGACGACGTCACGAAGACCTACAGGGGACCGGTCACCGCCTTGCGCGACGTTTCGCTCGACATCGACAAGGGCGAGTTCGTGTTCTTGGTTGGTCCTTCGGGCTCGGGCAAGACGACCTTCCTCCGCCTGCTGCTGCGTGAGGAGATGCCGGACACCGGCAAGATCTGGGTTGCCGGGCGTGAGATTGCCGAGCTGTCGCCCTGGCAGGTGCCGTACCTGCGGCGCAACCTCGGTTGCGTCTTCCAGGACTTCCGCTTGCTGCCGAACAAGACGGTCTTCGAGAACGTCGCCTTCGCGCTCGAGGTGATCGGGCGGAACAAGTCGGTCGTGAAGTCCCAGGTCGGGATCGTCCTCGACCTCGTCGGACTCGGCGAGAAGGCCGACCGGATGCCGGAAGAGCTCTCCGGTGGCGAGCAGCAGCGGGTCGCGATCGCCCGGGCCTTCGTCAATCGCCCGCTCGTCCTCATGGCCGACGAGCCGACGGGGAACCTCGACCCCGCGACGACCCAGGGGATCATGAGACTGCTCGACCGGATCAACCGCACCGGGACGACGGTCGTCATGGCGACCCACGACGTCTCGATCGTCAACTCGATGCGCCGCCGCGTTGTCGAGCTCGACCACGGCCGCGTCGTTCGTGACCAGGCCCGTGGCGTCTACGGCTATGCGAGCGAACTGTCGAACACCTCGTCGCGCGGCGTGCCCGCGGTGTCGATCGCCGACCTCGGCGACGTCGACGAGCTCGGCGAGGGTGGATCGATCACCTCCCGGGTCGTGGCAGCCCGTGCCCGTCGCGGCAACCGATAGGGCGCGAGATGGCCGTATCGCTCGATTACGTAGCCAAAGAGACGGCGACGAACCTGTGGCGCAATCGCGTAATGGCGATCGCCGCCGTCCTCACCGTCGCCGTTTCGCTCTCGCTCGTCGGGACGGCGCTCCTGCTCCGCCAGGCGGTGAAGAGCCAGTTCGCCGAGTGGTCGAACAATGTCAGCCTCCAGGTCTTCGTCGACGCCAACGCCAACGCCGGTCAGGTCGCCCAGGTGCGTGCGCTCATCGGGCGCTTTCCGCAGATCACGAGGATCAGCTACCTCGACCACGTCCAGTCCTACGACCAGGCGAAGGTGCTGCTCGCCGACGCGCCGACCGCGATCGAGGCACTGACGCCGGCAATCACGCCGACGGTCTTCCGTTGCCAGCTGCAGAACCCGGGCGAGGCCGAGACCCTGGCCAAGGCGATCCAAGGCAAGCCCTACGTCTACCGCGCCACCTACCCGGGCCAGAGCATCCGGGTCATGCAGAAGCTGGAGGGCGCGGCGCAGATCATCCTCGTCGTGATCGCCATCGTCCTGCTCATCTCCTCGCTTGTGCTGATTCTCAACGCGATCCGCATGGCGATCTTTGCGCGCCGGCGCGAGGTGGGGGTAATGAAGCTCGTCGGCGCGACGAACTGGTTCATCCGGGTGCCGTTCATGCTCGAAGGGCTGATCCAGGGCCTGGCCGGCGCCGTGGTCGCGGTGTTCGTCGTCCTCCTTGCGAATTTCGGGGTCAGCTACCTCGTGAACCACTACCAGGTGGCGCTGCTTTCGTCGGCGGTGCTCTCGGCGCGCGACCTTGTCTTCACCGACCTCGTTGTCGTGCTGTTCGGCGTCGCCATCGGCATCACGGGTTCGTTCGTCGCCATCCGGCGATTCCTCGACGTCTGAGAGTTCCCGGCCGCGATCGAGCCGTCGCCGCGTGCTCATCGCCGCGCCGTGCCCGAGCACGGGCCGCAGGTCCGGGCGGGATCGTCCCGCTACGCTTCGGGCCGTGACGGGGTTCGCTGGTCGGCTGCGATGAAAGGCGTCCTCTTAGCCGGCGGGACCGGGAGCCGGCTCGACCCGCTGACGCGGATCACGAACAAGCACCTGCTCCCCGTCTACGACCGGCCGATGATCTCCTACGCTGTCGAGGCGCTCGTCAAGGCGGGGATCGACGAGGTCATGGTCGTCACCGGTGGCACCCACGCCGGCGAGTTCCTGCGACTGCTGTCGAATGGCGAAGCACACGGCGTGCGACGGCTCACCTATGCCTACCAGGACCGGCCCGGCGGCATCGCCGAGGCCCTCGGGCTCGCCGAGCGCTTCGTCGGCGAGGACCGCGTGCTCGTCATGCTGGCCGACAACATCTTCGGGCGGACGATCCGGCCGACCGTCGCCGCCTTCGCCGAGCAGAAAAGGGGAGCTCGCATCGTGCTCGCCCGCGTCGCCGAGCCCGAGCACCTCCGCCACCTCGGCGTGCCCGAACTCGACCGCCGGGGGCACGTCGTGCGGATCGTGGAGAAGCCGGCGGTGCCAGCGAGCGAGTTCTGCGTGACCGGCGTGTACTGCTACGAACCGTCGGTCTTCGCGGTGATCACGAACCTCGTCCCCTCCTCCCGGGGCGAGCTCGAGATCACCGACGTGAACAACCACTATGTCGCCGCCGGCGAGATGGCCTACGACGTCTGCGAGGGCTTCTGGGGCGACGCCGGGGAGTCGATCGACGCCTATTACAACGTCGTCGACGAGGTCCGGCACCACGGGGCGAACCGCGACTGAGTCCGCGGCGACCGAACCTTTAGGCCACGCCTCAGTCGGCGAACGCGCCTGGCGACCGCCACGCCAATCGGGCCCAGGCCCGCGGGTTCGTGACGATCGCCCTTGGGTAGTCTCCGAAGAGCCAGCGTGCGACGTTACGGCGAGAAAAGTCGCTGCTGTCGACGATGCGCAGCGCGCCCCGGGCGCCGAGGGACGTCTCGAACAGGCCCCGGCACCAGGTCGACACCCGATGGTCGCGACCGATAGAACGCCGGACGGCTTCGCCGTAGAAGCTGGCGACGCTCTCGGGCGAGGGCGGCGCGGTGGCGATCGCCTGTGCCGCGAGGGCGCCGGTGGCGAGCGCCTGTTCGACGCCCTCGCCCGTGAACGGATCGGCGGCGCAGGTCGCGTCGCCGACGAAGAGCACCCGCCCCCCGAGGCCGCTGAGCCCGACACGGCCGACGCCCGTCGGGATCGGCCAGGCCCGCGCCGGGGTGGCGAGGACGGCGTTCGGACCGAGAAGCGACGTGACGAAGGGGCTGGCGAGCGTCTCCCCCCAGCGCGCCGCGAGGGTCGCTCCCGAGTGATGTGGCAGGCAGACGCCGAAGTTGACGGCGCCGTCCGCCAGCGGGAACGACCAGGCGTACCCCGGGAGGAGGTCGGCGCGGAACCAGACCCAGAGACGTTCGGCCGCGACGGGACGCACGTGGTCGACGTAGGCGCGAAGAGCGATCCATTCCGGTCGTCGGGCCGCCGCAGGCGGGCCGGGTGGGGTCAGCATCCGCCGGATCGGCGACCAGGCCCCGTCCGCGGCGACGACGTAGCGGGCGGTTGCCTCCTTGCCGCCCGCGAAGTTGAGGCGCGCCGAGCCGTCCCGGGCGGTCGTCAGGGCGACAAGGCGCGTCGCGTCGACGAATCTCGCGCCGACGCGCCGGGCGAGCTCGGCAAGCGCGGCATCGAGATCCCGGCGTCGAGCCACGGCGGCGAACACGCCGGGCCCTCGCCCGAGGGGCAAGACGACCGTCCGTCCGGAAGGCGAGCGAACGGCGAGCTCCTGCGCCGGTCGGAACGAGGCGACGGCAGCGGGGTCGAGCCCGAGTGCGTCGAGACGCCGCGCCGCCGCCGTCGTCAGCCCGTCGCCACAGCACTTGTCGCGGGGGAAGCGCGCCCGATCGACGAGGAGGACCTGGGCTCCACCGCGCGCCAGGGTGATCGCCGCGGCGCAGCCGGCGGGACCTGCGCCGACGACCGCGACATCGACTTCGCCGGTCACGGCGAGGCCGGGTCGGCCGGCATCCGGCGGGGCGCGGCCAATGCCGCGGCGAAGGCGTCTTCGAGAGCCGGGTAACCGAAGGAGAAGCCCGTCTCGAGGAGCTTGCGGGGCAGCACGCGCTGGCTCGTGAGCATGATCTCCTCGGCGACCTCGCGGCCCATCGCGGCGCGGAGCACGACGGAGGGGATCCCGTAGAGCGAACGACGGTGGACTGCTCGGGCGAACGCCTCGGCGAACTCGGAGTTTCGTACCGGGTTGGGCGAGGTGAGGTTGCACGGTCCGTTGACCGCGGGGGTCAAGGCGGCGTGGAGGAGCGCGGCCACCTCGTCGCCGAGCGCGATCCAGCTCATCCACTGTCGGCCCGACGCGAGATGGGGCCCGAGACCGGCGCGGAACAGCGGGAGCTGCAACCCGAGGAGCGGATTGGCGCGCGCGAGCACGATCCCCGTGCGGACGTTCACGACGCGGACGCCGGCGTCCCTGGCGGGGGCGGCGGCCGTCTCCCAGGCGCGGCACAGCTCGGCGATGAACCCGGATCCCGGCGCGCTCGTCTCGTCGAGCACCTCGTCGGCGCGCGTCCCGTAGTAGCCGACAGCCGAGGCTGAGACGAAGACCGCGGGTGGCGTGTCCGCGGCCGCGACCGCCCGGGCGAGGAGGTCGGTCGTGACGACGCGGCTGGCGCGTACCCGCTCGCGCTTCGCCCGGCTCCAGCGCATCGGCGTGAGCGGCTCCCCGGAGAAATGGAAGACGGCGTCGATCCGGTCGAGGTTCCCGCCCGGCAGACCGGTGAGATCGAGGCGGCGTTCGGCGAGGTTGAAGGCGGCAATACCCGGCGCCGGCGAGCCCCGCACGACGCGGTGGATCGAGTGGCCGTCGGCTGCGAGCCGACTGACGAGGGCGCGTCCGATGAGACCGGCCGACCCGCTGACGAGGATGCGCATGGAAGACCTTCCTTGCTCGGGTGAGCCTAACGGGGACGG
Source organism: Acidimicrobiales bacterium (assembly GCA_050010315.1). Classification (GTDB taxonomy): domain Bacteria; phylum Actinomycetota; class Acidimicrobiia; order Acidimicrobiales; family Bog-793; genus Bog-793. Next base: position 9,389 of record JBEKLG010000009.1, read on the forward strand.
GGAGGCCCAAGCGGCGGCTCGGACCACCTCGAGGAGGGCTGCGGCTCTCACGGCCCGCGAAACGGCGCGAGATCAGTGGAAGACACCGGCCAGGACGTACCTCCTGCCTTCGTTGGGGCCGGCGCGGTTTGCCTACCGTTAACATCACCGTGGTGACGCTTGACACCGGCCGTGGCCCTGGTGGCGCGGAGGCTGATCCGGTGCACTCGGACGCGCTCGGGATCAACGAGTGGCTTGTCGAGGAGATGTACCAGGCGTACCGGTCGAACCCGCTCTCGGTCGGGGATACCTGGCGTGACTTCTTTGCCGAGTACCGGGGCCGGTTGCCGCCGGACGTTCCCGTCGGCCCGGACCGGGGGTCGCTGCCGCGCGCCGGCCAGGCGGCGATCGACACCACGCTCAGCGAGGCGGCCTCGCCCGCCGTCGCGGTTCCGCCCCCGGTGCGCCCGGTCCCGGAACGCCGCCCGGCGTCAGAAGAGCCGACGGTGGAGGGCCAGGTGACGTTGCTGCGCGGGGCGCGCGGGCGGATCGCCGAGAACATGGTCGCGAGCCTCACGGTGCCGACAGCGACGAGCGTTCGTCCGATACCGGCGAGGGCGCTCGAAGCCAATCGATCGCTCCTCAACGACAGGTTGGCGGAGGTGGGCGGCCCGAAAGTGAGCTTCACCCACCTCATTGGGTGGGCGGTCGTCCGCGCCCTCGGCGAGGTGCCGGCGCTGAACGCGAGCTACGTCGAGGACGCCGACGGGAAGGGCACACCGGGGGTCGAACGCCACCGCCACGTCGGTCTCGCCCTCGCCATCGACCTCGAACGTCCCGACGGTTCGCGCTCGCTCGTCGTCCCGGTGATCGAGGAGGCGGACACCTTGGACTTCGCTGGCTTCCTCGCCGCCTACGACGACCTCGTCGGCCGGGCCCGGGCCGGGAAGCTCGTCGTCGAGGACCTTTCGGGCGGGACGGTGACGATCACGAACCCCGGCACGCTCGGCACGACCCAGTCGATGCCGCGGCTGATGCGCGGCCAGGGCGCGATCGTCGGCATCGGCGCCCTCGACTACCCGGTCGAGTTCCAGACCACCGCGCCCGAGACCCTCCATGCCCTCGGGGTCGGCAAGGTCGTCACCCTGACGTCGACCTACGACCACCGGATCATCCAAGGGGCGGAGTCCGGCCTGTTCCTAAGACGAGTCCATGAGCTCTTGGTCGGAGAGCACGGTTTTTTCGACGAGGTCTTCTCCTCTTGCAAGGTGGCGGACGAGCCGGTCCGCTGGCCCAAGGAGCGTCCGTCGGCCGCTGGAGACGGCAGCCTGCTGGTCAAAGAGCTCATGGTCCGGTCGCTCATCAACATGTACCGGGTGCGCGGCCATCTGATCGCGCGACTCAACCCGCTCGAGGACGAGCCGCGCCGACTCCGTTCGGACCTCGACCCCGAGCAGTACGGGCTCGAGCCCGACGATCTCGACCGTGCCTTCCACACCTTCGGCTTGCCGGGAGGCGAGGTCCTCCCGCTCGCGGAGATCCTCGAGATCCTGCGCGACGCCTACTGCGGATCGGTCGGCGTGGAGTACATGCACATCCAGAGTCCCGAGGAGAAACTCTGGGTCCAGCACCACGTCGAGGGTGTCTCGAAAACGATGACGCCGGCAGAGAAGCGGCACATCCTCGCTCGTCTGAACGCCGCTGAGGCCTTCGAGACGTTCCTCCACCTGCGCTACGTGGGGCAGAAGCGATTCGGCCTCGAGGGCGCCGAGTCGACGATCCCCTTCCTCGACGCGGTGCTCGACTCCGCTGCCAAAGCCGGGATCTCCGAGGTCGTCCTCGGGATGGCCCACCGCGGGCGGCTGAACGTTCTCGCCAACATCGTTGGCAAGTCCTACCGGGAGATCTTCGACGAGTTTGAGGGAAATCTCGATCCCGAGACGGTGCAGGGGTCGGGAGACGTGAAGTACCACAAGGGCGCCGTCGGCAGATGGCACGGTCGCGACGGCACGTCGTTGCCGGTCATGTTGGCCTCGAACCCCTCACACCTCGAGGCGGTCGACCCCGTCGTCGAGGGGATCGTGCGCGCCAAGCAGGATCGGGAGCCGAACCCGAGGGCCTTCTCCGTCCTGCCGCTGCTCGTCCACGGCGACGCCGCATTCGCCGGGCAGGGGGTCGTCGCCGAGACGCTCAACCTGTCGATGCTGAAGGGTTACCGCACCGGCGGGACGGTCCACCTCGTCGTCAACAACCAGCTCGGCTTCACGACCCCGCCAACCGAGGCGCGGTCGTCGATGTACCCGACCGACGTCGCGAAGATGGTCCAGTCGCCGATTCTCCACGTGAACGGGGACGATCCTGAGGCGTGCGTCCGCGTCGCGAGGCTCGCCTTCGAGTACCGCCAGACGTTCCACAAAGACGTCGTCGTCGACCTCGTCTGCTACCGGCGGCACGGTCACAACGAGGGTGACGACCCGAGCTACACCCAACCGCTCATGTATAAGAAGATCGACGGCCACCGTTCGGTGCGCACCTTGTACACCGAGGCGCTCGTCAAACGTGGCGACATCACCGACACCGAGGCCGAGCAGGTCCTCGAGGACTTCCACCGTCGCTTGCAGGCGGCCCTCGACGAGACGCGTTCTGTGGCGCCGCCGAGCGTCACCCGGTTGGTGGCCAAGGCGCCAAAAGTCGGCCGGCTCGCGCTCGCGACCGCGGTCGATGCCGACCTGCTCGGCTCGATCGTGCGGCGTCTCGGCGTGCTGCCGGCAGGCTTCACCGTTCATCCGAAGCTCGCGCGCCAGCTCGACCAGCGCGCCGCGCTCTTCGCGGCCGGCGAGGTCGACTGGTCCCTCGCCGAGGCGCTCGCCTTCGCCAGCCTGCTGCTCGAAGGCATCGAGGTCCGCCTCACCGGCCAGGACACGCGGCGGGGGACGTTCTCCCAGCGCCACGCCGTCCTCGTCGACTACGTGACCGGGAGCGAGTTCACGCCTCTCGCGTCGCTCGGTGAGCCCGTTGGCGGCAGCCCGCCGCTCGCTGACGCCGGGGTGGGGAGCTTTTTCATCCGGGACTCGCTGCTCTCGGAGTACGCGGTGCTCGGTTTCGAGTACGGCTACTCGGTCGAGGCGGCCGACGCTCTTGTCGCCTGGGAGGCACAGTTCGGCGACTTCGCCAATGGTGCACAGATCGTCATCGACAACTTCATCGTCGCGGCGGAGGAGAAATGGGGCCAGGTGTCGGGCATCGTGCTCCTGTTGCCCCACGGCCACGAGGGCCAGGGACCCGAGCACTCCTCGGCCCGACTCGAGCGGTTCCTCGCCCTTGCCGCCGGCTCGAACATCACCGTCGCCCAGCCGACGACCGCGGCGCAGTACTTCCATCTCCTCCGCGCCCAGGTGGAGCGCCGGGTGCGCCGGCCGCTCGTCGTGGCGACGCCGAAGGCCTTGCTGCGGGCGCGTTTCTCGCGTTCGCCGATTGCGGCGTTCACCTCGGGCGGCTTCGCCGAGGTGCTTGACGACCCGGCACGCGCCGACTCGCTCGAGCCGCACATCGTCGGCCGGGTCATCTGCTGTTCGGGTGAGATCGCCCGGGAGGCGCTCGCCCGGCGCGAGGCGCTCGTTGCCGCCGGGACGTCGGACCCGCTTAGCGCGATCGTCCGTGTTGAGCAGCTCTACCCCTGGCCGGAGGCGCAGCTCGTCGACGTACTCGATCGTTACCCCGCCGCAGGCGAGCTCGTCTGGCTGCAGGCCGAGCCGGAGAACATGGGGGCGTGGAACTTCGTCCACGGCAAGATCCACCGGCTGTTCCGCGACCGTTACCGCCTGCGCCACGTCAGCCGGCCGCCGTCGGGGAGCCCGGCGACCGGCTCGCACGCCGTCCACGAGCTCGAGCTCGGAAGCCTCCTCGACGAGGCAGTCGGCCGGTTGCCGGGCGCTTCCTGAGGGCCGATCCGCCGATCCGGCGGCGTCGCGGGGCCGCGTTGCGCGCCGGCGCCGACGTGGCGTGGTTGACTGGCGCGGTGAGTTCCCGGCACGTCGTCGTCGACGGCTCGAACCTCGCGACCGAGGGGCGGACAACGCCGAGCCTCGCCCAGCTCGAAGAGGCGGTCGCCGAGATGCGGCGTGAGCTCGGCGAGGCGGAGGTGACCGTCGTCGTCGACGCCTCGTTCGCCCACCGCATCGCCGAGGCCGAGTGGCCGCGTTTCGAAGAGCTCGTGGCGGCAGGCGAGCTCGTCTCGCCGCCGGCGGGTGCCGTCGGGCGGGGTGACGCGTTCTTGCTGCGGATCGCCGAGAAGGTGGACGGCATCGTGCTCTCGAACGACTCGTTCCAGGAGTTCCACGGCGCGCACCCGTGGCTCTTTGCCCACGGCCGACTGCTCGGCGCGACGAAAGTACCCGGCGTCGGCTGGATCTTCGTCGCTCGCAATCCGGTGCGCGGTCGGCGCAGCCAGGTCGCCTTGCGTGAGGCGACCCGGGCGAAACAGCAGGTCGAGAAGGCGATCGCGGCGGCGACGAAAGAGGTCGTGAAGCCGGCGCCGCCCCGCGCCGGGGAAGGAACGCCGGCCGCTAAGGCCGCGGTGCCCCGCGCCGCCAACGATCCGACGACCTTCATCTCGTTCATCGCCGACCACCCGCTCGGCGGCGAGATCGAGGCCGAGGTCGAGACGTTCTCCTCGCACGGCGCCGTCGTCCGCTCCGGCGAGTTGCGTGCCTACGTGCCGCTGTCCGGCCTCGGCGACCCTGCGCCGCGCCGCGCCCGCGATCTCCTCCACAAAGGAGAGACGCGCCGCTTCGTCATCACCGCGCTCGACCCGTACCGGCGGGGCGTCGAGCTCGCGCTCCCCGGGGTGGGCGTCGTGTCGGGACGTCCGAGCGAGGAGACCGTCGCCGCGGTGGTGAAGATGGCGAGGACCGGGCCGGCGAAACCTGCCGCGCCACGTGGCGCGGCGCTAAAGCGTCGGGCGGCGAAGAGGCCGGCGGCAAAGTTCGCGCCGCCGAAGGTACCCCGGCAGCCGGCAGCCCGCGCCGGCCGGCGCCGTGCCGGCGTGACGGGCTCGTCGCCCCCCGCCGCCCGGCGGGTGACGCCGCCGAAGATGGCGGCGGCGAAGCAGGTGGCGCCGCCGGTCACCGGTCCGCGGCGCTCGCCCCGGGCGACGGCGGGCCTTGCCGGTTCGTCGCCGACGCCGAGCGGTCCCCCGGCGGGATCGCCGCCGACAAGAAGCGCGGGCGCGGCTTCCCGGGCCATGGGCGCGTCGAAGCCACGCGGTTCTGCGAAGAGGCCGCGTTCCCGATGACCTGGCGGGTCGAGGACCTCCTCCCGCAGCGCGCGCCGTTCCTTTTCGTCTCGGTGATCGACGAGCTAGTCCCGGGCGAACGCGCCAGGGGGCGCTGGATGCTCACCGGCGAGGAACCCTTTTTCGTCGGGCATTTCCCGGGCCGCCCGACACTGCCGGGCGTATTGATGGTCGAGTCGCTCGCCCAGCTCGGTGCGGCGGCGGTCCTCGCCGATCGCCGCTTCGCCGGCAGGTTGCCCTTCTTCGGCGGCATCGACAAGGCCCGTTTCCGCCGGCAGGTGGTGCCGGGTGAGGTTCTCGACCTCGAGGTGACGCTCGGGCGGCTCTCGGCACGGGCTGGCTCCGGCCGGGGCGTCGCCTCCGTCGGGGGCCAGCTCGCCTGCGCGACCGGGTTGTTCTTTGCCTTTGCCGAGAGGTGAGAGCCGCGATGCGCCTTGTGACCTGGAACGTGAACTCGCTGAAGGCCCGGTTGCCCCGCCTCGAGGACTGGATCGGGAGCCACGCCCCCGATGTCCTGCTGCTCCAGGAGACGAAGTGTACCGACGAGGCCTTCCCCCGGGAGGAGTTCTCCCGGCTGGGCTACGAATCCGCCCACCACGGGGACGGCCGGTGGAACGGCGTCGCGATCGTCTCGCGCCTCGGGCTCGAAGACGTACGTTCGGGATTCCGCGAGCGTGCGGCGGAGACCCCCGACGAGTGCCGGATCTTGTCGGCGAATTGCGGCGGGGTGAAGGTCTTCTCGGTCTACGTGCCGAACGGCCGGGCCGTCGATTCCGAGTTCTACGCCGCCAAGCTGGCGTGGCTGGCGAACCTGCGCCGCGAGCTCGACACAACCTGCGACCCGTCGGATGCCGTCGCGGTCGGCGGTGACTTCAATGTCGCGCCCGAGGACCGCGACGTCTGGGACATCACGCAATTCGCGGGCCTGACCCACGTGACGCGACCCGAACGTGAGGCGCTGCGCGCCGTGCTGGATTTCGGCCTCGAGGACGTCGTCCGTCGGCTCCATCCCGACGAGGTTGGACCGTTCTCGTGGTGGGACTACCGGGGCGGCGCCTTCCACAAGGGCGAGGGAATGCGGATCGACCTCCTGCTCGCCTCGGCGCCGCTCGCCGCTCGCGTCACCGCGGCTTACGTCGACCGCGAGGCGCGCAAGGGCCAGGGGGGCGAACAACAGCCCTCGGACCACGCGCCCGTCGTCGTCGAAGTTGTGCCGTAGGGCGAAGGCGAGCGGCGAGACCGCCGGGCCGCAGGCCGGATCAGTGGACGGGGAGGCGCCAGATCGGGAACCAGCGGTCGAGGTCCGGCTCGATGGTGAGATCCTCGGCGAGCTCGTTCTTCAGCCGGAGCTCGACCTCGTTGTCCCGGCGTTCGCCGCCGCTCGGGACGAAGGGGTAGAAGGTCCCGCGTTTATAGAGGTAGACGAGGTAGATCGACGCCGCCTGCCGGGGGGCACCCGCCGGGGGCGTGGGGGCGAAGCCGAAGACCGAGCAGAGCAGCTGCGGTCCGTAGCCGTTCTCCGCGAGCGTCGTGTTCGTCATGTGGACGCGGGTGACGAGCGTGTTGAAGTCGTCCGCCTCGACGACGACCCAGCGGTAGCCGTACTCGTCGGACTTCTCGCTCACGTGCGCCCCGGCGTCGTTGCCGAGATTCAGGAGCGCCGTGAACTCCGTATCGGTGGCGACGAACGCCTGTCCCTCGGCGGGCTTGAAACAGACGCCGGCCTGTCCGGTCGGCTGGACCCCTTCGGACGCTTCGAGGGTGATCTGCGCCCCGGGTAGGCCGAAGAGCTTGTCGAGGTTGGGCTGGGCCGGCTTGGTCCGGCCGAGCAGCGCGTCGAGGAATCCCATGCTCGGCTCGCGCTCCTAGGCGGGGTTGCGACGCATCTGGGCGTCGAGCTTGGCGAGCTGGTCGAGGCGCTTCTGCAGCGGCGGGTGGGTCGCGAAGAGCGAGGAGAGGCTCATGCCGGGAGCGAGCGCCGGGGCGAAGTAGAAGGCATTGAAGTGCTCCATCGCACGCAGGTCGCGCGTCGGGATGCGCGACATCTCCCCGCTCACCTTGACGAGCGCCCGGGCCAAGAGCGCGGGCTGGCCGATGAGGATCGCGCCGCTGCGATCTGCCGCGAGCTCGCGATAGCGCGAGAGGGCGCGGATGAGGACGAAGCTGACGGCGTAGAGGACCGCCGAGGCGAGAAGTCCGGTGAGCTCGATGAGCGCGATCTGACCGCCGGCACTGCCGCCGCCCCGACCGCGGCTGCCGCCGCCGAAGAATCCCATGAACATGAACATCCTGGTCATGAGGCCAGCGATGATCCCGAGGAAACTGGCGATCGTCATCACCGCGACGTCGCGGTGGGCGACATGGGAGAGCTCATGGGAGAGCACCGCTTCGACCTCCGGCTCGTTCAGCCGGCGGAGCAGACCTGTCGTCACACAGACGACGGCGTGCTTGCGGTCGCGTCCGGTCGCGAAGGCGTTCGGGATGTCGGTCTGCGCGATGGCGACGAGGGGTTTTGGCATGTCCGCCATCGCGACGAGCCGGTCGATCACCGCGTGGAGCTGCGGTTGCTGTTCCCGGCTCACGATTCGCCCACCCATCGAGTACAGGGCGATCTTGTCGGAGAAGTAGTACTGGACGAAAAGGATCCCGAAGGCGAGGACGAGGATGATGGCGAGGTTGATCTTGGCGAGTACGAGCGCCGCGATGACGATGGCGTAGACCAGGCCGAGGAGGAACACCGTCAGCAGCATGTGGGCGGTGAGGCCGCGGTCGGCCGGATAGCGGGAACGAGTGGCCATCTGTGGCGTTCAGCCCTTCTTCTTGACCTTCGTCGTCTCGGACGACAGCAGCTCTCGCACCTCGGCGAGCGTCGACGTCGCAGCGGGCAGTGCCAGGTCTGAGGGGGTGATGACGCTCGGCTCGAGCCGCTTTCCCGAGGCGTGCACCATCTTCACGAGTGTGGCGAGCGCCTTGTCGAATGCCGCCTCATCGTTTCTGTCGAGCGCCTTGCCGAGCTTTGAGTCGAGCTGGTCGAGCTTCTTGGCGGTCGACTTGTCGACCTTGTACTGGCCGTCTTCGAGGATGCGGACGATCATGACTCCCCCTCATTGTCCGAGATGGTGAAGGGGTCGGGGGTCTTGTCGGCAGCCTCGGACGGCCCGTCCGGCACCGGCTCGGCGTCGACGACCTTGTCGTCCTCGGCCGGTCCTTTTCCACCCTCGCCGGGTGTGCCGAGCGCGCCAGCTGGGGCGCTGGCCGTGAGCTGGCCTTTCAGCTGGGCGAGCTCAGCATCGACCTGGCCGGACTGGGAGGCCTTGTCGAGCTCGGCCTGGATCGGGTCCGTACTCCCGCTGAGGTCGGTGAGCGCGCCCGAGGCGAGGAGCTCGTCGACGGCGCCGGCCCGGGCCTGCATCTGGGCGATCTTGTCCTGGGCGCGCTGCATCGCCATCCCGGTGTCGCTCATCGACTCGGAGATGCCGGATACCGCCTCGCCGATCTTCGTCTGGGCCTGAGCGGCGGTGTAGCTCGCCTTCAGCGTCTCTTTCTGGGTCCGGAAGGCTTCGACGCGCGACTGCAGCTGCTGGGTCGTCAGGACGAGCTTGTCCTCTTGGGCGACGAGCTGGTCGTGCTGGGTCTTCAGCTGCTCGAGCTGGGTCGCGATCGCGGCGCGCCGGGTGAGCGCCTCGCGGGCGAGGTCCTCGCGGTTCTGGGTGAGGGCGGTACGCGCCTGGTCCTGCAGCTTGTTGGCGCTCGCCTGGAGCTGCTCCGCCTGGAGCTCGATCCGCTTGCGGGCGGTCGCGACGTCGGCGACGCCCCGGCGGACCTGCTGCAGCTGCTCGAGCTGCTTCTCATAGGACAGATCGAGCGTCTCGCGGGGGTCCTCCATGCGGTCGAGGGCCTTGTTCGCCTTCGCCTGCACGACGCTGCTCAGGCGTTTCATCACGCTCATCGTTTGCTCCCTCCGGGGCGTACCGGCCGGTGGGCCGGTTGTCACCCAGACACTCACGCCTCCGCGACCTCGTCGCGACCTGCCGAGGATCTGAGCATACGCCCGCTGTCCGCTTTCCTGGCGAGCGGGCGAGGCCGATCGGACGTTCGATCGCGGGCGGTATCTTCGTTTCTGTGCCGGATCGCCTCTGCTTGCTTGCCATCCACGCCCACCCGGACGACGAGGCGTCGAAGGGTGCGGGAACGATCGCGCGCTACCGGGACGAGGGGGTGCACACGGTGCTCGTCACGGCGACCGGTGGGGAAGAGGGTGAGATCCTCAACCCTTCGCTCGACACGCCTGAGGTCCGTGCCGACCTCGTCGCGATCCGGCGCCGCGAGCTCGCCGCGGCGGCCGCGGTGATCGGCTACGACGAGGTCGTCTTGTTGGGGTACCGGGACTCGGGGATGCCGGACACGCCGGCGAACGCCGATCCGCGCTGTCTCGCCCAAGCGCCGCTCGCCGAGGCGGTCGGTCGGCTCGTCGCAGAGATCCGCCGGGTTCGCCCGCAGGTGGTCGTGACCTATCCCGACGAGCAGAGCCGCTATCGCCACCCCGACCACCTGAGGGTGCACGAGATCTCCGTCGCCGCCTTCGGGGCAGCCGGTGACCCCGAGGCCTTCCCGCTCGCCGGGCGGGCCTGGCAGCCGCTGAAGCTCTACTACACGGTCTGGTCGCTCGAGCAGACGATGCGGCGCCACGAGAAGTTCCTGGAGCTCGGTATCGAGTCCCCGTATGCCGAGTGGTTCGAGGACGGCTGGCCGAACCGGGTGAGCGAGATCGCTCCGACGGCGAGAATCGACGTCGGCGAGTACTACGACGCCCGGCGCAGCGGCCTTCTCGCCCACGCGACGCAGATCGATCCGTCGTCGCCGTTCTGGTTCGGGCTTCCCGAGGCGGTCGACCGCGCCCTCTACGCCGCCGACGCCTACGTGTGCGCCCGCAACCTCGTCGGGCCGATCGGCGAGGAGGACGACCTGTTCGCCGGGATCAGGGAGAAGGTCGCGGCTCCCGGGGGGTAGAAAGGGGGACGGCGGCTCGCGGGCAGCTGCCGGTCGTCTCATAAAGGAGGTCCCGACGTGCCGAAGTGGCTCACCCAGGAGTGGCTCGACGAGAGCACCCGTCTTGCCGCGACCCAGCCGGTCCGTCCGGGTGCGTCGGCGAGGCTGCAGTACGTCGTCACCGGTGGTCCCGACGGTGACGTGCGTTACTACTGGATTGTCCAGGACGGCCGGCTCATCGAGAACAAGCTGGGCGCGCTCGCCGACTGTGAGGTGACGCTGACCGAGGGTTACGAGGACGCGAAGCGGATGCAGCAGGGCGAGCTCGATACGAACACGGCGTTCATGCAGGGCAAGATCAAGGTGACCGGCGACATCGCCAAGCTCATGGCACTGCTGCCGATCACGACGTCGCCCGAGTTCGTCGAGTTCCAGAAGGAAGTGCTCGCCATCACCGAGTTCTGAGCCGTCCTCGGCCCGACGCCTCGGGGAGACAGCCAATCGAACCCTCGGCGCGCGGCCGGTACTATGTGGCGCGTGGCGAAGTCGCGACGCTGGTCCTCTGCTGCGACGCTCGATGTCCCCTGAGTTTCTCCACCTCTCCTCGATCATCCGGAGCCCGCTCGTCGACCCGGCGGGGGAACGCGTCGGTCGGGTCGACGACCTGATCGTCCGGCTCGACGGCAAGCCGCACCCACCGATCACCGGGCTCGTCGCCCGCGTCGCCGGACGGGAGCTTTTCATCCCGATCGAGCGGATCGACACGCTGCGGCCGCGGTTCGTCCAGCTGACGGCGAAGACGCTCGATCTCGGACGCTTCGAGCGCCGGCCGGGCGAGCTGCTGCTGGCCCGAGACCTCCAGGCCCGCCATCTCATCCATGTCGTCGGGGCCCACCTCATCCGCGCCAACGAGATCGAGCTCGCCGAGGGCGACGGCCATTGGCAGGTCGTCGGAGTCGACCCCTCGGGCCGCGGCGTGCTGCGCCGCCTCCTGCCGCGCCCCCTCGCCCGGAGAATCCGCACGAAGTCGCTCGTCGACTGGGGGAGCATCGAGCCGTTCGTCGCCCACGTGCCGACGGCGCGCATGAGGATTCCGCTGCGCAAGCTCTCCCGCCTCCGTCCGGCTCAGATCGCCGACTTGGTCGAGGCCGCCTCGCACGACGAAGGTGAGGAGATCATCAAGGCCGTGAGCCTCGACCGGGAGCTCGAGGCCGACGTTTTCGAGGAGCTCGACCCCGATCACCAGCGGGAGTTCCTCGAGTCCCGTTCGAACGCCGAGGCGGCCGGCGTTCTCGCGACGATGGCGCCGGACGATGCCGCGGACCTCATCAACGATCTCGACCAGGACCGCCGTCTCGCGGTGCTCGAGGCGCTGCCGGCGCGCCAGCAGGCCAAGGTGCGCCGGCTGTTGAGCTATAACCCGGAGAGCGGCGGCGGGCTGATGAACCCGGACTACCTGTCCCTTCCCGGCGCGACAACGGCCGGTGAGGCGCTGGAGGCAATCCGTGCCAGCGACATCGCGCCCGAGGCGCTCGCCACCGTGTACACGAGCGACGAAGCCGGGCGGGTCTCCGGGACGGTCTCGGTCGTGCGGCTCCTGAAGGTCTCTCCCCGGGCCAAGCTCTCCTCGATCGCCGAGCGCGACCCCGTGACCGTGCACGCCGACGCGGACATCCACGCGATTCTCCGCAAGATGTCGGACTTCAACCTCTCGACGGCACCAGTCGTCGACGAGAACCACCGCATGCTCGGTGTCATCACCGTCGACGACGTGCTCGAGCTGCTGTTGCCGACGGGATGGCGGCGCGACTTCGGGATGACCGCCGCCGACGAGTAACCGGCGGTGGCCGCAGAGGATTGTCTTGATCGCGCCACTACGATGAAACTGAACGTGCCCGCGTCCGGGAGAGATTCGGCAACGACCATGCGCGCATTGAGAACCCTCGCTCTTTCGGTACTCCTGGCTGGTCCGGCGGCCATTGCCGGCACCGGCACGGCGAAGGCGTCGACCCACGCCACAATCGTGGGTCACACGGCCACTCCGGCGGTCACCTGGACGGCGTGCCCCGGACATAAGAGCTTCCGCTGTGCCCGAATCGCCGTTCCGATCGAATACGCACACCCGAGCCTGGGAACAATCAAGCTCTTGGTGATCATGCTCCCGGCCCTAGCGGTTCACCCGCTTGGTGACGTCTTCCTGAATCCCGGGGGACCCGGCGGATCTGGCGTGCAGTTCCTTGAGGAAGCGGCTTCTGACTTTCCGTCCTCGCTGCGAGCAAACTTCAACCTCGTCAGCTGGGATCCACGAGGCGTCGGGGGAAGCACTCCGGCAGTCAAGTGCATTAACGCCGCAGAAACTCGTGAATTCGCCCAGTTGCCCCCGAACCCAGTCACGTCCGCTCAGCTCAAGTTGGTTGTGTCTGGAACAAAACGATTCGTTGCCGAGTGCAAAAAGAACACCCCCGCCGTCGTACTCGCTAACGTCGGGACACGCACGACAGTTGAGGATTTAGACACCATTCGGGCCGACCTCGGCCAGCCGAAGCTCAACTACCTCGGATTCTCATACGGTACATACCTCGGTGAACTCTACGCCCAGCGTTACCCGACGCACATCCGGGCAATGGTCCTGGACGGAGTGGTAAACCCCGCCCTAGGACTGGCGGCGTATGACGAGTCGCAGGCGCTCGGATTCGAGGGCAATCTCAAAGCCTTCTTCATCTGGTGCAACGCGAACTCGGCTTGCCATAAGGCCCTCCCGTCCGGGGCGAAGGCCGAGTACGACGAGCTATTTGCCAAGTTCGCCGCCGGGGTGTATGAAACTGCGCACTTCAAACCCAAGTTCGGTGGCGTGCAGAAGGTGGACATGGGCGTGGCCGAACTCGGCGTGATTGGGGCGCTCTACACGAAGGACTACTGGCCCACCCTCGGACAGGCCATCTCTAACGCGCTACAGGGCAACGGCCTGTACCTGGCTTTCCTTGCCTACTTCGTCTACGGCGAAGAATCGGAGACTACCGGACAGTTCCCGAATGAGCAGGACGCCGAGGTGGCGATTGACTGCCTTGACTCCCCGACCCCGCACAATTTCCCCTTCTACGAGCAGCTCGCCCAGAGGCTATCCAGGGTTGCTCCTGACTTCGGCGGATCGGAGGCCTGGTCGTCGCTCATCTGCGCTTACTGGCCGTATCGGGCCCAGGGCAAGCCAGCTCCCATCCATGCTCCGGGCACACCGAAGATCCTCGTGGTCGGCTCCACGAACGACCCGGCGACTCCCTATGCATGGGCGAAGGCAGTCGCCAGACAGCTCGACAATGCCGAACTCCTCACACGTTCGGGTAGCGGCCACACCGGGTACCTCTTTAGTTCCTGCGTTCGGTCGTTCGTCGACCAATACCTGATATCGCTGCGACTGCCTCCGGAGGGCAAGATCTGCCCCAGCGACTAATCTGGAGCGCATCCCATTCCACAGAGTCATCAGTAGGGGCTTTGACCTGCTGTAAGGGCGGACTCAGGATAATGCACCGTGCTGACCGCGTCTTCGACGAGGTGACAGAGAAGACGAGCTCAAGGAATGCCAGCGCGTGACCTGCCGACTGCTCCAGCCACGTCTCGCGGTTAGCACGCATTCGTGAGGATTCGAATCTTCGCGAGGTCGGCAATCACCGGGTCACTCAACCACCTGCGCCGGGTTTGGTAGTGGCCTAGATCGAACTTCTGGAACCCGCTTACCAGAGGCAACGAGAACGACTCTGGTCAAACTGGGTCACTGCATCGTTTGCCGGAGCTGCGGCGAGCGGCGAGGCTTGTCCGATGACGCCAGCGGCAGGACCAGCGTCCGCCAGGACGCGACCTCCCCGAGCCGCCAACCCGCTGCGCGTCGCCTTCCTTACTTATCGCGGCAACCCGCGCTGCGGCGGACAAGGCGTCTACACCCGGCACCTCTCAGGGGCGCTCGTCGCGGCGGGCCATCGCGTCTCGGTGTTCGCCGGCCAGCCGTACCCGGAGCTCGACGCAGGCGTGGACTTTGTGCCGTTGCCGAGCCTCGACCTCTACCGGGAGCCGGACCCCTTCCGCTGCCCGCGGCGGCGCGAAATCGCCTCGGCGATTGACGCGGTCGAGCTGGCGACGATGTGGACCGGAGGCTTCGGGGAGCCGCGCGCCTTCTCGTGGCGGGCACGCGCCGCGCTCGCGGCGAGGCGGGGCGAATTCGACGTCGTCCACGACAACCAGGGTCTTGGCACGGGACTGCTCCGGGTGATCGGGGAGGGCTGGCCGGTCGTCGCCTCGATCCACCACCCGGTGACGATCGATCGCAGGCTCGAGCTCGCCGAGGCGCGGGGCCTCGCCCGCGCCCTCTCGTTGCGGCGGTGGTACGGGTTCGCTGCGATGCAGAGGCGAGTCGCAGGGCGCGTCCCCCGCATCGTCACGGTGTCGGAATCCGCGCGGCGCGACATCGCCGAGGAGATGGGGGTCGCGCCCCGAAAGATCACCGTCATCCCCTTGGGGGTCGACACCGCCTGTTGGCGCCCGCTGCCGGGCGTGCGCCGGGTCCCCGGGCGGATCATGACGACGGTGAGCGCCGACGTGCCCATAAAAGGGCTCGTCTTCCTGCTCGAGGCGCTGGCGAAGCTGCGCACCGAACGGACCGACGCCCACCTCGTCGTGATCGGACAGCCGCACGCCACGGGCCCGGTTGCGACGGCGATGCAGCACCTCGGGCTCGAAGGTGCAGTGCGCTTCGTCTGCGGGGAATCCGACCGCCGTCTCGCCGAACGGTACGCCGAGGCTGCGGTGGCCGTCGTCCCCTCCTTGTACGAGGGATTCTCGCTCCCGGCGATCGAGGCGATGGCGTGCTCCGTCCCGCTCGTCGCGACGACCGGAGGCGCGCTGCCCGAGGTCGTCGGGACCGATGGCGAGGCCGCACTCGCCGTTCCGCCGGGAGACCCCGGGGCGATCTGCAGCGCAATCGGGAGGATCCTCGGGGATCCGGCGCTCGCCCGCCGGCTCGGGCGGCAGGCACGCAGCCGGGTGCTCGCCCGCTTCAGCTGGGAGCGGGTCGCGGCGGCGACCGCCGAGGAGTACCGGGCCGTGATCGAGGGTCAGGTGTGCTGACCGTCGATCTCGACCGGGCCGGGATCCGCCCGGGGTTGTTGGTACTGGACCTCGGGTGCGGAGGCGGGCGCCACACCTTCGCCGCCCTGAAGGCGGGAGCGCACGTCGTCGCGCTCGATGCAAAGCGCGGCGAGATCGACGGTGTCGAGGGGATGGTCGGCGCGATGCGCGCCACGGGCGAGGTGCCGCCGGGCACGCGCCACGGCGGGATCGTCGCCGACGCCACCCGGCTCCCCTTCGCTGCCGCAAGCTTCGATTCCGTCATCGCCTCGGAGGTCCTCGAGCACGTCGTCGACGACGAAGCGGCGTTGGCCGAACTGGCACGGATCTTGCGACCCGGGGGGATCGCGGCGTTGAGCGTTCCCGCGGCAGGTCCCGAGCGGGCGAACTGGGCACTTTCTGCCGACTACCACGAGATCGACGGTGGGCACGTCCGCATCTATTCCAAGCGCGAGCTCGTCGAGCGATGCGGGCGCGCTGGATTGCGCTTCGTCGGCTCGCACCATGCCCACGCACTCCACTCCCCCTACTGGCTGTTGCGTTGCGCCGTCGGCGTCGGTCGCGAGGACCACCCGCTTGTCGCCGCCTACCACCGCCTGCTCGTCTGGGACATCACGCGCCGCCCGGTGGCGACGCGGATCGTAGAGCGGCTGCTGAACCCGATCATCGGCAAGAGCCTCGTCGTCTATCTCGAGAGGACCGCCTGATGGCCGAGGCGCTCATCGATGAGCCGGCGGATCCCGTCGACACCGGAGCGACCGTCGCGACCATTCTCGAGGTGCAGCTGCCGAGCGGCATGATCCCCTGGTTTCCGGGCGGTCATGCCGACCCGTGGAACCATGTCGAGGCGCTGCTGGCGCTTTCCTCGGCGGGCGAGTTTGCCGCCGCGGCGCGCGGCTTCGAATGGCTCGCCCGTGCCCAGCGTGCCGACGGCAGCTGGCACGCCTACTACTCGGGTGACGGCGGCGTCGAGCAAGCGCGCATCGACACGAACGGCGTCGCCTACGTCGCGACCGGCGTCCTCGTCCACCTCTGGGCGAGCGACGACCGCGGCTTCGCCGAGGAGATGTTTGCCAT
>JBEKLG010000010.1:0-25788 GCA_050010315.1 Acidimicrobiales bacterium
CTGGCGAGACGCCGCACCGCCGAACAAGAGATCGTCGAGGGCCAAGAGGCAAAGGACCTCCTTACAGAAGCAAACCTGAGACTCGTGGTGTCGATCGCGAAGCACTACCGCAACCGGGGCATGGCTTTCCTCGATCTGATCCAGGAGGGCAACCTCGGCCTGATGCGCGCCGTCGAGAAGTTCGACTATCGCCGAGGGTTCAAGTTCTCGACGTACGCGACGTGGTGGATCCGTCAGGCGATCTCCCGGGCGGTGGCGGATCAGGCACGGACGATCCGCATCCCGGTTCACATGGTCGAAACGATCAACAAGGTCCTCCGGGTCCAGCGTCAGCTCTCCCAACAGCTCGGCCGGGATCCGACGGTCGAGGAGATCGCGGCGCGCATCGAGTTCCCCGTCGAGCGGGTGCGCGAGATCCAGCGCATCAGCCAGGACACGATCTCCCTGCAACAGCCGATCGGCACCGGCAACGAGGAGTTCAGCCTCTCGGACCTCGTCGAGGACCAGACTGCCGAGGTCCCGCTCGACGCCGCGACGCGGCTCATGCTGAACGAGGCGGTCCAGCATGCCTTGCACGAACTCTCCCGTCGGGAACAAGAGGTCGTCCGCCTCCGTTTCGGGCTCGACGATGGGCGGATCCGGACACTCGAGGAGGTCGGGCAGATCTTCGGCGTGACGCGAGAGCGCGTCCGCCAGATCGAGATGAAGACGCTCGCCAAGCTCCGCCAGCCCGCCCTCGCCCTGCCCCTCCGGGACTATTTCGAAGGCGACTGACCCCTCGGCCGACCCGGCAGCTCGTCGGCGGGCCACTCCGGACCTCGCTCGCACAAAGACGCGGCACAATCAGGCCACAAAGCGGCAGCCTCGCAAGACCCCAGCTCAGGCTCGAGCCTCCCGCCGACACACCTCGACGGCGGCTCAAGGTGAACACTGCTCTCCGAATGCGCTGATAACGTGCCGTCGTTTGGTCCGGGGTAGCTCAATTGGCAGAGCACGCGGCTGTTAACCGTGTGGTTGAGAGTTCGAGTCTCTCCCCCGGAGCTCCGGACCTGTGTTATCGCGGCAGATGTGGAACGCAATAACGGCTGATCCGTGACGCAGTGCGGCTGATCACCTCCGCCACCGTGTTCTGTGCAAGGGTCGGACAGGTGGCAGAGTGGCGAAGCGGATGTCCGGCAGGGGGCCGTAGCTCAGTGGTCAGAGCAGGGGACTCATAATCCCTGGGTCGGAGGTTCGATCCCTCCCGGCCCCACCTGCCCACCCGCTGAACTGGGTCATTCAGAAACAACGCCGATCACCCGGTTCGGCGTCGTCAGGCGAACGCTCCGATCCTCCTACCCTGCGCCACGAAGTGCCGGAGCCGGCCCTTCTCTGGCTCCTCCCGGCGGCGGCCCCGTGCCCGGTCGTGCCGGTCGTGTGAGGCGTGCCGCGTAGACCGCGACCTCGGCACGGTCTCCGGTCGTTCGAGAAGCGCGCGACACTCGTCACCAAAGGGCGGCTACTCCGTCGCGACAAGGCGCGGCGTGACGAGCCAGCGCAGCACACCGCCGCCAGGTGCGACACCGGACCAGCGCTCCGCGTCGAAGTCGACGCGGGCGAGGGCGGCGGTCGGCATGACGATATGTCCCCCTCCGATGAGCTGGGCGACCATCTCCGAACACATCGGTTCGTGGCCGACGACGAGCAGCACGCCGGTCGCGTCCTCCTCGGCCCGCACCTCGTCGACGATGGCGTCGACGAGGAACCCGTAGAGCCGCTCCGACTCGCGTACGGCGCATCGCCACTTGCCCGCTTCCATCGCTCGCTCGAGTGTCTCGACGACGCGGCGAGCGGGCGATCGCAGAGCGCCGTCCGGAACGTTGCCCGAAGCCGCGATGAAGCGGCCGATCGTGTCGGCGGCTCGCCGGCCCCGGGCGGAGAGCGGACGGGCGACGTCGGGCTCCCCGGGCCCGTGGGTCCAGTCGGACTTGGCGTGGCGCAGAACGAGGAGGGTGCGCACACGGTAATTCTCGCTCGCCCTCGCCGGAGGTGTCGCGACCGGGCTCGTAGAATCGCACTAGGGACCGAGGACCTCCCGCAGCGGACCGAGCATCGGCGAGGCGATGTCGCGAACGTCTTCGACGCGCCCTTCGTAGGTCACCCTTCCCTCGGACAGGACGACGGCACGGCGGGCGAGCTCGAGTGCCCGTTCGACGTGTTGTTCGACGATGAGGAGCGCCGTGCCCGATCCGAGGACACGGCGCAGCGCCTCGAACACCTCGTCGACGACCACTGGCGCGAGGCCCATCGAGAGCTCGTCGACAATGAGCAGCCGCTGGGGCACGGCGAGCACCCGCGCCAGGGCAAGCATGCGCTGCTCGCCGCCGGAAAGCGTGCCAGCGAGCTGGTCGCGGCGTTGACCGAGCCTCGGGTAGGTCTCGTAAGCACGGCGGAGGGCGCCGGCAAGCCCCCGGGTACCGACCGAGCGTCGAAAGTCGAGCGCGAGGTTCTCCTCGACGGTGAGCGAGGCGAACACCGAACGCCCCTCCGGGGCATGGGCGATTCCGAGGCGGGCAATCCGCCAAACGGGCCAGCCCGTGATGTCACGGCCGTCGAAGACGATCCTGCCGCCGCTCGGGTGCACGAGGCCGGAAATGACTCGCGCGACCGTCGACTTCCCCGCCCCGTTGGCGCCGACGAGCGCGACCGCCGAGCGCTCAGCGACGGAAAACGAGACGCCGAACAGCGCCCGGTAGGGGCCGTAGGCGGCATCGACGTCGGACAGCTCGAGAAGCGGCCGAGATGGCGTCGCAGAAGACGGGGTCCAACCCGTCACGGACCCGACACGGCTTGCCGCGCCCGCCAGGCGGGCGCTCGGGGCCAGGCGTGCCTCGGGCAGGCGCCCGAGGTAGGCGCGCTGGACCTCGGGATTATCAAGCACGCCCGCGACCGTTCCGTCGGCTATCAGGCGACCGAAATCAAGGACCACAAGACGCTGCGTCGCGGCGGCAACCATCTCGAGATCGTGTTCGACAAGCACGATGGCCGCGCCGCGACCCTTGTGGACGCGCCGCAAGATCGAGATGAGTTCCAAACGCTCGGCGCGGTCGAGGCCCGACGACGGCTCGTCGAGCATCAATAGGCGCGGCTCGCCGACGAGGGCGCGGGCAAGCTCGACGAGACGCCCGTGGCCGAGGCTGAGGGCCTCGACCGGGACGTCGGCCTCCCTCTCGAGACCGACGAGCTCGAGTAGCACGTCCGTGGCGCGTCGTTCCTCGGCGCTCGGTCGGCCGATGCCCAAGAGGTCCTTCCACAGCCTTCCCCGCCCGGCGCGGACGCGCTCGGTGACGAGCACGTGCTCGCGCGGGGTCATGCCGGCGAACAGTTCAAGCCGCTGGAAGGTGCGGCCGATGCCGAGCCGCGTGCGCCGGAACGTCGGCAGGCGGTCGATCGGCTCCCCGTCGAAGACCACCGTTCCGGTGTCGGGGTGCTCGAGACCGAGCAGGCAGTTGAAGAGCGTCGTCTTGCCCGCGCCGTTCGGCCCGACGAGCCCGACGGACTCGCCCTTCTCAATCGACAGCGAGAGCTGGCTCACCGCGACGATTCCGCCGAAGCTCTTCGAGATGTCCCGGGCGACGAGCAGTGCCACGGTCAGCGGCCCCCGGGCGCGGCGCCGACTGGCAAGCCGGGTTCGGACTCGTCGTTGCGCGTGAGGAAATGGGCGAACTGCTCGGCGCGGTCGAGCACCCAGCGTCGCCCGTACTCGACAGCGCCCTCCGGGTGGCGTACGTAGGTGACCGCGGCGAGACCGAAGATCAGCGCGACGAGCGATCCGAAGCGACCAGGCAGATTGCTGGTCAGCTGCTGGAGCACGGTGTAGGCGAGGCCAGCCTCGATCGCGCCGGCAACGGAGTACACGCCAATGGTCGCGACAATGACGACGAAGATCAGGGAGAACTCGTAGTTGAAGTCGGTCGGCGAGACCGTCTGCTCGAGCGAGGCGTAGAGCGCGCCACCGACCCCGGCGAGCGCCGCGGAGAGCATGAAGGCGATGACCCGCAATCGCCGGACGTCGATGCCGATCGACTCGGCCCCGACCTCGGAGGCGCGCAGCGCGGCGAGCTCGCCGCCAACGGATCCGTGCTGCAACAGCCACACTGCGCCAGCGGCTCCGGCGAGCACCACGAGTGCCAGCCAGAAGAATGCCCCGCTTCCGGCGAAACTCAGGTCGCCGATCGTCGGGCGAGGGATGCTAAGGCCCGAGGCGCCGTTGCCGGACCACGAGTACTGGAAGAGCACGTTATCGCCGACGAGCGCGAAGGCGAGCGTGAGCAGCGCGAGCGCGATCCCCCCGAGCCGGAGGCTCGGAATCGCCACCACAAGCCCGACGAGCGCGGCGAGCACACCGCCGGCGACGACGCCGAGGAGGAGCGCCGTCCCGAAGTGCGTGGCGAGCTGCCCGGCGGTGAACGCCCCGACCGCGGCGAACGAGGCCTGACAGAGCGAGATCTGGCCGCTCATCCCGGTGAGCAGCGTGATGGAAAGGAAGATGATCGAGAAGACGAGCCCCTGGGTGAGTGTGAACTCCCAGTTCCCCGGCACGAGCACGAGGGTGATGACGATGAACACCGCCACGAGCAACGCGATAAACGAGCGGGAACCGAGCGCGACCTCGGTCATGCGAGCTGGCGGCTTCAACGAGGTGGGGGGCGGGTCGCACACGGAGAGCGGATCGCCGAGGGGGCCGGTGGGGCGGAACGACCGCCGGGCGACGAGGAGCGCCGCCAGCACGACGAACGGGAAGGCCGGCCTCAGCCCGGACGACAGCACCGTTCCCGAAGGCAGGTAGCCGCCGATCACCTCTTGGACGACGCCGAGCCCGATGCCTCCGACGAGCGTCAGCGGCAGGCTGGCGAACCCGCCGAAGGCGGCAGCCGCGATCGCGGCGACGAGCAGCGCCGTGAAGTACGAAGGATCGAGCGCGGCGTAGATCGGCGCGAGCAGGACACCGGCGAGCCCAGCGAACAGGCTCGAGAGCATCCAGGCGAAGGTGCCCACCCGGTCAGCCCTGATGCCGTCGAGCTCGGTCATCCGTGGGCTCTCGACAACGCCCCGCATCCGGAGCCCGAGGGTGCTCGAGCGGAACATCAACCCGAGCGCAACAACGACCACAACAGTGACCCCGGTCGTCAACAGTTCCACGCCGGTCAGCGGCACGCTGCCGAGCCGGAAATAGACGTGGTCGGGGTTGAGCGCAAGCGCCGGGGGCGCCAGCCGCTGGCCCGTCCCGAAGATCATCTGCACCACGCTCGGGATCGCGATCAACAGCCCGAGCGCGGGGACGAGCCGGACGAGCGGTGGGGCGGTGCGGGCGTACTGGAAGAGCAGCCGGTCGAGCGCGTAGCCGATGGCCGGACCGAGCAAGACGACGGCGACGATAAACGCCGCCCACTTCGGCCGGCCGTCGGCGACGGCGACGTAGAAGACGACCGCCGAGACGTAGGCCTGAGCGCCGAAGGCGAGGTTGAACACCCCCGAAGCCTTGAATGTGAGCACGAGGCCGGCGGCCATCAAGGCGTAGGCGCACCCGTAGGGGACGCCAGGAAGCGCGTAGGAGAAGAACTGGCTCAAGGGGAGCGGCGCCCTCGGTCCCTAGCCACCCCCGCCGCCCGGCTCCGCCGGGCGCGGCACACCCGGCGGCAGAGGGACGACCTTCTCGATCGGCCCGTGGACGGGATTCGGCACCGGGAAGCAGCTGAACACGCTCGGCGGCGTACCGTAGACGGGAACGAAACGGCGTCCTCGCACCTGGACGAAGACGCTGCAGTTGTAGATCGTGCTCACCCCGGTGTGGTCGGTGCGCCAGTCGATCGGCGAGACGAGGCCGTGCGCCGTGTAGAGCGTCAATTTGTTGATCGCCGCGACGAGCCGCGTGCGGGTCACGTCCCGGCCGATCACCCGCAGCCCGGTCACGAACAGGTCGGCGCTCGTCCATCCCGCCAGCGCCGCCTCCGAAGGCGGGTTCCCGGGCACGTAGCGCTTCAGGGCCCATTCGAAGCGGTCCATGGCCCGATACCGCCCCGGGTAGAGCTGGGTGACCTCGAACGGCAGGTGCTGCAGCATGAAGTAGACGCCCCGCATCCAGGCGGCATCGTCCTTGAGCGCCGACTCGTCGTAGCCGTCGAACCAGTACTGGGTCGCACCGGTCATCCCGTCCTGCTGCATCGTCTTGGACAGGAGGATGTCACCGGAGAGGTCGAGACACGAGGTGACCATGTCGACACCGGCTGACTTCATCCGCGCGACGTCGGCGTGGAGGTCGAACGCTGGCACGGGAACGGCGAGATCCTCGAATGCGACATGGATTCCGTACTGGCGGAAGGCGTTGGCGACTCCCTGGCAGCCCTCGCTCGACTGGCTGATGTTGTAAGCGATCAGCGCCGCGGCACGAACGTGGTGCAACTCGGCGAGGTAGGCCCCCTGGAGCTGGGCCGACGTGAAGGCCGTATACGACCCAGTGTTGCCGTACATGTTCGGACCGGCCCAGTCGGCGTTCGGGTTGACGTCGAGCCCGAAGGTCGGGACGTCGTTTTCGGAAAGGAACGGGCCCCCGGAGAACGATGGGGTCGCCACAGGGACGACAGCGAAGACGTGGTCCTGCTCGATGAGCGTCCGGGCCTGGCTGGCGTCCGTCGACGGGTCCGACTGGTCGTCGAGCTTGTGGGCGAAGTCGATCCTGCGTCCGTTGACTCCGCCGCCAGCATTGACCCAGTCGAAGTAAGCCTGCGCCCCGGCGAGCGCCGGTGCGAAGTCAGCCGGCAGGGGCCCGGTGATCGAGGCGAGCCCGCCGACGACGATCCGGTTCGGGTACACACCTTCGGTGTTCCCCGAAGTCGAAACGCTCGTCGAGGCGTTCCCGCAGGCCGCGAGAACGGTCCCGGCGAGCACGAAGGCGGTGCAGGCCACAATGCCGGCCCGTCTCCTCACGAAACGCATCGGCCCCGCTCCCTCGACTTAAGAAGCCTTCTCTCCCAGATTGACCTTACCCAATGGACCGTCCCGACGAGAGGAGGAAAGCGAGGCAACCCAGGTCGGTCGTCCTCCGACCGCCGTCAAACGCCACGGGTACCTCGCGGCCGACGGGAAGGTGTCGTCCGGGCGGTGGAAGACTTCGGGGAACGGCCACCGCCCCGGACGGACGTTGTCCCCGCGGTTGACGACGGTCGCCGGCACCGGGCCGCCCGACTTGACAGATCAATCCCGGTGGAGCCGCGGCGCGACCCGCCGGGGTGAACCGAGCTCCTCATTCGCCGGGTTGCGGTGGCGGGCGCCCGGCAATCGGACCGCCGGCAAAGTCGGCACCGCGCTCACGAGCCTGTTCGTGCAGCTCGCGGGCCCGGCGCGCCGCCTCGGCCCCGGGCCCCCCGGACGACGCCGCCTCGGCCTCGAACCGCACCCCGAGCAGGGCCGCGAGGCTCGCGCCCACGGAAAGCCGCAAGGCGTCGAGGTCATAACCTCCTTCGAGCACCAATACGAGCCGACCGTCACCGGGGGCGAATTCGCGAGCGCGTCGCGCGAGGTTGGCGAAGTCGCCTGAGGTGAGCGCGAAATCGGCGAGCGGGTCGGCCCGGTGGGCGTCGAAACCCGCCGAGACGAGAACCCACGTGGGTGCGAATGCGTCCGCCACTGGGGCGAGGTCGTCGTCGAACGCCTCTTCGACGACATCTCCCGTCGCGCCAGGTGGCAAGGGGACGTTGAGGTTCAAGCCGCGAGCGTTCGGCCCGCCGATCTCCTCGGCGCGACCGGTCCCGGGGAACAGCGGCGACTGATGGATCGAGACGTAGAGCACCCGCGGGTCGTCCCAGAAGGCCGACTGGGTCCCGTTCCCGTGGTGGACGTCCCAATCGAGAATGAGGACGCGCTCGCCCTGGTCTGCGAGCTTGGCTGCGGCGACAGCGATGTTGTTCACGACACAGAAACCCATCGCCCTGTCTGCCAGGGCATGATGCCCCGGCGGGCGCGCTGCCACGAAGGCCGCGTCGCCGATCCCATGGTTGAGCGCGTCGACCGCGGCGAGCACACCACCCGCGGCGAGCAACGCCGTGTCCCACGTGCCCTCGCTCACGTAGGTGTCAGGGTCGAGGGCACCACCGCCAGCCGCACAGAACTCCCGCAACGCTCGCAGGTACGACAGCCGGTGGACGCGGGCGAGTTCGGCCTCGGTCGCCCGGCGCGCTTCGAGGAAGATGACGGCGTCCGCAAGACCCGCGGCTTCGATCCCGTCGAGTGCGGCCTGCACACGGCTCGGCCGCTCCGGATGTCCATACTGGACTTGGTGGCGATCGAGCCCGGGCGAGCCCGCCACGACAAGCACGACCTCACTGTAGGTTCGGCCGCCGGGGCTCTCAAAGGGCGCGCCGCCTCCGCCCCCAGGACGAAACGGTCGATCAGCTCCCCAAGTGGCACCGCGAGTGCGCTCGCGCCGATCCGACGGCGCCTCAGGGCCAAAAAGCCGCGGCCGGGGAAAGCGGTGCGGGCCTGTCCTAACCGTTCGCCGGCGCGACGCGGAGTGCCGCGAGGAGTTCGGGGCGATGGCGCAACATGAGCTCGAAGCCGAGCGGTCCGAGCAGGCGGTTGGCGGCGGCGTTCGACGGCGCTCCCCCGAGGAGCGCACGGCCCAGTTCGTCTGCGGTTTCCTCGATGTCGTTCTGCTCTGCGGTTCGCAACGGTCCGGCGCTGAGTTTCCGGTCACGCAGCCGGTCGAGCCGGGTCAGCACACCGTGCCGGTCGCCGCCCCGCGCCGCGGCGTCGTGGAAGTGCTTGTAGCGCGACGAGCCGAGCGCCGCAACGATCTCCTCGTGACGCGCCGGATCGAGCAGCAGGGCAGAGAGGTCGATGATCGATGACGCCGCGTCGGATCGGTCACGATCGCTGCCGGCCACAGCTTCGAGCAGAACCCTTGCCAGCTGGACCTGATCCGGATGGATCGAGTCGACCCAGAACCACAGCGTCGGTCGGCGGCGCAGCGCGCTGTGGAGGATCAGCTCGCCGTCGGCACGCTCAAGGGTCAATCCCCTCCTCGCCAGGAATAGCACGAGGAGGTCTTGGCGGCTGAGGAGCTTCGAGGGATCGGCGCGCCAGCTTCGCACGGACCGGTCGAGCAGGACCCGAGGCTCGGAGCTCGCCTCGCCGGAACCGGTCACGACCTGGATCGCGGCGCCGGGCGGAAGCGAGACGACCAAGCCGAGGTTCTCCAGGATGCGCTTGCGCTCAGCTCGGACGGCGGCGTCCGTCCACCGGCGGTAATCGGCACGGGTGGCGAGTTCAGTCTTCGTGCCGTGACAGCTCACGACGGTGTGCCGCCGGAAGACCGCGACCTCTCGTCCTTCATGCCGGTAGCGACCATCCCTCGAGAACACGACTGGGGGCGCCTCGTGCCGACGAACCGTGATCACGACCGCGCACCCACCGGAGCCGTCGGCCTTCTCGAGACTTGTCGAGACCTCGACGTGGTCCGGCGCGACGTACCGCTCGATGAGGCTCGCGAGCGTCGCGGCGTCGAAGTGGGTCCCGGCCCCGCCAGCGCCCGGAAGCCCGTGGCGTGCTTCGATGCCGAGTCGGATCTCGCCTCCTCCCCCGTTCGCCAGCGCGACCACCCGCTTGACAAGATCGAGCTCGTCGGCGGCGCTCCCCGGGTCGTAACGGGATTTCAGCCCCTCAGTCCGACCCTCCGGCATGACCCCCTCCATAGCTGCTCCTAAGCGGCGTCCCGCTCTCGAGCCTCGAGCGCCTCGGCAACCCGGCGTCCGGCGAGCTCGACGTAGTCGGGATCGGTCTCGTACCCGACGTAGTGGCGACGGATCGCCAGCGCGGCGACCGCCGTCGTTCCGGAACCGATGAACGGGTCGAGCACGACGTCACCTTGGTAGGTGTAGAGCTCGATGAGACGACGCGGCAGCTCGACGGGGAAAGGAGCCGGGTGCCCGACCCGCGTCGCCGACTCTGCCGGAATGTGCCAGACGTCGAGTGTCCAAGCCATGAAGTCTTCCTTCGAGATCGTGGCTTTATGCGGAAGTCCCAGCGACTCCCTCCGTTTGACGTCCAAAGCCCGGTCGAAGCGGCCTTTGCTCGCGACGACCACTCGCTCGGTCACGTCCCGGAGCACCGGGTTCGACGGTTTCATGAACGAACCCCACGCGCAGTTACCGCTCGCGCCGACGGCCTTCTGCCAGATGATCTCGCCTCGCAGCAGGAAACCGAGGTCGTCTTGCAAGATGCGCGTCACATCGCCCGAGAGCGAGCGGTAGGGCTTGCGCCCGAGATTGGCGACATTGATCGCGATCCTGCCACCGGGCTCGAGGACACGGTGACACTCGGCGAAGACCTCGGCGAGTTGCCTGAGGTACTCGGCGTATGTCGCGGGGATGTGACCGCGCCCCATGTCCTCCTCGTACCGTTTCCCTGAGAAATAGGGGGGCGAGGAACAGACGAGAGCGACGGACTTCGTCGGCACGCTCGCCATGTCGCGGGAATCGCCGAGGATGATCGAGTCGGCAATCGGGCAGGAGAAGACCTCGTCGTCATCGGATAACGCCGGAGCGGTGAAACGGCCGTAGAACGAGCTCGAGTCGTGGCTCTCGCGCCGCGTAGTACCGAAGTTCGACGTCTCCGTCACGTGACTTCTCCCACGTCAACCGGTGACAAGTATGACCCACGGGTGCTCTCCCGTCGGGGATGCGACTGGGTGGGCCAATGCGGGGCGAACGAGGCCGGGAAGACCCCGACGGGCCCTTTCGAGCCGTTCCCCGCCCGCTCCGGCGAGAAGCCGTCGTTCAGATGCCGTCGGCGCCGTCGATCGCCTGGCGCAGCAAGTCCGCGTGACCGTTGTGCCGGGCGTTCTCCTCGATCACGTGGACAAGGATCTACCGAGCCGAGACCTCGTCACGCCGCCACGATCTTGCACCGGTCTCGCCGAGCGAGTCGATCGACGCCGCGGCCGAGCGAGAGGCGCCAAACTCGATTTCCCAGGTCGAAAGGCATTCCAGTGCGTTGTCCGGGACCCGCCGTCGAAGTCGAGGTCCGGTTCGGCGTCGGTGCTGTGGGGGCGGGACATCGTCTCCCGCCAGGCACCGCTGGAACCAGCGGCGCTCCACCTCTGCCATGTGCCGGGCGAGGCCCACCAGGGACAGGCTCGACGGCGGGACCGGCCGCGTCGAGAGCTGTTCCGGAAAAAGGCCTTCGCACTTCAGGGCCAGCGTCGCCCGTGGGAAGTCGAGCCACGCCTCGAACACCGGGCGTTCTTCGGCGATGAGCGCTGCGCCGATTCGTTCCACGAGTTCCTCCGGTCGTCTGTTGGAGAACCCTTCCCGCCCAGTCTTGCGGGACAAGCTGTGGTGATGCTCCCCGGCCGCGCTCCGGCGTCCGCTCTCAGGGTGGATCGAGCGAACGGGGCGCGGCTACGAGCGTCAGGTCGTCGCTGAGCCCACGGAGGTTCGCGGTGGTGCGGTTGGCCTCGATCGTCACGCGGCTCTTGCCGATCGGGACGGGTCCGATCCTCACATCGCCGAACGACGCCGGGAGCTGAGGCGCGAGCCAGACCATGGCCTCGCCAACCGAAGGGTCGAGTCTCAGCAAGGTGCGCAGCAGGCTGAAGGGCGTCGCCGAGGCCCAGGCCTGCGGGGAGCAGGAGGTCGGATACCCGACCGGCGTGGCGAACTCGTCCCGCGCGAACCCGCAAAGGAGCTCGGGGAGCCGACCGCCGAACGCCGCCGCCACGTCGAACAGGCCGTTGGCGATGGCCTGGGCCTCGCTGACGAAGCCGTAGCGCATCAGCCCCGCCGCGCCGATCGCGTTGTCGTGGGGCCACACCGAGCCGTTGTGATAGCTCACCGGGTTGTATGCGCCCATCGAGCTCGCGAGCGTGCGGACGCCCCAGCCTGTGAACATCTCCTCGGAAACGAGGTGCGCGGCGATCGCCGCCGCATGCGACTCGTCGACAATGCCGGTCCACAGGCAGTGACCGATGTTCGACGTCAACGCGTCGACCGGGCGCTTTTCGGCATCGAGGCCGACCGCGAGATAGCCCCGGTCACCGAGCCAGAAGTGCTCATTGAAAGCGATCCTCAACCGCCGGGCGCGGGCGGCGCACGATTCCGCCGTCTCGGCGTCGCCCCGGGACCTCGCGAGACGGGCCCGAGCGAGGAAGGCGGCGTAGACGTAACCCTGCACCTCGCAGAGCGCGATCGGGGGCTCGGCAATCCGGCCGTTCGCGTAGTTGACCCCGTCAAAGGAGTCCTTCCAGCCCTGATGGACGAGACCGCGGTCTGTCAACCGCTGGTACTCGACGAATCCGTCGCCGTCACGGTCGCCGTAGCGGTCGATCCAGTCGAGCGCCCGGTCGGCGTGCGGCAGCAATCGGTCGATGATCCCGCCGTCGACGCCCCAGCGCTCGAGCTCGCCGAGGAGCATGACGAAGAGCGGGGTCGCGTCGATCGACCCGTAGTAGATGGACTCTTCACCCCGCGCCGCGGCGCCGCTCATGCCGGAACGCATCTCGTGGAGGATCCGCCCCGGCTGCTCCTCGCTCGGGGCGTCGACCCGCTCGCCCTGGAAGCGCGCCAGGGCGAGCAGCGTGCCGACCGCGATCGTCGGGTCGAACCCGAGCGTCATCCACGAAGCGATGAGCGAATCGCGTCCGAAAAGCGTCATGAACCAGGGCGCACCCGCCGCGAGGACCGCCAGACCCGGCTCGTCGGGATCGAAGATCCGCAGCGCGCCGAGATCGGGGATGCTGCGAGCAAGCGTCCGGTTGATGTCCTCGTCTTCGCTCTCCACCTTCGGCATCGCCCGTTCCCAGGAACGCAGACGCGTTGCGGACACCGAGCGGTCGATCGGATCACCCCGGCGGTAGCGCGGTTCCACCTGCTCGCCGTCCATCGCGAGTTCGATCTCGAAACAGGCCCGCCACTCGCCCCGGGGGGGCACGACCGCGTCGATCGCGATGATGCGGGAAGACGCCGATGACCCTCGGGGCAGTTGCACCGCGGTCCGGCGCGATCTTCCATGGTAGACGTGCGCGATCACGACCTCGGACTCCGTGGAGACGACCTCTGTCTCGCCCCGAGACTGGGCGCGACCTTCTTTCACGTCGAACAGGTGGGCGAAATCGGCTGCGAACTCGAGAGAGATCGAGCAGGCGGTCGTCTCGGCGCCGAGGTTCCGCAGAACGAGGTCCTCCTGCATCCCGTCGCCGACAAGGCGCTCGCGAACGACGAAGAGTGTGCTGTCGGCCCGGCCCTCGCGCGGCCGCACTCGGCCGAGGAACCGCGCCGCGAAGGGGTCGCTCGGGACGACCGCCAGCGGCTCGACAGGGGTGTCGTCGATTCTCAGCTGCCAGCCCGACAGGTATCGCGTGTCCCGATAGAACAGGCCCTGCGGGCCACCGGGGTCGATGTCGCCGTTCGGCGCCGAGATGACGAAGCTCGTCCCCTCGACAAGGGTGACCGTGTTGCCCGCGATCCCACCGGGTGCGGGCTGACCACCAGCAAAGACCCAGGCGTTCGTCTTCACGGGCGAAGCGACCCGAGGCCCTCGCCGGTCTGTCGCCATCCGGGGCAGATGACGCCGGGTCCGTCCAGCGGGAATTCGCTTACCATTCGCCGCTGACGACGCGCCGGTACAAGTCGACGTGCTCGTCCACCATCCGCCGCCTCGAGAAGTGCCCCAGCACCGCGTCCCGACAGCGCCGGCGGTCGATCTCCTCGATGCGACTCAGGGCATCGACGAGCGCCGGCTCGCCCGCCCGGACGAATCCCGTGACCCCGTCGTCGACAATCTCTGGGGCCGCGCCGCAGGGCGTCGTGATCACAGGCGTGCCGCAAGCGAGCGCCTCGATCATGACCATGCCGAACGGCTCGGGCCAGGAGATGGGGTTGAGCAGCACTTTCGCGGCGCCCAGCAGTTCGAGCTTCGCCTTGTCGTCGACCTCGCCCAGGTAGTCGACGCCAGAGCTGAGCAGTGGCCTGATCGTTGACTCGAAATAGTCGATCTCGAGCTGCTCGTGGCACTTCCCCGCAATGTGCAACTCGATCCCCGCTTCGCGAGCGACATGCGCCGCGACGTGCGCTCCCTTACCCGGGTTCATCCGGCCGAGGAAAAGCGCGTATCCCCCGGAACCGTCGCCGACCGGGAACTCCGAGGCCTCGACGCCGTGGTGGATGATCGCCGCGATTGGCACGTCATCCGCGCCCGAAGCCTGGTGGCGGGATATCGCGATGACGGGGACGCGATCGGAGACGATCCGGTACAAGTCGATGAGATCGCTCTCGAAAGGACCGTGGTTCGTCGTGACGACACGAAGGTTCGGGAACCGTTCCGAATAGAGCGGCCCGATCAGCGTGTGGTCGTGCACAACGTCGAACTCGGACGCGATCTCGTAGGCGTGCACGACGTGCCGCAGCTCCTGAGCCGCTCCACCTTCGCCGACGCCGATCGCGCGCTCAAAGACCCAACGGCGCTCAACCGGGCAGGTGCTCTCTCCCGTCGTAAACAGCAGCACGTCGTGACCGGCCGCGTGCAGCCCTCGGGCGAGCCCGTCCAGGACGGCCTCGGTCCCGCCGTAGGCCGGGGGCGGAACGGGCAGCCACGGCGGCGCCACGATCATGATGCGCATCCCGACACCTTCCTTTGGCCAATACTCGCGCGTTGTCGAAGCCCGACCAGTTGTAGCGCCACTTCCCGCCCCACGAGCCGGTGGCGCGCCCGGCAGCGCCGTGCGGGACCATGCCAGGCCGGCGCGGGCGCACCCGCAGCGCCCGCCGGGCGTGGTCCGGCCGCCCTCCCCGGTCCGATCCGCCCGCCGCAGCTCGCAGGCAACGGTGACGGAGCGATGCGGCCGACCGGTCGCCACGGCGCAGCGAAGCGGGCGCCGATCTCGCCGCTCGTCACACCTCGGCTGCTGCCACCCGTCACGGGATAGAGACGAGAACACCTCGGGCCACCCGGCCCGAGGTGTTCTCTGGCGGTCGCACCTCGTCTAGCGCACGATCCCCGTCAAGTTGACGACGGCGGTGTGGGATGCGCCAGATGTGTCCACGAAGGTCACCGTGATCGACGCACCCGGCTTGTGGGATTCGATCGCCGCGAGCAGCGCCTTGTTCGTCGTGGTCGCCCTTCCGTCGATCGCGGTGATCGTGTCGCCCGCTTCGATGCCCGCCCGCTCGGCCGCGCTCCCGGCGATTATCCCGCTGACGTACACCCCTGCCGGCGCCGGGGTCGTCCCCGTCACACCGGTCGGGAAGCCGAGGGGGTTCTGCGTGTACGGGGACGGCTCGCCGGCCAGAATGCCGAGGAATGCGGTCTCGCCGATCTGGATCCGGCTCGACGAGCGCCGGTGCTTGATCTTGAGCGCGATGTTTCGCGCCTCGTTGATCGGGATCGCGAATCCTTCCGTCCCACCGGTCGCGGCACTCGGCTGTGCGGCGGTGTCCATCCCGATCACCTGGCCGTTCAGGTTGACGAGCGGGCCGCCCGAGTCGCCCGACACGATCGGCGCATCGGTCTGCAACATATTGTGCAGCGTCTCTTCGGCCGTGGTAGCCAGCACGTCGCTCGCCGTGATCGTGCGGCCGACGGCCGTGATCGTCCCGCTGATCACCGCGGGCTTGCCGCCGAGACCGAGCGCGTTGCCGATCGCCACGACCGGCGTCCCGACCTTGACCCGCGCCGAGTTCCCGAACTTCACGTGGGGGAGGTTCGCCGGCGCACCGACGAGCTTCAAAAGAGCGACGTCCTGGGTCACGTCCACGCCGAGGACTCTGCCGGTATAGGTGCCATGGCCGGCGACGCTCACCAGGATCCTCGTCGCGTACGCCACGACGTGGTTGTTCGTCAGCACGTCACCAGAAGGCGTGATCAGCATTCCCGTCCCGGCGGCTTGCTCGGCACCGGCCGAGGCCTCGTTCGCGACGTTGACGCGGATGTCGACGACGGCCGGGTCGACGGCGGCGGCAACCTGCGTGACCGCGCTGGGGCCCGCTAGCGCGGTCCCGCTCGTTGCGGTTCGCGGTGAGGTCGCCGCGGGCAGGCTCGACTGCTGATTGCCGCGCAACACGGCCTCGAGACCGGCACCGAGCGTGCCGGCGAGCAACGCGACGATCACCAAGAGCGTGGCGACGCTCCATCCGCTGCGTCGGCGGGGCACACCCTCGCCGCTCACCGCGGGCTGCGGTGGCACCCATCTCCACCCCTCGGAGCCCACACCTGCCGGCTCCGCCGACGTCGGCCCCTGGGGATCGAAAGACGGGCTGACCGGCACCCATCCACTCTGAGCGGCGCCGCCACTCTGCGGTGTCACCCCCCCGCCCTGCGGCGGAATCGGGGCGTCCCTCATCTCATCCATCGGTGTCTTCCTCGTTCTCCACGTCGCCTCGCGGCATCTGGCGCCGTCGGCGTTCTGTTCTCCGGTTGAGCTTGGTATCTCCACCTCGGAGACGTCTGCGTTCTGCCTGGGAAGTTGCTGAGAAACCGGGCCGGCGGCGTCGACGTCAACGTTAGCGGCGGGTCCCGCCCTGCTCGTTCGCACCAAGAGCTTGGTCCCGACACTTGCCGAACACCATCTGGAGCGTTCAGGCGAGCGCGACGAGATCGGCGAGGTCGTCACTCCAGTAGTCCTCGACGCCGTCGGGCATGAGCAGGACCCGCTCTGGCCGGAGGGCTTCGACAGCGCCGGGGTCGTGGGTGACGAGCACGATCGCCCCTGCGTAACGTCGCAGCGACGCGAGGACCTCGGCTCGGCTCGCCGGGTCGAGGTTGTTCGTCGGCTCGTCGAGAAGCAGGACGTTCGCCGGAGAAACGACCAGGCAAACCAGCGCGAGCCGGGTCTTCTCCCCGCCGGAGAGGGTGCCAGCTCGCTGGTCGATCCGCTCGCCGCTAAAGAGAAACGCGCCAAGGACGCGCCGCAGCTCGACATCGGTCATCGCCGGTGGGGCGGCGGTTCGGACGTTGGCGAAGACAGACGCGTCCGGGTCGAGCGTCTCGTGTTCCTGCGCGTAGTAGCCGAGGCACAAGCCGTGCCCGGCAGCGACGACACCCGCGTCGACGGGCTCGATCCCAGCGAGCACGCGCAGCAGGGTCGTCTTGCCGGCCCCGTTGAGTCCGAGCACGACGATCCGCGCCCCACGGTCGACCGCGAGGTCGACTCCCCGGAATACCTCCACCGAGCCGAAGCACTTCGCCAGCCCGCTCGCCGCGAGCGGCGTTCTGCCGCAAGGGGACGGATCGGGAAAACGGATTCTCGCGACCTTCTCGCGGCGACGCAGCGCCGGCAGTCCCGCCACGAGACCGGCCGCGCGCCGATCGAGGCTGTGCGCGGCCGCGGCCTTCGTCGCCTTGGCCCGCATCCGGTCAGCCTGCTCGCGTAGCGCGGCGATCTTCCGCTCGGCGTTGGCGCGCTCCCGAGCACGCCGGCGATCGTCGGCCGCCTGTTGTTCGAGGTAGGCGCGCCAGCCGACGTTGTAGATGTCGAGCGTCGCCCGGGTCGCGTCGAGGTGGAAGACGCGGTTGACCGTCGCCTCGAGCAGGACGGCATCGTGGCTGATGACGACACAGCCTCCCTCGTGGGCACGGAGAAAGGTCCGGAGCCAGGCGATCGAATCAGCGTCGAGATGGTTCGTCGGCTCGTCGAGGAGCAGCGTCGGCGCACCGGAGAACAGGACCCGCGCGAGCTCGACGCGCCTCCGTTGGCCGCCTGACAGCGTGCCGAGCGGCTGGGTGAGCACGTTCGCCGGCAACCCGAGGCTCGAGGCGATCGAGGCAGCCTCCGACTCCGCCGCCCAGCCGCCCCGCGCAGCGAACCGCGCTTCCGCCCGCGCGTAGCGGGCCATCGCGTCCTGGTTGTCGCCCGCGGCGGACGTGCCCATCTGCGCGGCCGCCTCGGCGAGCTCGTCACGGATCCGCACCAGCCCACGTGCCGACAGGATCCGGTGGCCGGCGATCTCGTCGAGATCCCCGGTCCTCGGATCCTGGGGGAGGTAGGCGACCGCGCCGCCACGTCGGACTGACCCCTTCGCCGGCAGCGCTTCGCCCGCGAGGACGCGGGTGAGCGTCGTCTTGCCGGCGCCATTGCGGCCGACGAGGCCGATCCGATCACCCCGACCGACGTGGAACGTCGCACCCCGAAGGAGTGTCCGGGCACCGGCGGCGAGTTCGAGGTCGGAGGCGTTCAGCATCAGCGCGAGGTGAGAATGGCCCGTCGCGGCGGTCAAAGACATCGGGAGGGGCGCGTGCCAAGCATCGCGCCGATTCGGCGCCTCCGTGACAGCTCGGCTGCTGCCTCCAGGGCCGCGGTCACCGCCTTGAAAGATGACTCGCGGCCGCGCGCCTTGACGACCCGAAGTCCGCGGTGCCTAGGTTGGGAGATGCCCAGCAACGTCACCCAGGCCAGCGCCGATTCCCCCGCCGCGGCGACGATCGTCCCGCGGCTCTCGAAGACCGCGAGCCGTCGCCGCCTGCGGGACAGGCTCTCCCGGGCGGTCCTCGTCCGCCTGCTCGAATCGCTGCACGACGGCGCGCTTGCCATCACCGAAAACGGCGAGCGGCGAGTGTTCGGCAAGCCGGTCGACGGTCTGGCGGTCCCCGAGATCACCGTGCGGTCGCCCGCGGCATGGACCGCCGTTGCCACCGGCGGAAGCAGCGGGCTCGGACGCGGCTTCTTCTCGGGGGAATGGTCGGTCGACGACCTCGATGACCTCGTCGTGATGGTCCGCGTCATCATCCGCAACCTCGAGGCCACGGAACGCCCCCAGCGAATGGTGCACCGGTTTTTGGCGCCGTTGCTCTGGGCACGGGTCCGGTTCCTCGAACGACCCGGCCGGCGCGCCGCGGACCGCCGGAACATCCGCGCCCATTACGACCTCAGCAATGAGTTCTTCTCCCTCTTCCTCGACGAGACGATGACCTACTCCTGTGCGCTATTCGACTCGGTCGAGACGTCGCTTCATGAGGCACAGGTCGCCAAGCTCGACCGCCTCTGTCACAATTTGCGGCTCACCGCCGTCGACCACGTGCTCGAGATCGGCACCGGTTGGGGTGGCTTCGCCATCCACGCGGCGCGTAAGTACGGCTGTCGGGTGACGACGACCACGCTCTCGCGCCGACAGTTCGAGCTCACCACGGACCGAGTCGCGCGTGCGGGCCTCGCCGACCGGGTCACGGTGCTGAACAGCGACTACCGGGACCTGGATGGGAGCTTTGACAAGCTCGTCTCGATCGAGATGATCGAGGCCGTCGACTGGCGCCAGTACCCCAGGTTCTTCGCCAAGTGCGCGGGCCTCCTCCAGCCGGGCGGGCTGATGGCACTACAGGCGATCGTCATCGCCGACCGGTACTTCGCCCGCGCCAAGCAGAGCAGGGACTTCATCAAGCGCTACATCTTCCCGGGGGGTTGCCTGCCTTCGGTTGCGGCCATCCTCGAGACGACGTCGAAGGTGACCGACCTCGGGCTCGTGGCCCTCGATGACATCGGGTCGCACTACGCCGAGACGCTGCGCCGCTGGCGGGCCGGACTCGAGGCGCACGCCGACGAGCTCAAGCCGCTCGGCTTCGACGAGTCAGTTCACCTGCTCTTCGACTTCTACTTTTGCTACTGCGAGGCCGCGTTCAGCGAGCGGCGGATCTCAGACGTCCAGCTCCTTTTCGCCCGGTCACGCTGGCGCGCCGAAAGACTCGCCGCCCCGCCGAGCTGACGGCCTGCCCGAGGAGCGACCCGCCGGCTCGATCCTCGCCATCCGCGCCTTCTCGGCGGGGTCGGCAGGCGGATTGTCGACGCCGCACCGAGGCTCTCGAGATCCAGGAGGGCAAGCCCGGACGCATCGATCCCGAGGCGCAAGTCGCGATGGCCGTCCCCGCGGGCCGGTGAACTCACCCCCCAACTAGGACTTGCCACCCCGACACGGAGACGTCGACCTCCGAAGCTGTGCGCCGAAGCGTCGCCTCCGGGACCTCGTTGGCAAGCTCACGCTGCGCCCAGTAGTCGTTGCTCACGCCGTCGAACAACGCCTTGCGGAACTCGACGAGCTCGGCCGGCGCCGCGGCGAGGTAGCCGAAGATCGCAAGCGCGAACTCGATGTCGGCGAGCACCGGGGCGCGACCGTAAAGGCTGGCACGCCGCAGCGCGATGCCTACCGCGCCGGCGATGACATCCTCCCGCCGCTCCCCGGGTGCGAGCACGAGCCGGTCCGCCAGGCGCTCAGCCAGGAGCAAGGCGAAGCCCTGGTCGGGCCCGGCGGTCCCCGTGCCGCGGCCGGTCGGGGGTGGACCAGCCCGAAAGTCGGCGGGCCGGTCGGCGCGCCACGGGCGCGGCGGACCAAGACGGTACCCGGGCCGCACCATGTCGGCCCGCGCGATCGGAACGAATCTCGGTTGGGTAATTGGGCTCACCTCATCGGCCGGGGAAGGATCCGATCCCCCGACTAGTTGACGTAGTCCAGCCAGTCCTTGTACTGGTCAATCTCGCCCCGCACGGCTCTGGAGAAAACCCCCTGGATCGCGCGGGTCATCGGGCCGGGAGTGCCGTCCCCGATCACGCGATCGTCGACCGAGGCGATCGGCACCACCTCCGCCGCCGTCCCGGTGAGGAACGCCTCTTCGGCGACATACAGGTCGGAGCGGCGCAGCGACTCCTCGAAGGCCTCATAGCCGAGGTCACCCGCGATCGTCATCACCGATTCCGCGGTGATCCCCTCGAGCGCGACGGACGTCGAGGTCCGGGGCGTGAGCAGGCGACCCCGGCGGACGAGGAAGATGTTCTCCCCCGTGCACTCGGAAAGGTAGCCGTCGGTCGTGCACATCACGGCTTCCTCGTAACCCGCGAGGATCGCCTCGACCTTGGCGAGCGACGAGTTCATGTACATGCCGGTCGCCTTTGCCGAGGCCGGCACCGACCGCGGGTCGTTTCGTGCCCAGGAGCTGACCTTCACCCGGGCGCCGTGCGCGATTGCCTCGTCGCCAAGGTACGCAGCCCAGGGCCAGGCGGCGATGGCGACGTGCACCTCCGAGACCAGCGGATTGAGACCCATGTCCCCGTAGCCGTAGTAGACGATCGGTCGGATGTAGCAAGCATCGAGACCGGTCGTCCGCACCGTCGTCAAGACGGCCTCGTAGAGCTCCGCTTCGCT
Source organism: Acidimicrobiales bacterium (assembly GCA_050010315.1). Classification (GTDB taxonomy): domain Bacteria; phylum Actinomycetota; class Acidimicrobiia; order Acidimicrobiales; family Bog-793; genus Bog-793. The sequence goes on from JBEKLG010000010.1 coordinate 21,153, forward strand.
GAAGGGCAGGTTCATCATCAGCGTCCGCGCCGACCGGGCGAGCCGGGCGACGTGGTCGGTGAGACGGAAAACGGCGGGTCCGTTCGCGGTCCGATAGGCGCGGATGCCTTCGAATACCCCAGTCCCGTAGTGAAGCGAATGCGTGAGGACGTGGACATTGGCGTCAGCCCAGTCCACGAGCTCACCGTCCATCCAGATCTTCTCTGTCGGAGTGAGCGGCATCGTCACAACCTTTCTGCGACGGCGTCGCCGATCGCGGTCGTCGTCAATGAGGTACCGCGTGCCGCCATTTCCGACTGCACGTCCAGCACGGCCTTCTTCATCCTCGCCCCCGCCCCCTCGTCACCGAGCCATTCCACCATCATTGCGGCAGATCGGATCGCGGCGAGCGGGTTCGCCCGTCCGGTGCCGACGATGTCGTGGGCAGCCCCGTGGACCGGCTCGAAAAGGGACGGCGCCGTGCGCTCCGGGTTGAGGTTGGCTGACGCCGCAAGGCCGATTCCGCCCGTCACCGCGCCAGCGAGATCGCTCAGGATGTCGCCGAAGAGGTTGTCGGTGACGATGACGTCGTAGCGGTCGGCCTCTGTTGCGAGGTAGATGCAGGCCGCGTCGACGTGGTTGTACGCCGTGGCGATCTCGGGGAATTCGGCGGCCACCTCACCAAAGGCGCGGCTCCACAGATCGCCCGCGTAGGTGAGGACGTTCGTCTTGTGGACAAGCGTCACCGAATGACGCGGCCGCGTCCTGGCCAGGTCGAACGCGAAGCGCAGGCAGCGTTCGACCCCGCGGCGGGTGTTCACCGAGCCCTGCGTCGCGACCTCCCAGGGCGAACCAAGACGCAGCAGGCCCCCCTCGCCCGCGTAGGGACCCTCGGTGTTCTCCCGGACGATGCAGAGGTCAGCTGCAGGCGCGATGGCGCCGGGAATCCCGTTGCAAGGCCGCAGATTGACATAGAGATCGAGCTCAAAGCGGAGCCGGAGCAATAGACCCCGCTCCAGCGCCCCGGCGGGTACATCCACGGATCCGACCGGCGGCCCAACCGCCCCGAGCAGGATCGCGTCGTGGCCGCGCAGCTCTTCCAGCACGCCGTCGGGCAGGGCCTCTCCGGTGCGCAAGTAGCGGTCCGCACCGAGGTCGTAGTCGGTTGTTGCGCACCGAACACCGGCGGCCGCGACGACCTTCAGCGCCTCGGCGACGACGTCAGGTCCGATGCCGTCTCCCCTGATCACTGCGATTCTGTAGGTGGTCAAGTACCCTCGACTCTGTTCGCCCGAATTCCACGTCGGCGGGGAATCGCCTGGCGAGCGACCACCGTCTTTTCCGTCGTCCACGGAATGGGCAAGAAGGCGCACGCCAATCGGGCACCCACCTCAATGACGTCGGCCCGTGGCCCGATCGCCAAGACGCGACAAGTCTGACGGGTGGCTGGCGACCCCGTCAATCTGCCGCACACGTGCCGATAGCCCCTGACACATCGATTGCCGCCCAGACGCCGCTGCCCGACCCGGTATCCTCGGATCGGTGAGCGAGACCCACCTGTCCCCGGAGACCCACGCCCGGCTCGTAGACGAGCTTGAGGATCTGACGACGCGGGGCCGGATCGAGATCGCCCGGGCGATCGAGGCGGCACGGGCACTCGGTGACCTGTCGGAGAACGGCGACTACCACGCGGCCAAGGACGCCCAGGGCAAGATGGAGTCGCGGATCCGCCAGCTGCAGCAGATGCTGAGCACCGCCGTCATCGTCGGGACGGCCTCGGCGGGCGACGAGGTCGCCGCCGGCTCGATCGTCGGCATCCGCTACGAGGATGACGAGCGCGTCGAGCGCTTCCTCGTCGGTTCGATCGAAGAGCGCCGTGACGACGTCGCCGTGATCTCGGTCGGGTCCCCGCTCGGGCAAGCCCTCCTCGGGCACCGCGCCGGGGACCGCATTTCCTACGAGGCGCCGAATGGTCGGCTCGAGGTCGAGCTCGTCACGGTCGACTGAGAGCCCGATGAGACACGAAACGCTCGCCGAGAAGCTCTGGAACAGCCACGTCGTGCACGCCGGCAGGGACGGTTCTGAGCCGGACCTGCTCTACATCGACCTCCACCTCGTCAACGACGTCACCTCCCCCCAGGCCTTCGAAGGGCTGCGACTCGCGGGCCGTCGCGTGCGCCGGCCGGATCTCACAGTCGCGACGGCGGACCACAACGTCCCGACGACCGAGGTCAGCGGGTTGATCAGCGACCCGATCTCCCGGCGCCAGCTCGAGGCGCTGGCGCGTAACTGCGCCGAGTTCGGCGTCACCTACTACCCGATGGGCGACGTCAACCAGGGAATCGAGCACATCATCGGCCCCGAACTGGGTCTGACCCTCCCGGGAATGACCATCGTGTGCGGTGACAGCCACACCGCGACGCACGGCGCCTTCGGCGCCCTCGCCTTCGGAATCGGCACCTCCGAGGTCGAGCACGTGCTCGCCACCCAGACGCTCCCCCAGAAGCGCCCGAGGGCGATGGCGGTCGAGATCGGGGGCGAGCTCCCGGAGGGCGTTGCCGCAAAAGACATTGCCCTGTCGGTGATCCGCACGATCGGCACGGCCGGTGGCGTCGGCCACCTCATCGAGTACCGAGGCAGCGTCGTCCGGACGCTCTCGATGGAGGCGCGTATGACGATCTGCAACATGTCGATCGAGGCAGGCGCGCGGGCCGGCATGGTCGCCCCCGACGACACGACGTTCTCCTACATCGAAGGGCGCACCCACGCGCCCGTGGGGGCGCAGTGGGAAAGAGCACTCGACGCTTGGCGCCGGCTCGCGACCGACGACGGGGCGAGCTTCGACACCGTCGTGCGAATCGACGGGACCGCGATACGGCCCAGCGTCACCTGGGGAACGAACCCCGCGCAGGTCGTCGCGATCGACGAGGCCGTGCCGGACCCGGAATCGATCGCCGACCCGGACGTTCGCGATTCAGCTGCCCGGGCGCTTGCCTACATGGGCCTCGAGCCAGGCACGCGGATTGCGGATATCGCGGTCGACACGGTGTTCATCGGTTCCTGCACGAATAGCCGCATCGAGGACCTCCGGGCCGCGGCTCGCGTCGCCGCGGGGCGCCGCGTGAAGCCGGGCCTGCGCGCCCTCGTCGTCCCCGGTTCGCACCGGGTGAAGGCGCAGGCGGAATCCGAGGGCCTCGACAGAATCTTCCTCGCCGCCGGCTTCGAATGGCGCGAACCAGGGTGCTCGATGTGCCTCGGCATGAACCCTGATCAGCTCGCGCCCGGCGAGCGGTGCGCGTCGACGTCGAACCGGAACTTCGAGGGCCGCCAGGGCCCCGGCGGCAGGACGCACCTCGTCTCTCCCGCGGTCGCCGCCGCGACCGCGATCGCTGGACACTTTGCTACGCCCGATGCGATCGACTAGACGGCGAGGCAGGATCGGAAGGGATCGACAATGAAACCCGTGCGGGTCGTCACGGGTCGGGCGGTGCCGCTCGACCGATCCGACGTCGACACGGATCAGATCATCCCGAGCGAATGGCTGAAGCGCATCGAGCGCACCGGCTACGGCGACGGGCTCTTCTCCGAGTGGCGCCAGGACCCCGGGTTCGTCCTCAACCGGGCGGAGCACGACGGAGCCGTGATCCTCGTCGCCGGCGACAACTTCGGCATCGGCTCGTCGCGCGAGCACGCTGTTTGGGCACTCGTCGACTACGGGTTCCAGGCCGTTGTCAGCTCCCGCATTGCCGACATCTTCAAGAGCAATTCCACCCGTTCCGGCCTCGTCCCGGTCGAGGTGACACCCGAGATCGGTAGGCAATTGCTCGACGCGGTCGTTCATGACCCCGCGCTCAAGATCACCGTCGACGTCGACAAGCGGCTCATCGAGGCGCCGGCCGCCGGGATCTCAGCCGACTTCGCGATCGACGACGCGGCCCGCGAGCGTCTCTTGGGTGGGCTCGACGACGTCGCGCTCACGCTCGGTCACGCCCGCGAGATCGGGGACTTCGAGGAAAACCGCCCGCGGTGGCTCCCCCGCGTCACGACGTGAAATGAGACCAGTCACGTCGATCGATTGTCGGTCGCTCGCCGGGGAATCGCGTCGGCGGGCACCGCGCCGTCGTCTCCGGATGCTGGACGCGGCCCGCGTCGGATCGAGGCGGGCGCCGGGCCTCAACCCCCGAGAGACGAGAATCTCGTTGAAATCTAGGTGTGAGGGTTATCCCGCAGCCGACGGATCACCCATGGGCCCGAGCAACGTCACCGCCGGTCGCCCCTCTTGGAACGTCACCCTCCCGGCGGGCGCGGTCGTCATTGGGCAGCCGGTGGGCTGACCCTGGCCAGGGAGTTGCCACAGGAGCCCAGCAGCCGTGACACGGCCGAGAATCCGCATCACGGCTGGTCAGCAAGAACCCCCCTGAGGTCAGCGCGCGCCCGTTCGATCTGCTTCCGCACCGTCGATTGGGCAATTCCGAGCGCCCTTGCCGCCTCTTTCGTCGACAGGCCGGCAGCGAGGCACAGTACGGCACATCGGCGTCGCGCCACTGGCATCGCTTGCAGCGCGCGCTCGATCTCCAGCGCCAGTGTCACCTCGGTTGCGATATCTGGCGACACCGGTTCTTTGCTGAGCGGAAGCTCTCGGCGACGATGTCGCCGG
>JBEKLG010000011.1:0-24189 GCA_050010315.1 Acidimicrobiales bacterium
GCGCCTCATCACTCCCAGGAGGCGCCGACCCAGCGTGTCAGGGCGACGACGACGACGCGGGCCAGCTCCGCGGTCTTCGGGACGACGACCTCCGGCGCCCCGAGCTGGATCTCGACCGCCGGCATGCGCGTCTCACGCAGGATCGGCAGTGCCATCCCGGCGATGCCGCCGTCGTCGATGCCGAGCGCGACGGGCAGTTCAGCCTGCACGAGCTCGGCGAGATGGCGGCTCGCCGCGGACTCGTAGTGGAAGCCCCGGTAGTACGCGGTGCGGCACGACCGGACCTCGGGCACGAGCAGCAGCGCGACGAGGCAGTCGACGCCGGTGGCGTTCGCCTCTGCGGCCTGGCGGGACGGGTCGGGGTGCGACAAGGTGAGGGCGGCCGCCGCGCCCGCGTCCCGCAACGCCCGGCAGATCGCGTTCGCGCCGGTCGCGAAGCCTCCCGGTTCGACGACCGCGAAGCGCCGGCCCTGGAGATCCGACGGGCCGCGCGCCACCGCAAGGCGCTCGCGCAGGGGTGTGACGAGTCTCGAAGCGCCGGCCCGGATGGAAAAGCGCGCGAGCTCGTCGAGGGTGCGCCGGCCGAGGATCCCGTCGGCGGCCAGCCCGGTGTTGCGCTGGAAGTCCATGAGCGCCGTGACCGTCTGGTCTCCGAAGATCCCGTCGACCCGACCGGGGTCGAAGCCGAGCCTGCTGAGCTGGCTCTGGAGCTCGGCGACGTCGTCACCGCGCAGCATCGGCGTCTTGCGGTACAAAAGACGCGATCCCAGCCCGAATCCGGCCTCGACAATCGCCGACCAGGTCTGTGTGCCACAGCGACCGTTAGCAGGCAGCCCGCGGTCGGTCTGGAAGGCGAGAACCGCCGCGACGGTGGCTGAGCCGAAGACACCCGAGGGGTCGTCGACAGCGAACCCGAGCGCGATCAGGCGCTTTTGAAGGTCGGCGACGGCTTCGCCGGAGTCACCCCTTGCCAGAAGCAGCGACGAGCCGCCAAAGGGGGCGGGATCCGCGCGGTTCACGCGGCCATGCTAGGTGGGCACGCCCCGCCCAACAGGGCTCGCCATCGCCCGGGTGGGCGGGACTGATCGCTACAGGTGGGGATCGAGGTCCGTCAGCAGCGCGGACTTCCCCTTCGCGCCGACGATGCGGGCCTGGACCTCGCCGCCTTTGAAAAGGATGAGCGTGGGGATGCTCATCACCTCGAAACGCCGGGCGGTGGCGACGTTGTCGTCGACGTTGAGCTTGACGACGCGCAGGCTCCCCGCCCGCTCCGCGGCGATCTCGTCGAGGATGGGCGCGATCATCTTGCACGGCCCGCACCACTCGGCCCAGAAGTCGACGAGGACCGGCGTGTCGGAATGAGCCACTTCCTCGTCGAAGGTGCTGTCCGTCACCGTAGGTGTTGCCGCCGACACGTCGTCCTCCTTAGCTTCGTCCCGTCTGCACGGCGGTCATCGTCCCGCAGACGCCCTCAGTAGAACAGCGCCCGGGCCGGGGACATTCCCTCCCGCGGTCTTCGGTCAACCCCGCCCCGTGGAGGCAAGGTAGCGGTCAACGTCGAGAGCCGCCATACAGCCCGACCCGGCGGCGGTGATCGCCTGGCGGTACTCGCGGTCCTGGACGTCGCCACAGGCGAAGACGCCGTCGACGCTCGTCAGCGTGCCGGTGCGGGTGCGGATGTAGCCGGACTCGTCCATTTCGAGCTGTCCCCGGAACAGTTCCGTGTTCGGGGCATGGCCGATCGCGACGAAGCATCCGTCAACCGCGAGTTCCCGGGCTTCACCGGTAGCGAGGTCGGCGAGGCGCACGCCGGTCACGTTCTTTTCACCGAGGATCTCGGTCACCACCGTGTCGAGGATGAAGGAGATCTTCGGATGGGGAAAGGCCCGTTCCTGGAGGATCTTCGAGGCGCGCAGCTGCTGGCGGCGGTGGATGACGACGACCGACGAAGCGAAGCGCGCGAGGAAGATCGCCTCCTCGAGCGCGGAGTCCCCCCCGCCGACCACGGCGATCGGCTTGTCGCGGAAAAAGAACCCGTCGCAGGTCGCACAGGTCGACACCCCATGCCCGGTGAACTCGGCCTCGCCGGGCACACCGAGGGCGACGGCGCGGGCGCCGGTCGCGATGATGACCGAGCTTGCCCGGTAGGTCGGTCGACGGTCCCCGGGGTCGTCGGTCCAGACCGCGAACGGACGTGACCCAAGGTCGACCCGGGAGACCCGGGCGGTAAGGACCGTGGCGCCGAAACGTTCTGCCTGGGCGCGCATCCGCTTCATCAGGTCCGGGCCCATGACGCCTTCGGGGAAGCCCGGGAAGTTCTCGACCTCGGTCGTCAGCATCAGCTGGCCACCGGGCTGGTCGCTCGTCGAGGATGGTTCGCCGGCGATGACGAGCGGGCGCAGGTCGGCCCGGGCTGCGTAAACGGCGGCGGTGAGACCCGCTGGCCCGGACCCGATGACGATGACGTCACGGACTTCCCCTGTTTCCTCGGCCGTCTCGGCCGCGGGGGACTTCCCGTCAGTCACCAGCCGTCCTCTTCCTCGCTCGCCCGCTTTGTGCCCAGCACAACATCCCTGCGGCGAGGAAGATTCCACCGAACAGAAGATCGGTCGCCCAGGCGCGCCCGGTGAAGACCGATGTGTCGAACAGGCGGACCAGTCCGAGCACGCCGGCCGTCACGGCGACGAGGACGAGCGTGATGACGACCGCCGCCAACACGACGACCCGCACGGCGACTTTCGCCGGGTGGAGCACACGTTCCCGGACGTCCCCGACGAGCAGGTCGACGGCCGCGGCGACCCGTGCCGCCCAGTCCCGGTCGCCGGAGGTGGTCGCATCCCGGTTCATGGGCGCGAGATTACGGCAGAACGCACACCGGTGGACGAACTCGACCCGGTCACGGGAGCATCACGCCGAGCCCGACCGTGCCCGGGCCCGAGTGGGCGCCGATGACCGGCCCGATGTAGGTCACGAGGGTCTCGGACCGGGGGTAGACCGGCGCCAGCAGGTCGAGGAAGACGTCGACGTCCTCGGCGTCAGCGTGGCCGACCCCCAGCCGTTGCAACGGCCGCATCGCCGCGATCTTCGTCACGAGGTACTCGAGGGAGCGGGCCCGGGTGCGCTGACGGGACTCGGGCTCGACGACCCCGTTGCGCACAACGACCACCGGCTTGATCGACAGCAGTGAACCGAAGAACGCCTGGGCGTTGCCAATCCGACCGCCCCGGCGCAGGTACTCGAGCGTGTCGAGGGTGCCGTAGAGGAACATCCTCGGCACCGCGGCCGTGACCGTGGCGACGGTGCGGGCGAAATCCGCGCCGGACTCGACGAGCTCGGCGGCCTCGAGGACGAGCAACCCCTCAGCAACGGTGGCGGTGAGCGAGTCGATGACGGCGACGGGGAACTTGCCGGCGAATGGTTCCGCACCGGCGTGGGCCGCCTGGTAGGTGGCAGAAAGGCGCGAGGACAGCGTGACGCAGACGACACCCGCACAGCCGTCGTCGGCCGCGGCGGCGAAGACGTCGTGAAACGCGCCCGGCGCGGGCGCCGAGGTCTCGGCGAGCGCTTGCGAGTGCCGGGCGAGTTTCCAGAACTCCTCAGTGGAGATCCCCCGCAGGCTCTCGGCGGGGAGGTCACCGAGCCGGACGTCGAGGGGCACGACGGTGATGGCGTGCTCGGCGAGGAGCGCGTCGGGCAGGTCGCAGGCGTTGTCAGTGACGATGCGGATCGGATTCACGGTTTATCCCGCGCGTCCCGATCGACGGCGGGCCTCCCGGCGGGAAGTCTGCCAGTCGTGGACGGTTGCTGCGACACCTGCGCTCCCGAGGTAGACCGCGGCTCCCGCGGCCACCGCCACGATAAGCCGGATCCAGCCGCTGATCCCGTATCCGGTGCCGGTCGCCGCCGCGACGAGGGCGACGGCGAACGCCATGACGAGGCTCAAGACGACGGAGCGGGCCGAGGAGGCGAGGAGAGTCCGGCCGCCGATCGTCCCGAGCCGTTCCCGCAGCACGGAAAGCGCGGCGACGGCGGCAACCGAGTAGGCGATCGAGTAGGAGAGCGCGAGCCCTCGCACTCCGAGCGGGCGGTACAAAAGAACGGCGACGAGGATGTTCAGGCCGTTCTCGAGCACGTAGAGGACGAAAGCGGAGCGCGTGTCCTGCATCGCCTGGAAAGCCCTTGTTGCCAGGAAGAACACGCAGAAGCCCGGAAGCCCGAGGGCGAACAGCGCCAGCACCGACGCCGTCAGGTGGGCCGCCGCCGCCCCCTCGTTGCCGTGCTGGAGGAGGAGTGTGACCGCCGGGCGGGCGAGGATCAGGTAGCCGACCGTTGCCGGCAGGATGAGCGCGAGGACCTGGCGCAGCGCTACCCCGAACCGGACGCCGAGGTCGCGCCACCGCCGTGCCGTCCGCAGACGGGCGAGGTCCGGCGAGACAACGTTGATGACCGACGTCGCGACGACGGCGAACGGGAACTGGAAGAACGCGTAGGCGTAGGTGTAGGCGCTGACCGCGCCGGGCCCAACGTGGAACTCGAGGGCGAGTACGACGAAGAGCGCGATCTGGTTCGCGATGACGAAGCCGAAGGTCCACCCCGACAGGCGCACGATCATGCGGATCGCCGGATCGTGGGGACGCCAGACGAACCGCAGCCTGAGGTGGATGCGGCGCATCGACGGGACGAGCGCCAAGGCCTGGAGGGCGACACCGGCCGTGGTGCCGATGCCGAGCAAGACGAGCAGGCCGTGGTGGTGCTCGACCTGCGCGATCGTGGCGTGCCGCGCAACCACGGCGAAGGCCGCGAGGACGCCGATCCCGACGACGTTGTTCACGACAGGGGCGAACCCGACCGCGCCGAAGCGGTCGCGCGTCGCGAGCACCGCCGACATGAGGCTGATCGCCCCGTAGAACAGCAGCTGGGGAGCGAAGAAACGGAGAAGCTCGACGGCGACCCCGTGCTCGGCGGCCGTCGCCTTGCCGAACGTGAACAGCGTGATGAGCACCGGCGCGGCCGCGACGAACACGATCGTCGCGACGATGAGGACGACGCTCGCGAGCGTGACGACCGCCGAGATGGACTCGACCGCCTCGTCCTCGCTGCGTGTCGAGAGCCGCTCGACGAACACCGGGACGAAGGTCGCCGCGAGCACACCCCCGAGAACGAGATCGTGAACCGCGTTTGGCGTGTTGTTCGCGAGGTTGAACGAGTCCGCGAGGCGTGATCCACCGAGGGCGTAGGCGAGGACGACGAGACGCGCGAGCCCGGTCAGCCGGGATGCGACGGTGCCGAGTCCCGTGCCGAGCGAGGCACGGGCGAGACGGGCGGCGCGCGCCCGGCTGCCAAGGACGCCGACGCCGTCGCTCGCTGGCGTCGGTGGGCTCACCCTTGGTTCGCCGGGGAGGGCCCAACCGCGGTTGGGTGGGTGCGCCGGAACCTGCGGCGGAAGTGGGAACGGAGCCACCAGAGCGCGAGCACGAAGAGTGCGGCGAGCGACAAAGCGACGGCGACGATCGAGAACGCCGTGGACCGGACGGTGTAGACGTGCTGGAAGAGGACCAAACCGCCGCGGGGGGACACGAGCTCGATGGTGAAGGTCGACATCCCAGACGTGCGCGTCGTCACAGGTATCTCGAAGGCCGAGTTCTTGTGCGCGAGCGTCACGGGTCGGCTGTAGTCGCGGACCGCGATGGCGAGCGTGCTACTCGACAACTCGAGGGTCACATGGATCGGGCTCGGGAACGTCGAGACGATGGTGATCGGGACGTTGGCTCTCTGCTGGGTGAGCGTGATGGTCTTCGTTCCCGCGATGGAGATGGCGTGCTCGATCTGTCTGACCGCCGCGAGGGGTGCCGCGGCGTAATGGCTCCACGCCTGCTGCGGGAGCCCCGACGTCTCGGCGAGGAGGACCGCGTCCTCGACCCGGGAGGTGAAGGCAGTGTCGTTCGGGGTGATCGAGTCGATCGTCGCGACCATCGCGTGGGCGTCCTGCAGGGAGCTGACGAACTGGTACGACGGCGAGGTGTGGTCCGGCACCGCGACGAGACGGCTCGGTGCGCCGTCCGCGCCGGGCGCGACCGCCGAGAAGATCGACGCCACCGTCGCAGGCTGGGCGATCGGGCTCGACTCGAGGCCCTCGAGCAGGTCAGAGAGGAATGGCGACGAGTTCGGGACCGCCGTCGGAGCGACGACGACGCCTCGGGCCTGTGAGCCGAAGGGTTGCTCGAAGTAGATCTGGGCTACCTCGGCGAAGAAGCGATGCGTGGCGAGCGCGGGGCCGACGTCAGCGGCGAAATGTGTCGCGAGGGCAGAATCAGCCACGACGGCGGTGATGCCGGAGGCCGGCGCGCCCGACGAAGCTGGCGAGGAAGGGCTGAGACGCGACGGCGAGGTCCGGGACATCGACCCGATCACCGGCAGCCCGGTGTCAGGGATGACGACGCGGACGATGTGCTCGCCGGCGAGGTCCTGGAGGCCGGCGTCGTCGATCGGCGTCGTCGAGAAGTAGACGCCCCGGGGCGCAGCCGCCGAGAGCACCGCCTCGAAGACCCGGGCTGCCCTGGCGAGCTGGCTATGGAGTTCGCCCCCCAGTCCGGCCGAGACCAGTGTGTCAACGTTCACCGGGGTGAAGGGCGCCTCGAGGAACTCGATCCTGCCCGACGAGCTCCGACGCTTGGCGAGGGCGCGCAACTCGGCGAGCACCGTCGCGGCCCGAGGGGAAGGATCCTCGGCGAGGGCAACGAGGAGCTGCGGGTAGAGCTCGAGCGTCAGCCGACAATCGGGATCGTTCCGGATCAAGGCGAGGATCCCCGCGAGAGACCTGGTCTGTCGGGCCGTCAACGTCGAGCTGCCCTCGGGGTCGAGCGCCGGTGCTGCCCCGAAGGGCAGCACGAGCGCGAGCCGCAACGGGATTGACCCGGGATTGCCGGCGACGTAGACGAGGAAGGTCGTGAACGACCGCAACGGCGTGTCGTTCGAAGTGTCGACGAGGGTCACGTCCAGGGGGTAGACGCCGTCACAGGCGAGCGCCGCGCAGTCGAGCGCAAGTCCGGGGGATCCGAGCGGCCTCGGTTTCAAGGAGGCCGAGGTGGCGACGCGGATGTTCATCCCGACGTCCAAGGTGGCCGCTCCGCTGACGGACAGGGCGCGCAGCGGGATGATCGGTGTGGAGTCGAGGACGAGCTCGCTCGGTGTCTGTTGGCCTGACTCGGATTGGGCGAACGCGTACCGGCTTGTGAGACGGGAGTCGACGGTGAGCTTGACGCCGAGGTCCGCCTCCGGCGTCGGCGAGCGCACGGCGACCTCGAGGAACATCGAGGCACCGGTGACCCAGTAGGTCTGCGAGACGAGGGCGACGCTGGTGTGCGTGTGATGCGAGGGGACGGAGGAGGCAGCGGGGACGGCCATGCCGACGACGCCCGCTGCGACGAGAGCCGCCGCCAGCGCTCGCGCGAAGAAAGTGGCAGGCACGGGTCGCGTCGCGATCGCGGTGTTCGGCAACTGCGAGCAAGCCACGGGTAGCGATGTCCTCCGATCGAACCCGGTTCGACGGGAGCCTACTGTCAGGCGCATTCCCAGGTCAGACGGGACCCCGCCGATGCATTGTTCGCGGCGGGCCGCAGGCTACCCTCACGGTCCGTGGTCCCCGATCGCGTCCGCCCCGTCGTCGAGGAGACGGCGGGGCTCGCCGCCCGATTCGTCGCCGCCGGCAAGCGCATCTACATCGTCGGCGGGACCGTACGGGATGCCGTCATCGGTCCCCCTGGGGGTGGCGAGGCGTTCGGGCCGGATGCCGACATCGACCTCACGACCGACGCGCTCCCCGACGAGACCGAGGCGCTCGTCGCCGGCTGGGCCGAGGCGGTCTGGTTGCAGGGCAAGCGCTTCGGCACGATCGGCTGCCGGCACGCCGGTCGCCGTTTCGAGATCACGACGCATCGCGCCGAGGCGTACCTGCCGGAATCGCGCAAGCCCGCGGTCGAGTTCGGCACGAACATCGTCGCCGACCTGTCGCGCCGGGACTTCACGGTCAACGCGATGGCGCTCGCCTTGCCCGAGCTCACGCTCATCGACCCCTTCGACGGCCTCGTCGATCTCGCGGCGAGGAGGCTGCGCACCCCGCTCGACCCGACGGCGTCGTTCTCGGACGACCCGTTGCGGATGCTGCGCGCTGCCCGTTTCCTCGCCGGGTACGCGCTCGAGCCCAGCGAGGAGCTCGTCGCGGCGGTGGAGGCGCTGCGGGACCGGCTTGCGATCGTCTCGGCCGAGCGCATCCGCGACGAGCTCAACCGCCTGATCGTGCTGCCGGACCCGGAGGCCGGGCTCTGGTTCGTCGTGAATAGCGGCCTCGCCGGCGTGTTCCTCCCTGAGATCCCGGCGCTCGCCCTCGAACAGGACACGATCCACCGTCACAAGGACGTGCTGGCGCACACGATCGCCGTCGTCGGCAAGACCCGGCCCGACAAGATCCTCCGCCTCGCCGCGTTGTTCCACGATGTCGGCAAGCCCCGGACGCGGGAGATCGGTCCGGACGGGGTCTCGTTCCACCACCACGACGTCGTCGGGGCGCGCCTCGCCCGTCAACGCCTCGAGGCGCTGCGCTACCCAAGGGGCGAGGTCGACGACGTCAGCCGCCTTATCGAGCTTCACCTGCGTTTTCACACCTACAGAATGGGATGGAGCGATTCGGCCTTACGCCGTTACGCCCGCGACGCCGGGCCATTGCTCGCGCGTCTCAACGAGCTGACACGGGCAGACTGCACAACACGCAACCCCGAGCGGGCGCGAGAACTCGAACGCGGCGTCGACGAGCTCGAGGAACGACTCGACGAACTCGCGGCGCGCGAGGCGCTCGACGCGATCCGTCCCGAACTCGACGGCGACGCCATCATGGCGCGCCTCGGGATTCCGCCGGGCCCCGCGGTCGGCCGGGCGCTCCGGTTCCTCCTCGAGATCCGGCTCGAGGAGGGCCTCATCGGCGAGGAGGAGGCTGGCCGGCGACTCGACGCCTGGTGGGAGGGCGAGAGACCCAGCCCGGGTTGAGGCCCGCTGGCCTATTCGCCCGCCGCGAAACGCTCGACGAGTTCGTAGGCCTCGCTGTCGCGGTACTGCACGGGCGGTGACTTCATGAAGTACGAGGACGGACCGATGAGGGGCCCGGCGAGCCCGCGGTCGAGACCGAGCCGCGCGCAGCGGACAGCGTCGATGATGACACCGGCGGAGTTCGGCGAGTCCCACACCTCGAGCTTCAGTTCGACGTTCAAAGGTACGTCACCGAAGTTGCGCCCCTCGAGCCTGAGGTAGGCCCATTTGCGGTCCTCGAGCCACGGGACGTGGTCAGACGGCCCGATATGGATGCGGTCCTCGCCGATCCGGCGGTCGATCTGGCTGGTGACGGCGCGGGTCTTCGAGATCCTCTTCGATTCCAGCCGCTCGCGCTCGAGCATGTTCTTGAAGTCCATGTTGCCGCCGAAGTTGAGCTGGTAGGTGCGATCGAGGACCGTTCCGCGGTCCTCGAACAGGCGCGTGAGCACGCGATGGATGATCGTGGAGCCGACCTGGCTCTTCACGTCGTCGCCGATGATCGGCAGACCGGCCTGCTCGAAACGGGCCGCCCAAACCGGGTCGCTCGCGATGAAGACCGGGATCGCGTTCACGAAGGCGACACCGGCCTCGATCGCGGCGGCGGCGTAGTGCTTCTGGGCGTGCTCCGAACCGACAGGGAGGTAGGCGACGAGGACCTCGGCGCCGCTGCGCCGCAGGACGTCGGCGATGTCGACCGGTGGGGCGGGCGACTCCTCGATGACCTCTCGGTAGTACCTGCCGAGCCCGTCGAGGGTCGGTCCACGGGCAACGGTCACGCCGGTTGTCGGCACGTCGCAGAACCGGATGGTGTTGTTCTGGCCGGACTGGATCGCCTTGCTGAGATCGAGACCGACCTTCTCGGCGTCGACATCGAAGGCCGCGACGAACTCAACGTCCCCCACGTGATAACCGCCGAGCGAGACGTGCATCAGGCCGGGTACGGTTTCGTCCGCGTTCGCGTTCCGGTAGTACTCGACACCTTGGACGAGTGAGCTCGCGCAGTTGCCGACCCCGGCGACCGCGAGCTTGATTTTGCCCTTCGGGCTGGTCATAGCCGTTCCCTTCGTCATGGCCGTTGTCTTGCGTCCTGTGCGATTCCTGCGCCGGCGCCTGCGGGCAAGCCGCCGCCGCGGTTGCCCGCGGCTGCCGCCGCGGCACGCCGCGCGGCGCGCTTCGAAACGCTGGCGTCCCCCACCGGGCTGGCGAGCGCCGTCCGCTCCCGGGCGAGCAGGCGCTCGACCCAGGAGAGGTCGTTGGCGACCGTCTCCTGGGCGTGCTCGGCGATCGACTGTTCGTACTCGTCGACCGGCCGCGTCCGGCGCGCCAGCGAGCGTTCGCCCCGCTGGAGTCGTTCGGCGAGCTCGCCGCGTCGCCGCTCGAGCAGGCGGATGCGGGCTTGCGGACTGAGGTGGCGGGCAAAGGCGAGCCGGAGCGAGAAACCTCGGGGGTCTCCGCCCTGGCCGTCGGCGGACTCGAGCAACTCTTCGAAGAGCTCCTCGCCGCACGGCGTGATCTCGTAGACCTTGCGCGCCCGGGTGCTCCGTCCGCCGAGCGCCGCGGCCGCCTTGGCGGTAGCCCGGCGGGCGACGAAGGCGGCGCGCTCGCCGGTGAGCGAGCCGGTGAGCGGCACCTCGTCTGCCAAGTGTCGTCCGCGCCCCAGCGGCGGTGCTGGTTCGGCCGCCCGCACGGCTTGAGCCGTTTCGAGGCGGGCGAGGGCTGGGTAGAGCGACCCGAAGGACAGGTTCGATAAGACGCCGAAGTCCTCGCGCAGCGACCGGCGGATGTCGTAGCCGTGCATCGGCCGCTCTTTCAGCAGGCCGAGGATCGCGAGTTCGAGCACCGGGCAATAGTAGCAACCGATGTATCGACTCGATATGTCGATCTCGTGACGGCGCGGTCCGGCCGCGCAGACCGTGCTCGGCGCGGCCCGGCGCGGAGCGACGGAGGGAGTGCGGGTAGCCTGTCGGCGTGGGACCGCAGCCCGAGTCCGCCGCCCGCCGCCTTCAACCGACGGGCCTCGGCCAGATCGAGTATCGCCTGGCCCGTGACGCGGTCGTGCGCGAGTACCGACGGGGTCGGCTCTCCCGGCTCGACGTCTGCGACGCCCATCCCGAGCTGCTGCGTGTGGCGCGCCATCTCGGTCGGCTCACCGAGGTCGACTGTCCGATCTGCGGAGAGTCGAAGCTCGTGCACGTCGCCTTTGCCTTCGGCCCACGGTTGCCGTCGGGCGGCCGGGCTCTCGGGATGGACGGCGAGATGCGGTCGTTGGCGCGCCAGCGTGACGACGTTGCCTTCTATGTCGTCGAGGTCTGCAGAAAGTGCTCCTGGAACCACCTCCTGCGGATGTTCAGTTCACCGGTGGCGCGCACCCGGCCGTTGACCTAATTCGCGACTGCCGGTCCTTGTGGTCCTGAGGTCCTGGGACGCCCGGCGGAGTCGCTCAGCTAGCCTGGAAGAGTCGCCGGCAGCCGAGTGCGCTGGACGGCAGGAGGCCGAAATGCGAGATCCCGTTTCAGTCCCGTCGATCGCGGCGCGCAAAAGAGCACGAGGCGACTATCCGATCGTCATGGTGACCGCTTACGACGCCCCGTTCGCGCGCTTGGTCGATGACGCCGGTGTCGACATCATCCTTGTCGGCGATTCGGTGGGGAACAACGTCCTTGGCTACGAGAACACGCTCGCTGTCGACCTCGACGAGATGGTTCACCACGTTGGTGCCGTCGCCCGTGCCAGGCCGGGCGCCCTGATCGTCGGCGACCTGCCCTGGTTGAGCTACCACGTCGATCTGGCGGACACGATTCGCAACGCCGCGGCGCTGGTGCGCGCCGGAGCGGTGGCGGTGAAGCTCGAGGGGGGACGCCGCCGGGTCCCGGCCATCCGGGCGATCCTCGACGCCGAGATCCCCGTGATGGGCCATCTCGGGCTGACGCCGCAGTCGCTCCACGTGATGGGCGGCTTTACCACCCAAGGCAGGGACGTCGAGGCGGCACGGTTACTCGAGCTCGAGGCGCAGGCCCTCGCCGAGGCGGGGTGCTTCGCCCTCGTGCTCGAAGGCGTTCCCGACCTCGTGGCGTCGCGGGTGACCGCCGCGATCGACATTCCGACGATCGGCATCGGCGCGGGACCTGACTGTGACGGCCAGGTGCTCGTACTGCACGACCTACTCGGGCTGTCTGCCGGTCCAATTCCGAAGTTCGTCCGCCGCTACGCGGACCTCGCAGGGATCGCCCGCGAGGCGGTCGCGAGCTTCGCCGCGGACGTGCGTTCCGGCGGGTACCCCTCGTCGGATGAGACCTATCACGCCTCGCCGCAGCTGCGGGGCGAATTGCGCGGCGAATCTCGGAGCTGACCCGCCCACTCGGGCCGGTAGGCCCGGCGATACTGCCGGCGGCGAAGATTCCCCAGCGAGGAAGGCGGAGGGAGTTCAGGAGTCTTCGGCTACCATGACGAGGTCATATTCACCCCTGCTCCGGTGCGACCGGGGCCCCGGGCGTCGCTGACGCCGGGTCCGGAGGAGGTGAGCCGCCCTGCGGCCATACGAAATTGCCGTCATCTTCGATGTCGGCCTGGATGAGAACGACATCCGAACGACGACGGACCGTGTCGCCGAGCTCGTGCGCTCCCGGGGCGGCTCGGTTGGTCGTGTCGACCGCTGGGGTCGCCGGACCTTTGCCTACGAGCTGAAGCACAGGACCGAAGGCTTCTACGTCTTCATTGAAGTCGTCGCCGAACCTGAGGCGATCACGGAGGTTGACCGAACGCTCACGCTCACTGACGAGGTCCTGCGCCACCGCATCATCCGCCAACCGGAGACGTTGGCGGGCCGGGCGCGCCCTGAAGAGGCGGCGAGCGAAGCCCAGGCGAGCTAGTCGAGGAAGGACGGAGACGGAGAGATGGCGAACGGCAACACGGTTGTGCTCGTCGGCAACGTGACCAGGGATCCCGAGCTGCGCTTCACCCCGGCCGGCCAGGCGACCGCGAGTTTCGGGCTCGCGGTCAACCGCCGCTGGCAGAACCGCCAGACTCAGGAGTGGGAGGAGGCGACGAGCTTCTTCGACGTCGTCTGCTGGCGGGAGATGGCAGAGAACGTCAGCGAGTCGCTTGCGAAGGGTGCGCGGGTGATCGTCACTGGTCGGCTCGAGCAACGTTCCTGGGAAACCCCGGACGGTGACAAGCGCACGAAGATCGAGGTCATCGCCGACGAGCTCGGTCCGAGTCTGCGCTGGGCGACCGCGCAGGTCGTGAAGAACGAACGACGGGGTCCCGCCGGGGAGACGAGGCCCGCCGCGGGCGGCACGCGGGCGAGTCGGACCGTGGCGAGCGAACCCGTGGTCAGCGAGGACGAGGAGCCGTTCTGATGGCGAGGAACAACGACCGGGAGCGCACGACGCGTCGCATGCCGAAGGACAACGGCAGACGGACGAAGAAGAGGGTCTGCATCTTCTGCAAGGACCGGATCGAGTTCGTCGACTATAAGGACGTGAACCTGCTGCGTAAGTTCATGTCTGACCGAGGCAAGATCCGTGCCCGCCGGGTGTCGGGCAACTGCGCTCAGCACCAGCGCGACGTTGCCACCGCGATCAAGATGACGCGCGAGCTTGCGCTGCTCCCCTACACGCAACGAACGACGAGCGAGCGTCCCGGTGGACGCGGCGGCGGGCGGGGCGGGGCGCGAGCGTCCGGGCTGACCCGGGCCCGGGAACGGCCAACGGCTGCAGTCGCCACCGTTGAGCCCGCCGCCGGGACCGAGGGCGAAGCCGAAGCCGGCTCCGAGATGGCAGCCGACGAGTTCGCCATCGCCGGCGAACCGGACGGATCGGACAGCTTCGAGTGAGAATCGTCCTGCGGGCCGACGTCGAGGGCATCGGCAAACGCGGTGACGTCGTCGAGGTGAGCGACGGCCACGCCAGGAACTACCTGCTGCCGTCGGGTCGGGCGATCGCCGCGACACGCCACATCTCCACGCAGGCGAGCGCGATGCGTCATGCCCGCGACGTCGCCGACCAACATGCCCGTGAGGCCGCCGAGTCGACGGCGCGCCAGCTCGTGCCGGTCGTCATCACCGTGCGGGCCCGCGCCGGCAAAGCGGGCCGGCTTTTCGGCTCGGTGACCCCAGCGGAGATCGTCGCCGCGGTCGAGGCCCAGACCTCGATCGTGCTCGATCGACACAAGCTCGTCATCCACGAGCCGATCAGGTCAGTAGGCACGCACGAAGTCGGCGTCCACCTCCACCCTGAGGTCGAGTTCGTGCTCACCGTCGAGGTCGTCGGCTAGGCATTTCCTGCCAGAGCCGGCACAGCGGGTGCCGTTCCGGCTCGAATGAGACAACCTCCCCCTACGGTTCGGCGGTGTGACGGAGCGGTCGAAGCTATGCCCGCGACCCAAGCGGCCCGGGGAACCCACAGGATCGCCGAGGAACTCCACCGGAAACCCACAGCGTGACCGGGGTTATCCCGAGGATGTGGGTCTTTCGATTCGCAGCCGGACGGGTGCAGTGTGAGCCCGACAATGTTGCAGCCGCTCGAAGAGGCCAGACGTCGCCCGCGTCAAACAGTGGTTCCCGCGGCCGCGGGGCGCGTCCCACCGCACAATCTCGAAGCCGAGGAGTCGCTGCTCGGGGCGATGCTGCTCTCGCGCGACGCGATCGCCGCCGCGATCGAGCGTTGTTCACCCGCGGACTTCTACAAGCCGTCGCACGGTCAGATCTTCGGGGCGATCACCTCGCTCTATGCCCAGGGGGAGCCTGCGGACGCGGTCACGGTCGCCGAGGAGCTGAGACGGGCCGGGACCCTCGAAGAGGTCGGCGGCGCCGCGATGCTCGGATCGCTGCAGTCGAACACCCCGGCGATCTCGAGCGCCGGTCGTTACGCCCGCATCGTTGAGGAGAACTCGCTGTTGCGCCGCCTGATCGGCGTCGCACAGGAGATCGCCGAGATCGGCTACGGACTACCCGAGGACGTGACGAACGCAATCGACCAGGCCGAGGCGATGGTTTTCGATGTCGCCCAGCGGCGGTCGGCGGACAGCATCGTCTCGCTGCACGACCTACTCGGTCGCAGCCTCGACCGGCTCGAGGAGCTGTACGACCGGGGCGAGACGATCACCGGGGTGCCGACCGGCTACCAGGACCTCGACGAGCACCTATCGGGGCTGCAGCCTTCCAACCTCATCGTCGTCGGCGGCCGGCCGTCGATGGGCAAGACCGCCTTCGCGCTGGGCCTCGCGGCGAACGCGGCGATGCTCGGCACGCCGGTGCTCTTTTTCTCGTTGGAGATGAGCCACCTGGAGGTCGCGCAGCGCTTGCTGTGCGCCGAAGCGCGGGTCGACGCCACGCGGATGCGCAACGGCCGGCTGCTCGAGGCCGACTGGCCGAAGATCTCGAACGCGATCGGCCGGATCGGGGGCGCGCCGCTCTACATCGACGACAACCCGAACGCGACGGTGATGGACATCCGCGCCAAGGCGCGGCGCATGCGGGCCCGGGACGGGCTCGGTCTCGTGGTCGTCGACTACCTCCAGCTGATGAGCGGGCGTCTCGGTGCCGAGAACCGGCAGGTCGAGATCTCGGAGATCAGCCGGGGGCTGAAGATCCTCGCCCGGGAGCTCGTGATCCCGGTCGTCGCTTTGAGCCAGTTGTCACGCGGACTGGAAAGCCGCGCCGACAAACGTCCGATGCTCGCCGACCTGCGCGAGTCCGGGGCGATCGAACAAGACGCCGACGTCGTGATGTTCATCTACCGCGACGAGCTCTACAGCCCGGATTCGCCGGACCGTGGCGCGGCCGAGATCCACATCGCCAAGCACCGCAACGGCCCGACCGGTGCCGTGCAACTCGCCTTCGTCACGAACTACGCCCGCTTCGCGAACATGGCGAGGGTCTGACCACTCGGCCGGCTGACCGTACAGGAAGTTCACAGGATTTTCTCAGCTCTAAGGAGCATGATCGTGAAGTGGGCGCTCGAACCAGCCGCGTCCTCGTTGTCGACGACGAGGCGAACATCACCAACCTCGTCGCGACGGCGCTGCGCTACGAGGGCTTCGAGATAGCGACCGCCAATTCCGGACGCGCCGCTCTCGCCGAGGTCGAGACGAATCGTCCTGACCTCGTGATCCTCGACGTGATGCTGCCCGACCTCGACGGGTTCGAGGTGGCGCGACGGATCCGCCTGGACGGGCGGCGGGTGCCGATCCTGTTCCTCACGGCGAAGGACGCGACCGAGGACAAGGTCCGGGGGCTGACGCTCGGTGGCGACGACTACGTGACGAAACCGTTCAGCCTCGAAGAGCTGGTCGCCCGGGTGCGTGCGGTACTGCGCCGGGTCGCCGAAGGGGTCGGCTCCAGCTCGCGACTCGTCTTCGCCGACCTCGAGCTCGATGAGGAGACCCATGAGGTGTTCCGCGGCAAGACGCCTATCGAGCTCACGCCGACGGAGTTCAAGCTGCTCCGGTACTTTCTTTTGAACCCGCGCCGGGTGCTCTCGAAGGCCCAGATCCTCGACTACGTCTGGGAGTACGACTTCGGTGGCGACGCCAACGTCGTCGAGACCTACGTGAGCTACTTGCGGAAGAAGATCGACACGCTCGGGCCGCCGCTGATTCAAACGCTCCGTGGCGTCGGGTACAGCCTGCGGGTCCGAGCGACGAACTAGGCGCGGCGCAATGGCCAGACGCGAGCCAGTCTCCGCTGTCGCCCGGGCGGTGGCGCGGCGGTGGCGGCGGCTATCACTGCGGGCCAGACTCTCGCTCGGCCTTGTCCTCGTCGCCGGGGTGGGGCTCGTCGTCGCCGACGTCGTCATCTACGGCCAGGTCCAGTCGTACCTCTTCGGCGAGGTCGACTCCGAGCTGACGACCGCCCTGCAAACCGTCGAGAGCCAGCTCAGTCCCGGTGGCAGTCCCTTTGGCGGGAACTTCGAGTTCGGCCGGAACACCCCTCCCGGCACCTGTGGCGCGATCATCGACTCGACGGGGATCGTGCTCGAGACCCCCGCGGCGCGCCTCGACGGCCCGGCGCCGAACTTCCCGGCGAGCCTGCGCACCCCGTCGCGTTCGCCGACGCCGCGCTACTTCTCGGTCGGTGCCGAGGGCGATCCCTCCTTCCAGTACCAGGTGCTGGCCCAGCCGGTGATCATCCGCCCGTTTCCGGGTTTTGTCCGAACCCCCGGTTATGCCGTCGTCGCCATCCCGCTCACCTCGCTCCACAAGACGCTCAACCAGCTCGTGGCGATCGACGTCGCGGTCTCGGCGGCGGTGCTCGTCGTGCTCGCCGTCTTGGGGATGGCCGTCGTGCGCGTCGGGATGCGACCGCTCGGGGAGATCGAGCGGACGGCGAGCGCGATCGCGGCGGGCGACCTCTCGCGCCGCATCGAACGCGCCGACGAGCACACCGAGATCGGTCGGCTGGGGGCGTCCCTCAACGTGATGCTCACCCAGATCGAGCAGGCTTTCGCCAAGCAGCAGGCTTCCGAGGCGCGGCTGCGCCAGTTCCTCGCTGACGCGTCGCACGAGCTGCGAACCCCCCTCACCTCGATTCGTGGCTATTCGGAACTATTCCGACGCGGAGCCGCGGAACGGCCGCGCGATCTCGCCTCGGCGATGCGCCGCATCGAGGACGAGGCGTCGCGGATGGGCGTCCTCGTCGACGACCTCCTCCTGCTCGCCCGGCTTGACCAGGGCCGTCCCCTTGAGCGCGCCGAGACCGACCTCGCAGGGATCGCGCGAGAGGTGACGGCGGACGCGGCCGTCGTCGAGCCGACGCGGCCGATCAGCTTCGAGGCTGCAGAGCCGATCGTCGTTTTGGGCGACGAGCAGCGGCTGCGCCAGGCGGTCGCCAACCTTCTGCAGAACGCCCTCGAGCACACGCCGGCGGACACACCGGTCGACGCCGGTGTCCGGGTCGAAGGCGAATGGGCGGTGCTCACCGTCACCGATCACGGGCCGGGAATCCCGGCGGAACATCTCCCGAGGATCTTCGAGCGCTTCTACCGCGCCGACCCCTCACGGACCCGCGAGAGCGGCGGGATGGGTCTCGGCCTCGCGATCGTGGCGTCGATCGCCGAGGCCCACGGGGGTTCGGCCCGTGCCGCAAGCGAGATGGGGGTGGGAACGACCTTCACGATCGAGCTCCCGCTCGCCGGGCGACCGGCCGATCGCCGCGAAGGCGATCGGGCGCAGCAAGGACCCGAGGGGCCTCCCAACTAGGGTTGTGCACCTCCGCGGGCCAGTTCCGGCGCCGCGGCGGTCCGGTTCGGCGGAGATCGGTCAAGGCACCGGACGGCGGACGGTCCGGCGAGCACAACAAGGCCGGTGCCGCGTCGGGACGAGGGGTCGAGATCGCGCGGCCCGGCAAGCAGCGGACCTTTTGTACGATCGGTTCATGGAATACCGTCTGCTCGGCCGGACCGGTGTCCGGGTCAGCCCGCTCTGCCTCGGGGCGATGATGTTCGGCGCGTGGGGCAACCCCGACCACGGCGAATGCGTGCGCATCATCCGCCGGGCTCTCGACCGGGGGATCAATTTCATCGACACCGCCGACGTCTACTCGGCAGGGGAATCCGAGGAGATCGTCGGCAAGGCCCTCGCCGAGGGTCGGCGCGACGACGTCGTTCTCGCGACGAAGGTCCACGCCACGATGGGGGACAACCCGAACCACGGCGGCAACTCGCGGCGGTGGATCACTGCCGAATGCGAGGCGAGCCTGAAACGTCTCGGCACCGATTACGTCGACCTCTACCAGATCCACCGGCCCGATCCGACCTGCGCCATCGACGAGACGCTCGGCGTGCTGACCGACCTCGTCCGGGCAGGCAAGATCCGTTACTTCGGGAGTTCGACGTTCCCGGCGCACAGAATCGTCGAGGCGCAGTGGGTTGCCGAGCGTCGGAGCCGCGAGCGTTTTGTCACCGAGCAGCCGCCGTACTCGATCCTCACCCGTGCCATCGAGCGCGACGTCCTGCCGGTTTGTTCCGAGTACGGCATTGGCGTCATCTCCTGGAGCCCGCTCGCCGGGGGCTGGCTCTCCGGAGCCTTCGGGCAGGGAAAGGCGAACACGAGCCGCCGGTCGGCCCGTATTCCAACGCGTTACGACCTTTCCCTGCCGGGCAATCAGCACAAGCTGGAGGCTGTCTCGGCGCTCGGCCGCCTGGCGGAGGAAGCCGGGCTGACGCTCGTCGAGCTGGCGATGGGCTTCGTGCTCGAGCACCCCGTGATCAGCGCGCCGATCATCGGGCCACGCACCGCCGCTCAGCTCGACACCCTGGTCGCCACGGCGGACGTTGTCCTGCCGGTGGAGGTGCTTGACCGGATCGACGAGATCGTCCCACCCGGCGTGACCCTCAATCCCGCCGATGCCGGCTGGCAGCCACCGGCCGTTACCGACGCTTCGCAACGGAGGCGCCGTCGAGGCTGAACATCGTTCATCGGCCGTTCACAGGCGAGAAACACAGTCTTCTCACAGCGGCCACAGGGTAGAAATCCGGCTTTTGTAACTTTCGGGCGACCAAACGGCTCGATCGGTCAAGTCCGCGGAGGAAGCCGGATGCTTGTCCCGTATCCGCATTGGCTCAATCCGGGCGATAACGCCTGGCAGCTGACCGCTGCCACGCTCGTCGGGTTGATGAGCCTGCCCGGCATCGCCGTTCTCTACGGCGGCATCGTGAAGCGGAAGTGGGCCGTGAACACGATGCTCATGGCGTTTGCCGGGTTCGCCAGCGTCCTTGTCGTGTGGGTGCTCTGGGCCTACGAGATGAGCTTCGGCCACCCGTTCAACCTCTGGCACGGGACCCTCAGCCCGTTCATCGGTCTGCCGGGGTCGATCCTCTCGCACGCCTACGAGGAGGGCCAGGCGGTCATCCCGCTCCTAAAGGGAGCGATGCCGGCGATGCACTTCCCGACCTCGAGCCTCGTCTACTTCCAGTTCGTGTTCGCCGCGATCACGCCGCTGCTCTTCCTCGGCAGCGTGCTCGGACGGATGAGTTTCAAGGCCTGGTGCGTCTTCGTCCCTGCCTGGACGACGTGCGCCTACACGGTGAACGCCATGCTGCTCTGGGGCGGAGGGTACTGGGCAGCCCGCGGCGCCCTCGACTACTCCGGTGGCTACGTCATTCACCTGGCCGCCGGGGTGTCCGGGTTCGTCGCGGCCTGGGTGATCGGGCCGCGTCTTGCCAAGGACCGTTGCGCCTTCCCGCCGACGAACCTCATGCTCGTCGCCGTCGGCATGGGAATGCTCTGGCTCGGCTGGAACGGCTTCAACGGCGGCGACTCGTATTTCGCGGGCGCCAACGCCTCGGCCGCGGTCCTGAACACGAACCTCGCCACTGCGACCGCCCTGCTCGTCTGGGTCCTGATCGACATGCACTTCGGCCCGAAGAAGCCGAACTTCCTGGGGAGCGTCAACGGGATGATCGTCGGGCTCGTTGCGATCACACCCGCCGCCGGCTACGTCAACGGCTACGGGGCGCTCTGCATCGGCGCGATCGCGTCGACCTTGGTCTGGCTCGCGTTCAACAAGCTCTCCCGCTTCCGGCCGTTCAGCAAGGTCGACGACGCGCTCGGCGTCGTGTACACCCACGGCTTCGCCGGGCTCTTCGGCGGCCTCCTCGTCGGCGTCTTCGCCGACCCGAAGATGGTCGTGTACCTCTCGGCGAGCGGAAAGTCGACCGGGGTCGCCGGGGCGTTCTACGGCCATCCTGGTCTCGTGTTGGTCCAGTTGCTCGCCGCTCTGACGATCGTCGCCTGGGATGCTTGCGTGACGTTCATCCTGCTGAAGATCATCTCCCTCGTCATCCCGTTGCGGATGACGGCCATGGAGCTGAGCATCGGCGACCTCGCCGTGCACGCCGAGTACGTCGACCTCTCGGTCGACGACGAACGACTGCTCCAGTTGACCTCCGATGGGCGCGGCCCGGCGCTCAGCGGCGAATCACTGCCGGCCAGCGCGGGAGGCCGGCCGTCGCCGGCCCCGCCGACCGCGGCGAATGGCAATGGTGGGGAGTGATCGCCGGAGGCGATACAGCCGCTTGTCCGGGGAGGTTGTCGGCAGTCCCAAGAATTGGGGAGACGGGCTTTGTCGGGTCCGTGGGTCGCAGGTGCCCAGGATGCGCCGTTGCGGCGCATCCTGGGCACCACGGCATTCGAGTGCCCGGGCGCCCTCCGGTAGAGTTCTACTGCTCGGCCCATGGCGTCGCGGCAACCCGGCGAATCTGCACGGTGGTGTCGCCCTAGGTGTAAGCGGATCGAAGTGAACGAAGCCAAGACCGAACGAGGCTTGTACGACCCACGGTTCGAACACGATGCCTGTGGTATCGCCTTCGTGGCGCAGCTCGGGCAAGGTCCGAGTCACGGGGTTACCGAGCTCGCCATCACCGCGCTCGAGAACCTCGCCCATCGGGGCGCGTTCGGCGCTGACCCCGAGACCGGCGATGGCGCGGGGATCACCGTGCAGATGCCGGACGAACTGTTCCGTGCGGTTGCCGGGGTCGCGCTCCCCCCAGTCGGCTCGTACGCGAGCGGGATCGCCTTTTTGCCGGGAGATCTCGGAGCGGCCGAAGAGGCGAAAGACGAGATCGCGCGACTCGCCGGCGATGAGGGCCTTGAGGTTCTTTCCTGGCGCGAGGTCCCGGTCGACCTGTCGGCTGCGGGAAAGACGGCGGCGACAATGGCGCCGAGTTTCTGGCAGGTCTTCCTGGCTGCCGACCAATCGGGGACTCGGCCCCGGCTCGAAGGCATGGCACTCGAGCGTGTCGTGTACGCGCTCCGCAAGCGCGCCGAGCACTCGATCGCTGACTGCTACTTCCCGTCGCTTTCGACGCGGACCTTCATCTACAAAGGGATGCTCTCGTCGGTACAGCTGCGGCGGGTCTTTGTTGACCTCTCAGACCCGCGTTTTTCCAGCGTGCTCGCCCTTGTGCACGCGAGGTTCTCGACCAACACCTTTCCATCCTGGTCGCTCGCCCATCCCTATCGGCTCGTCGCGCACAACGGCGAGATCAACACCGTGCAGGGCAACCGCAACTGGATGCGGGCCCGCGAGGCGCAGCTGCAGAGCACGCTTTTCCCCGGCGACCTCGACCGGCTGCTGCCGATCATCACCCCCGGCGCCAGCGACTCGGCGTCTTTCGACGAGGTGCTGGAGCTACTGAACCTCGGCGGGCGGTCGGTGCCGCACGCCCTGTTGATGATGATCCCCGAGGCCTGGGAGAACCACGCCGAGATGGACCCGGCGCGCAAGGCCTTCTACCGCTTCCACGGTTGTGTGATGGAACCCTGGGACGGTCCCGCGGCGATGGTCTTTACCGACGGCAACGTGATCGGCGCGACGCTGGACCGCAACGGGTTGCGTCCGGCGCGCTACTGGGTGACTGCCGACGGACTCGTCGTGATGGCCTCGGAGGTCGGCGTCCTCGACATCGACCCGGCGCGCATCGTGAGAAAGGGACGGCTCCAGCCGGGGCGGATCTTCCTCGTCGACGTGGGCGCGGGGCGGATCATCGACGACGCTGAGGTCAAGGCCGGACTCGCGGCCGAACACCCCTACGGGGAATGGCTGGC
This sequence comes from Acidimicrobiales bacterium, assembly GCA_050010315.1. Taxonomy (GTDB): domain Bacteria; phylum Actinomycetota; class Acidimicrobiia; order Acidimicrobiales; family Bog-793; genus Bog-793. Next base: position 22,627 of record JBEKLG010000011.1, read on the forward strand.
CGAGAATCTCGTTAGCATCGACGAGCTGCCGCCGCGGGAAATGCTCTTTCCGCAGCACGGTTCGCTCGTCCGCCAGCAGCGTCTCTTCGGCTTCACCGACGAAGAGCTGCGGATGATCATCGCCCCGATGGCCCGGACCGGGGTCGAACCGGTGGGCTCGATGGGCTCGGACACGCCGATCGCGGTGCTCTCGGAGCGCCCGAGGCTCCTGTTCGACTACTTCTCCCAGCTCTTCGCCCAGGTGACGAATCCGCCGCTCGACGCCATCCGGGAGGAGCTGGTGACGTCGCTGTCGGCGACGATCGGCCCGGAGGAGAACCTGTTGGAGCCGACGCCCCGCTCGGCGCGCCAGATCACCCTGGAGTTCCCGATCATCTCCAACGACGATCTCGCCAAGTTGGTCTACGTCAACGAGCACGGCGAGACGCCTGGGTTCAACTCCTTCGTCGTCGACGGCCTCTACGAGGTGGCCGGGGGCGGCGACGCCCTCGGTCGCGCCCTGGCGCGGATCTGCGCCGAGGTGATCGACGCCATCGGCTGCGGCGCGAACATCATCATCCTCTCGGACCGCCACGCCAGCGCCGAGCTCGCCCCGATCCCGTCGCTCCTCCTCGTATCGGCGGTGCACCAGCACCTCGTCCGGGAGAAGGCCCGGGCCCGCGCCGGGTTGATCGTCGAGTCCGGCGATGCCCGCGAGACGCACCACATGGCGCTGCTCGTGAGTTACGGCGCGGCCGCGGTCAACCCGTATCTGGCGGTGGACTCGGTGATCGACATGGCGCGACGCGGCGTGATCGAGCTTCCGGAGCGGAGAGCCGTGCGGAACTACGTCAAGGCGGCGGGCAAGGGCGTTCTGAAGGTGATGTCGAAGATGGGGATCTCGACCATCGCCTCGTACACCGGTGCCCAGGTCTTCGAGGTGATCGGGCTCGACGAGCACATCGTCGAGCGCTATTTCACCGGGACGACGAGCAAGCTCGGTGGCGTCGGCCTCGACGTGCTCGCCGAGGAGGTCGCGCGCCGGCACCACTTCGCCTTCGGCGCCCGCGAGGGCGAGCTCGCCTTCCGGGAGATCGAGTCCGGTGGGGACTACCACTGGCGCAGAGACGGCGAGTACCACCTGTTCAACCCGGAGACGGTGTTCAAGCTCCAGCAGGCGACGCGTGCCGGTGACTACGACCTCTTCAAGCAGTACACGCGCCTCGTCGACGACCAGTCCGAGCGCCTGGCGACGCTGCGCGGGTTGCTGAAGCTCCGCACCGGCGACGCGGCGCCGCGCCCGCCGGTGCCGCTCGACGAGGTCGAGCCGGTAGAGCGGATCATCAAGCACTTCGCCACCGGGGCGATGTCGTACGGCTCGATCTCTTCGGAGGCGCACGAGACCCTCGCGGTGGCGATGAACCGCCTCGGCGCCCGTTCGAATTCGGGCGAAGGAGGGGAGGACCCCGCCCGCTACGTGGCCGATCCGAACGGTGACTCGCGACGGAGCGCGGTCAAACAGGTCGCCTCGGGCCGGTTCGGGGTGACGAGCGAGTACCTGACGAACGCCGAGGACCTGCAGAT